>NZ_JBFTMM010000022.1:0-221338 GCF_056396945.1 Pseudomonas sp. 05N432 | reverse complement strand
CCTTCAAGAGCCTCAGCTCGCCCGGTGGCGGTGGCTACAACGAACTGCGCATCGAAGACAAGAAAGGCCAGGAACAGATCTTCCTGCACGCCCAACGCGACTGGGACGAAAACATCGAGCACGACCAGAAGATCCGCGTCGGCAACGAACGCCACGACACCGTCGAGGCCAACAGCTACAGCGAGTTCAAGGCCGAAGAACACCACACCGTCTACGCCGACCGAAAAGTCGAAACCCGCGCCAACGACCACCTGACTGTCGGCGTGAACCAGCACATCAAAATCGGCACCAGCCAGTTCATCGAAGCCGGCCAGGAAATCCACCTGAGCAGCGGCCTGAAAGTGGTGCTCGAAGCCGGCAGCGAACTGACCCTCAAGGGCGGCGGCAGCTTCATCAAGATCGACGCCGGCGGCGTGACCCTCAGCGGTCCGGCGATCAACATGAACTCCGGCGGCAGTCCGGGCAGCGGAACCGCAGYGGCGCCGTTGATGCCCGGCATCCTCAAGCAGGCCGACGCCGACAAGGCCGGTGCCGTGCTGACCCCGGCGCAGATCAACACCCTCAAACGCAACGCGCCGTTCTGTGAAGAGTGCGAAAAGTGCAAGGCAGGTGCCTGTGCCATCTGATCGCCTGACACCCCAAAACTGGCTCGCCAACCGCCCGCTGCAAACCGGCGAGCGCCTGTACCTGATCATCAGCAACGCCAGCGATGCGGCGCCGCTCAACGCGTTTTACCAGCAAGAAGCGACCACCGAACTGATCCCGATCTGGGGCGGCACACCTTATGCCGACTGGCAGCCGGTGATGCCCTACCTCGCCGAGCTGAAACCCCGCTCGGCGTTCCTTGAGTGGATTGCCGAAACCGACGCCGAAGACTGGGGCTGGCTGGCGGTGTCCAGCAGCTCGCCGGACGTCGTGTTCGAACACCTGCGCAGCCTGACCCAAGTGCACATGCCGGACGGGACTGAAGTGTTTTTTCGGTTTTGGGATGGGCGGCATATCTACCCGATTCTTGAAGGCCTCGGCGCTGGGGCTGGTGAAATTCTGCCGGTGTTCGAGCGCTACTTGATCAATGGCCAAAGCCTGGAAGTCGGCGCACGCGGCGTACCGCCGGCCAAGGCGTGGCCGTGGTGGGAGGTGCCGCAGACGTTGCTGGATCGCCTCGCGACCGAAGACCCGTCGACTCTGATCGACAACCTGATGCAATGGCTGAGCGAGGAACGCCCAGACATCTACGCCGCTTATCCCGAGAGCAACCTGAGGCTCAAAGTCGCCCATTTCGTGCGCCGCCCCGATGCTCCGAAACCCCTTAATGAAGCACTGCTAAACCACCTGATTCTGGAGCAAGGCTGATGGATCGCGTTGCCTTTGTTGATGACCAACTGACCACCTTCAAGGACAGTTTGAGCCTTTACCGTGAACTGACCGAAAGCAGTTTTGCCCAGTGGCTGGACAAAGGTCCTCAGTTCTTCGATAAACCAGCCTTTTTCGGCATGAACCGGACCGTCAAGCTCGGCAGTGCAAGCACGACCGTCAGCACCAACGATAGCGACTTCTCATCCACGGTTGCCGTGTGCCCAAAAGACGGCCGGCTGCTGATTGAGAGCAAATTCGTATCGCTGTACGACATCCCGGTGGGCAACATCACCGTCGATATCACACCGCAGGCCGGTGGTGCTTCCAGTCCTGTCACGCTGGATGAGCAAGGCAAAGGTGTCTACAAGGGAATACCCGGAAAAAAATACTACGTCCGCGTCCAGAGCCAGGTCACCAAGGCCCAGATCAGCGACCTATTTGACTCCTATGACGGCCTGACCCAGCAGCTGCAAACCTGGCTGGATGGCGAATGGAAAACCTATAAGCCATTGTGGCCGACCCAGACCCTGTCCACCACTTACCTCGCTTACCTTAATGGCATTGCCTTGGGTAGCTGGGACGCCGTCAAAGGCGCGTTTGATGGCATAAAACGCGTATTCGAGATATTGAAGGACCCTGCAAAATTCGCAGGTGAGCTGGGTCAGAGTGCTACCGATCTGATCAAACTGGCCAAAGAAACACCGGCTGCCATGGAAAAAGTTATGCTCCTGGCCAGTGACCAGGCTGCCCTTTTTCTGCTGCTGAAAACGGCGGCCATCTGGCTCCTGGAGCTGCCACCGAGCCTGATTGCTGGCAAATTCTCCGAGCAGATGTCCAACATTGTGGTATCGATCCTCATCGATATCGTGTTGGCCGTGGTGCTGACATTTGCCGCCGAAGGGTCCGGTATTGCCTACCTGGGCGTTCGCCTGGCGAACTACGGCGCTAAAATTCTCGAAGCCGTCACCGGGTTCATCAAGGCCGTCTTCAAAATCCTGAAAGCCTTCATGGAATCCATTGATAAATACAAGAAGGTCGCTACCCGCGCAGCCGCTGGCGCCTTTGAAAAAGGCAAAGTGAAAATTGGCTGGGGCCGACAAGATCACGCAAAAATGCGCGAGCATGAACACGTCGACGACCATTCCAAACAGTCAAAAAACCCCGACGAACAAAGCGCTACCTGCGCGAAGAAAACCTGCACCAACGGCTGCCCGGTCTCGATGGTCACCGGTGAAGAACTGCTGACCCTGACCGATGGCCAGCTCAACGGCCTGATGCCCTTCGAGTGGACTCGCCTCTACCGCACCAGCGCCGCAGAAATCGATTGCGGCCTCGGTTATGGCTGGAGCCACGCGCTGGCACAGCGGGTCGATATCGCGGACGACGAGGTGGTCTGGACCGACCATGAAAACCGCGTCACGACGTTCCCACTCCCGAGCGTGCAACGTCCGGCCATTACCAACAGCCTGTCGGAAGCGGCGATTTTCCTCGGTGACGATCCATCGGAACTGATCCTCACCCAGGCCGGTGAACGCGTTCAGTTCTTCCACTTCCGCTACAACAGCAAGGGCGCAACGCTGATCGCCATCAGCGACAATTACGGTAACCGCCTGCACATCACCCGCGATATTCACGGACGCATCAAACGCGTCGACAACGGAGCCGGTCGCGCCCTGCTCGTGCGTTACGACCGCAAGCACATTATCGCCGTCGACTATCAGCAGTTCCGCCCGGCGGACAACCTGGAAGAGGCCTGGAGCACGGTCCAGACGCTGGTCACTTATGGCTACGACGCGCAGTGGCGGCTGATCGAGGCGAAGAACGCTGCCGGCGAAGCCGAGCGCTATGCCTACAACGATCAGAACGTGATTCTTGAGCGGCAACTGGCCGGTGGCGCGAGCTTCTTCTGGGAATGGGAAAAGGAAGGCAAGTCGGCGCGCTGCATCCATCACTGGGCGAGCTTCTCGCAGATGGACGCGCACTACGTCTGGGATGACAAGGGCAGCGTCACCGTTACCAACGCGGACGGCAGCGAAGAGGTCTACACCCACGACGATCAGGCACGGTTGGTCAGCAAGGTCGACCCGGATGGTGCCGAACACCTCAAGGCCTATGACGACAAGGGGCGTTTGATCGCGGAAAAAGACCCGTTGGGGGCGGTGACTGAGTACCACTACAACGAAGCCGGCCGCATGACCGCCGTCGTTCCGCCAGAAGACGAACCGACCTCCTACGAGTACAGCAACGGTTTCGTCAGTGAAGTCCAGCGCGGCGATTCGGTCTGGCAGTACCAACGCAACAACCAGGGCGACATTACCCAGCAGATCGATCCAGATAGCAACGCAACGTCCTACAGCTACGACCGCCAAGGCCGTCTACTGGAAATCCGTCACCCGGACGGCAGCCGCCATCAACTGGGCTGGAACAACCTCGGTCAACTGCTCGAAGAACGCCTGCCGGACGGTGGCCAGCGCAAATACCGCTACGACGCCCTCGGCCGGCAGACTGTGCGTCAGGACGAAAGCGGCGCCATCACCCAATACCAATGGGACAACGCCAACCGCCTCGCGCAAATCACCCTGCCCGGCGGCGCCACCCGCGCTTTCAGCTACAACCCTTATGGCCGGGTCACCGCCGAACGCGATGAACTGGGCCGCGTCACCCGCTACGAATACGCCGATGGTTTGCATTTGGTCAGCCGCCGCATCAACCCGGACGGCAGCCAACTGCGTTATCGCTACGACAACTCGCGGCTGTTGCTCAGCGAGATCGAAAACGAACGCGGCGAGCACTACCACCTTGATTACTACCCGAATGGCCTGATCCAGCAGGAAACTGGCTTCGACGGGCGTCGTACGGCCTACGAGTACGACCTCAACGGCCAGTTGCTGAAGAAAACCGAATTCGGCGATGACGGCAGCGAACTGGTCACCGAATACCAACGCGACGCCGCTGGCCGACTGCTGGTGAAAACTCTCGCCGACGGTGAAGAAATTCACTACAGCTACGACGCCTTGGGTCGCCTGGTGAACGTTGACGACGGTCACTGGCCGCTCGCCTACGAATACGACCTGCAAGACCGCCTGATCACCGAACACCAGGGCTGGGGCACCCTGCGATACGAGTACGATACGCTCGGCCAGTTGAGCCATTGCCGCCTCCCCGACGGCAGCAAGCTCGACTACCGCCACCAAACCGGCGGCCGCCTGAGCAGCATCGACCTCAACGGTTCGCGCCTGACCACGCACCAGTTCAGCGCTGGCCGCGAACAGCAGCGCCAGCAAGGCCTGCTGCTCAGCCAATACCAATACGACGAACAAGGCCGGTTGCAGGCGCACAGCGTCAGCCAACAAGATCGCAATCTGTTCCAGCGCCGCTACGCCTACGACGCCAACGGCAACCTCGCCGGCATCGATGACAGCCGCAAAGGCAATCGCAGCTACCACTACGACCCGCTCGACCGCCTGATCAACGTGCGCGGCAGCACCCCGGAAAGCTTCGCCCACGACCCGGCCGGCAACCTGCTGGGCCAGGGCGACCGGCCCGCCGCCAACCTGGCCAACGTCAAAGGCAACCGCCTGCTGATGCAGGGCGACCGCCATTACGACTACGACGCCTACGGCAACCTGACCCGCGAACGTCGCGGCACCGGGCAAAAACTCGTCACCGAATACCGCTACGACTGCCAACACCGCCTGATCGGCGTCAGCCTGCCCGGCGGCAGTACCGCCACCTACAAGTACGACGCCTTCGGCCGCCGTATTGCCAAAACTGTCGACGGCCACACCACCGAGTTCCTCTGGCAAGGCGAACGGCTGATCGCCGAAAGCGCCAACAACCGCTACCGCAGCTACATTTACGAACCCGGCACCTTCCGCCCGCTGGCCATGCTCAACGGCGAAGGCCCGCTCAAGGCCGAACCGTTCTACTACCAACTCGACCACCTCGGCACCCCGCAGGAACTCACCGACTACAGCGGCGAAATCATGTGGTCCGCCAAGTACCGCGCCTACGGCAACCTGGCCACACTGGACGTCGCCGAAATCGACAACCCGCTGCGTTTCCAGGGTCAGTATTTTGATGCTGAGACGGGCTTACACTACAACCGTCATCGCTACTACAATCCGAGCACTGGACGGTTTTTGACGCCGGATCCGATCAAGCTTGCGGGTGGGTTGAACAACTACAAATACGTACACAACCCAACAGGATGGGTGGATCCGCTGGGTTTGGATGAGTGTCCTGGTGGGCCGAATTGCACTCCGGGAACAGTCGAGAACCCTGCGCCTAATGCGACAGTAAATGAGGGTGAACCGGGCCTTCCTGTAGTAAGCGGAAGCTACAAAGAGCTAACCGACGCGAAGGCAAAAGATGCACACCACATCATCCAAGATGCGGCCGTACGTGACTTACCTGGGTATGACCGAAAAGCAGCTCCTGCGGTGCAACTTCCGGGACCTTCTACACAGAAAGGCACTCCCCATTACGAGGCAACCCAAGCTCAGCGCCGTGCTGGCGGAGGTAACTATAGACTTGAACGTAAGATTGGTTACAGAGCCTTGCGCAAAGCCGGAATTAAGAAAGATGATGCAAAAACCTTGATCAGAAATGCTGACGAGCACTTCAAGGCTATTGATGTTCAGTCGGAGACTCCGACTCGCATACCAGGGAACAGACGAAAATGACGATTGACAAGAATCTCGAGCTAGAAATAATTGATCTGATTGAGGCACTAGTTAATGGCGACTTCGATAAAATCTCTGCCAAAAACTGGTATGGCAGACTCAACAAACCGGATATTGAGGCAAGAATTTCCGAGTACGGTAATACATTGGTATTACCTCCAGCCTCTTTCGTAGAAAAGATAGATACTTATGAATACAAGGACGGCTCTGGCTTAGCGCTCGACGTTCCACTGTGGACAGAGGAAGAGGGAATGAGCGACCTGACTCTTTCCCTTGAGTTGATATATGAAGAAGCCAAAGCAAAGCTTCAAATGACTGACCTTCATGTTCTATGAAAACCTGTAGCACATTTTTTCGAAAGCGGGGAGGCATCCAAAACACGGTGAATATCTTGAGACCCTGTAAAAGAGATCACAGAACGAGCGAGAATACGGTGAATGCACAACCTGAGCAGACACAAGTTCTTTCACACTACTTATTCAGCGACATTGTGCCCAGTCGTAGCCACTTTGAGATTTATGACATAGATGAGTATGTGTCCGGCAAAGTCATCTAGTTCCCTCCGCTAAGACTAGACATGGTACCCACTTAATTTGCACACCATGTCTAGACCTTTAAGCGGATCGTCCATGCAGTTGATGCGCCGTTCCTATTCAAAATCTTTCAGAACCCAAATCATATAAGAGTGCTCCCTGCCTGGCGCCTCGAGTGCCAACATTGCCCTGAGTCACAGCCTTAACGCTAGCCTCGTTCATAAATGGATTTGAGCGCAGTAAAAAGGTGACAGATCTATTTTCAGGTGGCAGTGCCAAACACCTGCTAGGTGGCCTTGCTTGAGACGGGCGTGGCAATAAAGCCCACTATTCGTACGGGCCATGTTCAAGCCCCGCCACAACGGCCGCTAGTGCACGGAAAACGAGACAACAAACATCGGTATCGACTACGTGACCGGATACCTAGTTTTGAGATTTTACGCTTACTTACTGACTACTTATCGGTTACCTGAATGATTATTCGCTTGCTACTTCTTCATTTACTTAAACGAGTAGTTAGAGTAGCGCTAATAGCAATACCTTTTCTCAAAAGCGATAGTCGGCTAAACCCCTCAAACCATTGATTATATTAGAAATTATCAAAACGACCGCAAACATACCCGCGAAGAATTTGCCTTACAAACAAGCCACCAAGTCAACCAAGAGTACTTAGCGCCTTAATTTTTGAAGGTTTTCGATACAAGTTATTCTCACTTAGAAAACTTCCGCCTTTTTCAGCCCTCCTTTCTTATATAAATAAATAACAATAAATAATATATATAAGAATGAGTAGCTAAAAGTAGCGGGAAAGGTTCTGCCCTGCGGGAGCAACTGAGCATTTCCTGTCGGTTCCTTTCAAGCAGCCGTAAACCTTCGGCCAGCTTTTCAGCCGGCCACGGTTTCGTTCGTGCTTCAGTCCTGCTGCTAGAGTTTCGTCACGCTCATCACTTACCTTCAAGGACAAGGAGCATCTACCCCTTCTGCACTGTGGACTTGGGCGCAGCCACACACCGTTGCTATTTTTCTGATCGGCATGCCCAGATTGAGGCACAGTTCGGCGTCAATCGGGTGGCCTTTGAACCTACCTTCGGCCCTCTTGATCCAGCCCGACAGTTGGAACTGACCCCCGCCCTGGACACTCAAACCGAGGAGATGCGTGGTACCTTCACTCTACTGGTCGTAGCAGAAGGAGGCCTGCTCTCAGCATCGTCAGGGAAAGAGACCATACACCCCTGAGGCTGTTAGCTGCGTGGTGGGTGCCTGATGGCCGGGGGCAATGGCACAGGTAAAGATGTCGACCCCGCCAAGGTATTTGCCAAACCGGGGGAAGAGTTCCCAACAATGAAGGGGAGCGCTCGCGCGCAGCCAAGCCGCGCCGACTGATGCCCGCAAGTTGGGGGAGGTTGAGGACGGGCGGCTTTTCCCGTCCTATGATTGACGCGGCCTACTGTTCGCCCTGGACGGCCGCATCCATGGCGCGTTTGGCCCGCGAGACCGTGGCTTTCGAGCAGCCGCAAACGGAAGCCGTCCCGCGCAGGGTCATGCCTTTTTCAAGGCAGGCCGCTACTCGGGCGTGCAGTTCCTTGTCGATCGGGCGACCTTTGTACTTGCCCAAACTGCGTGCCTTTTCCACACCTTCGCGGGTTCGGCGTACTCTGTTGTCATAGTCCTTGCGGGAGACCGCATCAAGTAATTCAAACAACAGCCTGTTGATCATCGCTTGCGGGCGGCCTGGGCAGCGTCCGTTTATGTAGGGCAAAGTCGCGGGCACATCAAGGGCGACGATGTACAGTTCTTTGAACTCAACCGCCACGCGTAATCGACGCCAATCCGTATCGCTCAACTGACCCAGACGGCAAACGCTCTCACAGATCAGCACGTCGCCGGCATTGGCCTCGGTCAGAAGACGGAACAACTCCGGGCGATCAAGCGGGGAACCAGCCTCCTTCTCGATATAACTCGCGGTGATTGATTGGCCGTGCTCTTCGACGAACGCGGTCAGCGCAGACGCGCTACGTTCAACGTCGTTCGCGCCAAGATACGCACGCACAGAGAATAGGATTGGGGTAGACATAAGACCTCCTGAATATAGGGGGCATTTGTATTTATCCGGCGAATACATTGCCCTCATAGCCCAGCGCGAGGCACACGACTTATATGTGTATCGCGCCGGAATGGGTGGTGTGTTCAAGGGAGTTTGCATGCGCCAAGTTGCCAGTATCTGAGCCCGAAGCTCGGGCACTGGCCAGTTCGCGGTAGACCGTTGCTTGCCCGACACCGAGTTGTTTGGCAATCGCCACCTTAGTTGTGCCTGCATCGGCCAGGCGCAAAATTGCAGCGCGCTTTTCATCTGGAATCGGCTTGCGCCCCTTGTACTTGCCTTCTTTCTTAGCCTTTGCAATCCCTTCGCGCTGGCGCTCCAACATCATCTCCCGCTCAAACTGGGCGATCCCCCCCAGCACGGTCAAAATCAATTTGCCAGTGGGTGTGCGAGTATCCAGCCCGAGATTAAGAATTTGGACTTCAACGTGCTTTTTCTCTAGCCGAGCGAAAATTTGCAGCAGGTCGGAAATTGATCGCGCCAGTCGGTCAAGCTTAGTGACCACAAAGGAATCCCCTTCGCGTACAAACTCAATTGCGGCATTTAGCTGATTGCGCTGTGCGACTGACGAAACTTGCTCTTGAAATACCTTTTCGCATCCGCACCGTGCTAATTCACGCAACTGGGCCTCAAATCCGGCTTCTTGCTCCACAGTCGATGTTCGGGCATAGCCAATAATCATGGTTTTCTCCCATATACATTCAAGACCCTGCGATAGCAGGTCTATCACAATCAAAACACCACTTCAGTGATGGGCCTTCATCGGGGTTCCAACTTTCCCGCAAGGGCCGGCTCTATTTGGAGATTGCATAGCGCTTATTGTCACACTGGTGGACTCTCGCCAATGCTTAGACAATCAACTCGCCCAGGCTGGCGCATTCCTTTGCGGCCGTTTTCGCCAGCAACCGCGCCTCGATGGACGCAACACACGAACGGGTCGTATTTGCCACTATTCGAACGCGGCGTTGTTTATTTTTTCGTGGACGGACCAATTAAAGCAGTCTTTTCTTGGACAATCCGGACTGCTGTCTCAGGCACTAATAAGAACGATTCACCATTGTGGTGTCGAGCTCTTTTCTAAGGATGCACCTTCACCTCGACATAACTGGCACATAACACAAAACCCAATCACATAGATATGTAAGCACAGCCAATAACAGCAAGAAATACATATTGCGCTACAAACTATATCATTTAGCAATACATTAAAATACCAACCTCAAAATATGATATATAACCAATTTAACGTTCCACCAGACACCCCACCCACGACTTTTTTCTATTATTTTTTTTAGCCTGATAGTACAGACCCACTCACCACCCTTAACTAATCCAAGTTCCCTATGGTACTCAGTACAAGTTTCAAAAAAATTTTCACTCAAAACGAAAAAAATATACCCATCACCATCAGTACCAAAAAGCACATAGCTTTCTCGATAAAAATCAATAGATTATAAAAACAAAACACCACCATACCACTCTGCAGCACACTAAAAACCAGCACACCGATGATGTGACACCCCATCCAAGAAGTGGCTACCTTTACGCAGCTACGTGAAATTATCGACTATTCTAAAAGAGTGTTAACTAACACACCAAACAGTAATAAATTGGGGGACACCAATATGACTACTCATAAGAAAATCACTACCAAACCCAGCTGGGATGCTAATGGCATGGTGATTAAAGCAATAAAACCCGGCTGCCTAGCCTTCGAGAATTTGACACAAGATCCTGCAACGCGGGGCACCCAATGTCAGGAATCTACCCTGATCTACGACTCCTTGGCATTGCGTTACAACAAGGCCGAACCGGGCGATCTGCTAATGGTAGAGCTGCCGAACAAGCCGAGTACCAGCAACTTACGCAAAACCTTCGAAAATCGCGATATGAAGGAAGGCGACTACCGCTTGTTCCGTCCGATGCGCGACGAACGCGGCAAACCCTTCCCAAAAAACATGCGTCCTTTGGTTTTGCAGCGCATCACCGACAAAATGATGCGGACGATACAGCCTTACCAGGCCATGGCTGCGAGGATGGCCGAAGAAGCCGAAGAACGAGGGGCCTCCTACAACTTCGCGCAAGATGAAAAACCAGCAAAACCGGGGTCTGCAGAGGAGATTTCGGCAGAAAATCAAGACCTGGTTAATACTTGAGAACGTAAGGATTGATTGCGGGTGACCGTCCCAACTGAGAGGACGGCACTCAAGTTTGATGCTCGGTTTGTCCGGCAATTTTGCCTCTCACTACGGTACTAGAGACGGAGCCCCTTGGTTTTCAAGGGTGCGACCAGGAAACCAAAATGACAAAAAATCCTCCCAGAACTACCGGGGAAAGGATGACTGCTGACGAACGCTTGGCGTTCATCCGCCGCATCGCCAAAACCCACTGCTTGTCCCACCAAGACCTCACAAAATACACCGGATATCTGCTTGACACCGTGTCTGGCTGGTTTACCTCATGCGACTCTCTCCGCCACCGACATGTCTCTGCCCGGGCAGTCGACCGTCTGCTGCTGGAACTGACCTTGGACCATGTCAAAAGCGGCAAGTCGGCGGGGGGACATTAGCATGTACTATTACTACCAACGCTCAGAACATGACGCCTGGTTTCTGCTTTCCTGCCAGGGTGAAGAAGATCCAGTGGCGCTGGCCAAGGCGCAAGGCGCGAAGAAGCTGACCATCCTTGCGCTGAACCAGATGATCAGCGACGGCACCGACGCGGAGATCCCGCGCAACCGCGACAAGGTCGGATACCGGGGGCCCCTGTACTTCGACATCGACTGCAAGGACGACCTTGACCAGGCCATCAGCAGCGGCCAGGAACTGGTCGGCAAGCTGGCCCGTATGGGCGTGCCCAAGGACTGTATTGCGATTTACCTGTCGGGCAGCAAAGGCCTGCACATTCTGGTCAATGAGACGTTGTTCACGGGCAAACGCTTCGTCCTGCGCCTGCCGGAAATCTACAAGGAACTGGCCCGCGACTTGTACGTGCGGGGCCTCGACTACTCGGTCTACAGCAGCGGTCGGGGCAACAGTTTCCGCATCGTCAACCTGCAGCGCCATGACGGCAACTACCGGGTGCCGGTGACGCCGGATGAACTGGCTGAACTGACCGTTGACCGCTACCGCGAGTGGGTAAAGGCACCGCGCACCGTCGAGGTCGAAGACCCGCAAGGACGGGTGGTGCATGAGCTGAAGGCCATGTTTGAAGAGGCCAAGAAACGCGTTAACGCCAAGCCCAAGCACGTGATCATCGCGTCATCAGCGGACATGGAAGCGATCCGCGAGCCGGTGCCGGCGTGTATTCAGATGCTCTGCGACAGCGACTCGCTGAAGCCGGATGCGTCGTATAACCATGCCGCGACCCAGCTAGCCACCTACATCGTGCGCGCCGGAGTGTCGCAGAGCGTAGCCGAAAGCCTCGCCGCGCGGTTGGCCGACAGCGCCAAGAGCAGCACATACAACACACCGAAGTTGCGCCGTGATCACATCGAAGCGCAGATCCACTACGTTGAGCACACGCCGACGTTCAGCTTTGGCTGCAACCCAATCCGCACCTTGCTCAGCAAGCGCCCCTGTGAGGGCTGCCCGATCGAGGCCGGGATCAATCGGGACGGAGACCCCGACGCTGGCTTGAGCGCGGTGGCCGAGTCGGACGGGTACTACATCCGACAGGGGGACGGGAAGCGGCGGATCAGCAACTTCATCCTGCAGCCGCTCGACGTGTTCATCAACGTGCCGCAGGACGGCACCAGTCCACGCCGCGTTGGCACCCGCATGAACGTGATGAAGGGCGGAGAAGTGGTAGGCAAGATCAATTTTAAAGAGCCGGCCTTTTCCGGTCGCTCAGCCTTTCTGAAAGAGTTCGAGGGCATCACTGACCTGACGTTTCAGGGCAGTGACCTCGACATTCAGAAGATCAAACTTGCTGTTTTTAAGGAGGGTCAAGACGTGGGCGAAATCTTCCAGGTCTACACCGCCGGGGTCCATCTGGACTTTGTCGACAACAGCCCCGTCTTCACCTACGTCGAACCGGATATGTCGGTCAACTCGGTGAAGGTGCGCGGCACCCACCAGTTCCTCGGCAACCTGCTGGCCCGCCCGTACTTTGCGCACTGCACCATGGCCGAACGCGGCGACGAATCGGTGGACAATGCGCTGAGCCGGCTGCTCAAGATCAATCAGAAACCTGAGGTTGGGCAGATGATCGGCTGGAGCGTGGCCGCACACTTCAAGACCCACTTCATGCACCTGCACAGCCAGTTCCCGATTCTCTGCCTGTGGGGCGCCGCCGGCTCCGGCAAGTCCAAAAGTGCCGGCCTCATTACCTGGCTGAACGGTACCGACTACATGCAGAAGGACGCTGGGGTCAGCGCTCCGTCGACCTCGCGCTACGCCATGCTCGAATACCTGTCCAGCACCACGACAATTCCGCGCATCGTCGAAGAGTTCAACAAGTCCAAGATGACTAACCAGGCCTACAAGGACGTGGGCGAGCGGATCAAACAGGCGTGGAACGGCGAGGCAACTCTTAAAGGCCGGCTGTGCCAGGGCAACCTTGGCCGCACCAACGCCGAGGCGATCGCCATTCCGATGTCGTCACCGCTGATCGTAATTTCGGAACAAGAGATTGAGGTGCCGGCAATTCAAGAGCGCAGCATTCGGGTTCACCTGACCAAGAAAAAGCTCGGCCAGTGCCGTGAGCAATTTTTCTATGCCAGCAACCACCGCGAAGACATCCGCCGCTTGGGCAAGGCGCTCTTGGCCAAGGCGTTGATTACCCCGCCCGAAGCCATCGACGCCCTGATGGAAAAGGCCTCCGCGCTACTGCCAGCAGACATGGATGACCGCCCGCGCTTTTCGAAGCAGGTGGTCCTGGTCGGCCTATGGCTGCTGCAGGAAGTCTGCGAAGAGCTGCACCTGTTCAAAGCCCTGAAGACGTTAGACCCAGTTATCAAGGCGGTAATTGAGCGGTTTACCGGCAACAGCGACGGCTATGTGCAGAGTGAGATTGATCTGGTGATGCAAAAAATCGCGGTCATCGTGGCGATCTCCCGCAGTACAGAAGATGCCGGCGCCCGCAATGCGTACCTGGTTGAGGGCATACACTACACAGTGACCCCCGAGTACCTGGTACTCGACCCGGTCCTCTCTCATGCCAGTTACACACGGTATTGCAACGTGGACGAACGCAGCACCCCGGTGATCAGCAGCGGCGCACAGTTCGTCAAGCTGATCAACGAAGAACCCTATTTTGTGAAGTACGCGCCACATGCCGGGATAGGCAGTGGTCGAAACATGCTGTTCCTGTCGCTGCAAGAGTTGCAGAACAAGGACATCGACATCAGCCTGCTCGGCTGGGGGAGGTAACCATGCAGGGTCCAACTTTAGCTGGTTACCTACAGCGAGCCGGCATCGAGCGTTACCCGACGCTCGTACAGTTTGTGCAACTGGACAAGAATCTGTTTAAGTCCAAAGTACAAAAACTCAGCCTCTGCCTGCATAACCAGTGGTACAGACTGCCCCATGAACCGGGCAGTTGGAAATCAATACCTGCGGTGGGGGCCACCCTGCATTACATCTGCATGGGCAACCTTAATTTGCTTTGCGTCACCAGCAAAGAGTGGAATGAAGCTAGCAGTGAGGGCGGCGAGCACACCCAGCACAACTTGATGCAGAAAGTCTTTGCTCTTGACGACGAACTGGCCATAGCCGGAAAGTCGATGACAGGTGCGATATGAATACGGCCTTCCTACTAATGGCCCAGTACAACGGCCAGGCAATCATCCCGCTTGAGCGCGTCTGCGCTGACTACTTCAGCCATCTGACGCCGGAGAAAATGAAGTTCAAGGTCGCCGCAGGCCAGATAGACTTAACACTGGTGCCAATGGAGAGCAGCCAGAAGTCAGCGCGAGGCGTCCACCTGTCTGACCTAGCCGATTACCTCGACGCTCAGCACACCAAGGCCAAGGCTGAGCACGAAAAACTGATGGGCAGAGGTATGCACCGAGCGTCCTAACGCGACATGGCCCCAATCACGGGGCCAGTTACAACTCTCTCCAACCACGGCCAATCCTTGTACGGGTCGTCATTCCCCCGCAAGTGCGTATAGCGTCGCATCGAGTTCCAATCTCGGTGGCCCGACACGCTGGCCACTTTCGGAATATCCCACCCCATTTCAAACAGCCGACTTACACCATCGTGGCGCAGATCATGAAAATGCAAGTCCTCGATTTCGAGGAAATGACAAGCCCGGGTAAATGAAGCCGATATAGATCTGGCATTGTATGGAAACACCTCGTCGGCGACCTTCGGCATGGACTTCAATATCTTCCAGGCCTCGTCCGGAACATGGCACCAAACGTCATTGCCATATTTCTGCCCGGGGTTTTTCATGTCGGTGATCAACACCGACTGACGAGCCTCGTCCATGGCGTCCCAGCGAATGCGGGTGATCTCTTCCTGTCGGCGCGTGGAGAACAGTGCGAAAGCAGTCACCCTAACCATGTCGATCTCTTGCTTACGACGTGCGCGCATATCGACAAAATAGGTCAGGATATTGTCGAGTTCTTCCAGTGTAGGCCTGCGGCCTCGCTCCTTGCTCTTGGATACGGCGCCCATCTTGCGCAACACGCGGCGTGCGTCCGGCATGGCCATAGGATCGATATCATATCCCCAAGCGGGTCGGGCAATAGATAGCACCGCGCCAAAGTGCGCCAGGTCGTTACCCACAGTCTGCGGTTGAATGCCGTCGCTCTGCATCCGGTCATTGGCGTACTCGACCAGCTTCTGGCTGGTGATGTCCTTGTCTTCAAGCTTGCCCAGCCAGGTTTCGCCGATAGCCTTGAGGGTGGCGCGCTTAGTCTTGCCCAATGGCCGGAGCTTTTCGTATTCCTCGAGGTAGCGCTCGATCATTTCCTTGACCGTCACGCCCTTGCGGTTGGCCTTGGCAATCGCACCAGGTTCGGCCATCGCAGTTTCGCGCCGCTTGATCCAGGCCTGAGCCGTGGCCTTACGGTCGAACGTCTGGCTTTCCTGATAAACTGTCACACCCTTTTGCATGATGCGGATCTGCGCGGTGTACGCTGCAGAGCCATCCTTGCGCTTGCGAACGGTGATTGATCCCATGGATTTTGCTACACGACTGGTTTGAGTTGCTACATTGTAGCAACGACCATCCTAAAATAAGCAAAAACCGTTGCAAACAGTGGCAAATGAGAAGTAGAGAAATGCTGACTAAACCCGCAGAAAACCTAGAAATTCCAGTGCATTCGGTATCCAGGAGGTTTTCTGTTGCACCCATGATGGATTGGACCGATCGCCATTGCCGTTTCTTCCTGCGCCTGCTCTCCAAGCACGCTCTGCTCTACACAGAAATGGTCACCACCGGCGCGCTGCTCAACGGCGATCACGAGCGCTTCCTCCGCCACAACGAAGCCGAGCACCCGCTGGCCTTGCAGTTAGGCGGCAGCGTCCCAGCCGACCTGGCCGCGTGCGCGCGCATGGCGCAGGAGCACGGTTACGACGAGGTGAACCTCAATGTCGGCTGTCCGAGTGATCGGGTGCAGAACAATATGATTGGTGCGTGCCTGATGGCACATCCGGTGTTGGTGGCGGAGTGTGTGAAGGCGATGCGCGATGCGGTGTCGATTCCGGTGACGGTGAAGCATCGGATCGGGATCAATGGGCGGGATAGTTACGCTGAGCTGTGTGATTTCGTCGGGACGGTTCGGGATGCTGGGTGCACGAGTTTTACGGTGCATGCGCGGATCGCGATTCTGGAGGGGTTGTCGCCGAAGGAAAATCGGGACATTCCACCGTTGCGCTATGACGTGGCGGCGCAGCTGAAGACGGATTTTCCGGAGCTGGAGATTATTCTCAACGGCGGGATCAAGACGCTGGAGGCCTGTCACGAGCATTTGCAGACCTTTGACGGGGTGATGCTGGGCCGTGAGGCGTATCACAATCCTTATGTGATGGCTGAGGTGGACCAGCAATTGTTCGGCAGCACGGCGCCGGTGATTTCGCGGGCAGAGGCGCTGGCACAGTTGCGGCCTTATATCGCTGCGCACCTGGATGCGGGCGGTTCGATGCACCATATCACTCGGCACGTGCTGGGCTTGGGCACCGGTTTTCCGGGGGCGCGCAAGTTTCGGCAGTTGTTGTCGGTGGATATTCACAAGGCTAAAGAGCCTTTGGCGTTGCTGGATCAGGCGGCGGAGTTGCTGGAGGGGCGCTGACAGGCAGGTTTTTCTATCTCGCCGGTTGAAGCAGCTCTTCCTTGTTGTGCAGGCGCAAAGCGTGGATCATTGCGCCGCATCGGAGTCTCGCTAGCACCAGCGGGCTGGCAGGTAACCAAGAAGTGTTGCCTGCTTGTGAAATTACGCCGATGTACTGTCGACAGGACGTCCTTCTCGTTATGCCCGTGTTCAATCCTGCTGTTTTCAAGCGCTGCACCCTCCTGGCCCTCCTCTCTGCAACCTCTGCCACTGCTTACGCCCACTGCGATGGCCTGTGTGTCGGTAACACAGATAGCCCGTTGCAAGTCACCGTACTCAGCGGTTTTACCCTCGCCAGCATACTGCTCTCGCCTTTCACTGCCAGCCAGGAGTCGACCGAGAATCGCAAGCTCGTCTACTCCGCACAAGAGCAAGAAGCGGCGCAGCTCTACCTCGCCAGCGACGGCACGCTCGAAGTGGTCTATTTCACCTCAGCCTTGAGTCGCTTCAGACAGGAAATACCTGACGCAGAACTGAACGATCTCGCCGTGGCTGCGCTGATCAGTAGTCAGTAGTCATTACTTCAATAACCACTGTCCGTCACTTCCTTTGAACCTGTAAGCCATTTCAGCATCGTATTTAACGGATAGCGCCAGGCCTTTCAAACGCCTGTTCTCAGGTTGTTGCCGCCCAGGCCGTTGTTACGCATTTGCGCCCTTGAGTGGCTGTCAGCGCTCGGGTAATGTCAACAGACCCACAGGATAGAGCACACTCATGACTTCCAAGCTGGAACAACTCAAACAATTCACCACCGTAGTGGCCGATACTGGCGACTTCGAGGCAATCGCTCGCGTTAAACCGGTGGATGCCACCACCAACCCTTCTCTGCTGCTTAAAGCGGCGGCCATTCCTGCTTACGCCAATTTGCTGAACGCTTGCGTCAGCGACTGCAAAGGCGACGTAGGCTTGGCCAGCGACCGTTTTGGGGTCGCGGTCGGGCAAGAGATTCTGAAAGTGATTCCGGGGCGTATTTCCACTGAAGTGGATGCGCGCCTGTCGTTCGACACTGACGCCGTATTGAAGCGTGCGCACCGTCTGATCGAGCTGTACGAAAAGGCCGGCATTGGCCGCGACCGTGTGCTGATCAAGATCGCCTCCACCTGGGAAGGCATCCGCGCCGCCGAGAAGCTGGAACGCGAAGGCATTCAGACCAACCTGACGCTGCTGTTCTCTTTCGCCCAGGCGGTTGCCTGTGCCGAGGCCGGGGTGTTCCTGATTTCGCCGTTCGTGGGCCGTATCTACGACTGGTACAAGAAGGCCAACGGCAACGACTACACCGGCGCCGATGATCCGGGTGTGCAGTCGGTGACGCGCATCTACAACTACTACAAGGCCAATGACTACAAGACTGTGGTCATGGGTGCGAGCTTCCGTAACCTCAACCAGATCGAGCAACTGGCCGGCTGTGATCGCCTGACCATCAGCCCGGACCTGATCGAGAAACTGGCGGCCGACACCGGTAAGCTGGAACGCAAGCTGGCGCCAGGCCATGCCGGCGAAGCACGTCAGAGCCTGACTGAAGCGCAGTTCCGCTGGGCGTCGAACGAGGACGCCATGGCCACCGAGAAACTGGCTGAAGGCATTCGTCAGTTCGCTCGTGACCAGGAAAAGCTTGAGGCGTTGCTGCAAGCCAAGCTGTGATTTGATTCCGGCAAGCGCAAAAAGGGCGAACCTTCACAGGTTCGCCCTTTTTTGTGCGGCTGGCCGCGGGAATTGTATGAGCTTCGCGCCAGAACAATGGGTTGCAGTCTGGCCCCATCGCGAGCAGGCTCGCTCCCACAGGGGTAGCGTGATCTACACAAAACTAGTGTGGGAGCGAGCCTGCTCGCGATGAGGCCAGTGAAGAAGGCACAGATTCAGCGGATCAGTGACGCTCCAGGGCGTTCACCAAGTCATGGAATGCTTCGCGGTTGGAGTCGTTCAGGCCCATGAGGATCTTGTGCGCTTCCAGCACCTTGATCCGCACCACTTCTTCGGACTGATCCTGGTCAGGCAGGTCGGTCAGGCATTCCGGGCATGGAATCGGGCGGTCAACGATGTTGAACACCTGCTCGAAGCCCATGGACTCCAACAGCCGCGTGATGTCTTCGTGGGTGGTGACGACGGTCGGCAGCAGGCCGATCTTTTGCCGCGACATGATCGACAGCTTGGCCAGCAGGCCCAGGGTGGTGCTGTCGATGCTGCGGGTTTCGGTCAGATCGATCACGATCGCGTTGAAATTCAACGCGCTGAAGATCCGCTCAATAGTCGCATCCAACGCCGAACACAGGGTCAGGCGAACTTCACCGACGAACTTCAGGACGAAGGTGCCGTCCTGCTCGGCGAACTGGATTCTACCGGTACTCATTAAAGATTCCTGCTCAACACCAACAGGGCGATATCATCCGGCATCTCCCCTAGCGTGGCCAATCCAAAAACCTGCCGCAAGCCATCCAGGCTGCCGCCCGCCGTTCTTACCCGTTCAGGTAAGGCAGCCTCTTTCTCTTTGAGTGTAGGTTCTGGCAAAAGGTCCAGAATGCCATCAGACATCAGCGTCAGGCTGAACGTCGGTGGCAGCTCGATAACGTGGTCTTCGTAGGTGGCTTCATTGAACAAGCCCACCGGCAGGCCGCGCCCTTCGAGATAACCCACACTGTCTGGCGTGTACAACACTGGCAACGGCAGGTGTCCGCCGATGCTATAGGTCAACAAACCCGTCTCCTCGTCGATGACTCCACCGACCATCGTGACATGTTTGCCCAGCTTACAGCTGATCAGCCCTCGGTTGATATGACCAAGGACTTCTGAAGGAGTGAATTCCGGCAATGTGCCGTTGCGCTTGGATTCGAACAGCAAGCGCGTGGTCATGAATTTCAGCAGCACGGTCACGAATGCCGATGAAGCGCCATGGCCTGAAACGTCTGCCAGGTAGAAGGCTACCCGGCGCTCGTCGACCCGAAAGTAGTCAACAAAGTCGCCCGACAGGTACAGAGACGGGATGATCTGGTGCGCGAACTTGAACTCGTCAATCGCCCAGGGACTGACCGGCAGCATGTTCATTTGCACCTGGCGCCCGGCGTTCTGGTCTTCCTGCAACAGGTTCAGGCTGGCTTCGAGCTCGCGGTTGGCGGTTTCGAGTTTTACCCGATAACGCTGGTTTTCCAGCAGCAGGCGCGCACGATCCAGGGCCCGGCGCACGGAGTGCTCGAGTACGGCCAGATCTTCCAGCGGCTTGATCAGGTAGTCCGCGGCGCCCAGGCGCAAGGCCTCGACGGCGTCGTTCATCACGCCGGCACCCGAGACCACGATCACCGGCGTTTGCGGCGAAAGGTCAGTGATTTGACGAATGAGTTCGAGCCCGCCCATCTGCGGCATGCGCAGATCGCAGATCACCAGGTCGGGTTGGTTTTTCTTGAATACCTGAAGCCCCTGCTGGCCATTACTGGCCTGAAGGACGCTGAACCCACTGTCTTCCAAATAGGCCGCGAGACTCGCGCGTACTACTTCGTCGTCATCGATTATCAGCAGCGTGGCACTGGTTTTTTGCATGTGGGCAAACGGCGCCAGAATTAGGTTGGCGTAGCTGGCAGGGCATTCGGCCCGGCACACACTACTGGATTCGCTTTCTAGCCTCTCTGTCGCACCGCTTTCGAGCATTTGCCCTACAAGCGTGTTCATCAGAGGTGCCCTTCTAAGGCGCAGACGGTACTCCCATCCGCGAGGCGTTTCAAGCTCACGCCGATGGTCACCTGGCGTCTTTACATCGCAAATCACCGGGAGTTATAAGAACAGCCAAAACCGCAACACAAAGGAAGGATCGAGCCCATGAACCAAAGCGATCGTGACTACAGTGAAAAGCGCGACTACATCCGCATGCGGGTCGATGCGGATATCACATTGATTCACGCCGGCGATTTGATTCCAGCCATCTGTATCGACCTTTCCAGCAGCGGTATGCAGGTTCAGGCTGCCCGTTCGTTCCAGGTGGGCGACACGCTGAACGTACGCATCGATTCCGAGCACGCAGCGCTCAAGGGCCTGGAAGCCGAGACCGAAGTGGTCTGGGTGACTCAACAGGACGCTGGTGGCCAGAAACTTGGGCTTACAATCCTGAAAATGAATTGAGCACGAACATAAACAAAGAAGGCGGCCAAATGGCCGCCTTCTTGTTGTTGCGCGGGTGACGATTTAAAAATCGTCTTCCACCTTGCCGTCTTTGACCTTGAACTCGCGGTTCTGCAGGTATGCGTTGCGAATGAAGATGTATTTGTCGCCGGTGATCAGCTTCTCGCTCGACAACAGGCTGGCACGGGTGTCGATCACACTCATACCAAGCGCCATGTTGCGCGCCGGAATGTCATTCATGTAGCGGTAGGGTTTGGCGTAGGTATCGACGTATATGGACGGTGCATCACGCACCGTGCTCGGGCCGAAAAACGGCAGCATTACGTAAGGACCGCTAGGCACGCCCCAATGGCCAAGGGTCTGGCCAAAGTCTTCGTCGTTGCGTTGCAGGCCCATTTTAGTGCCCACATCGAAGAACCCGGCCAGGCCGATGGTGGTGTTCATCAGCACGCGAGCCGTATCGACGCCAGCGGCGCGCGGCTTGGCCTGCAGGATGTCGTTGGCCAGGTTGCCGACGTCACCGATGTTGCGGAACATGTTGTGAATGCCGTCCGAGAGAAACGTCGGCGTAATGAACTGATAGCCCTGAGCAATCGGCTTCAAGGCGTAGGTGTCCAGTACATCGTTGAACTTGTAGATCGGACGGTTGATGCTTTCCCAAGGGTCATCTTCCGACGCCGCCTGGGCAGCGAACGGAACCAGCAACACACTGGCACACATACATAGTCGAGCTAGACGATTGCTCCAGCGCATAGCAAAAAACTCCTTGGACCGTACTGGCGCGGGCCTCAATACCCGGGCGATAAGCGCGCTAGTATAAGGTGGATAAGTATTTTTAGGCAGTCACCCGTGAAACACCCTACGGCGAACCGGCCCTGGTGCGGCTGATTCATCCCGATGTCACTCAACTGTCATGGGGCATCCCTAATCTCCGGAATTATTTCAGGGACGTTGAAATGCCTCATGCTCAAGCCCTTCCCCACACCACTCCCAACCCGACCGCTGTGCTTTTCGGTCTCAGCGGCTGTCTGGTGGATTTCGGCGCCCGCAGCCGTCAGAGCGATCACGACAGCGCTGAACGAGCGCACCCGACACCGGGCGCCCTGGAAGCGCTGAACCGCCTGCAACTTCAAGGTATTCCGTGTGCCTGGCTCGACGAGTTGCCGCACGCGCAAAGCCTCGCGCTGGCCACCTCTCTGCCGGACTGGATCACCGCCAGCCCGCACACGCTGAACAGGGGGCAATGGCCGTCCCCCGATGCGTGCTGGCAAGCCTTGATGGCGCTGAACATCGATCGCCTGGACGGTTGCGTGCTGGTCAGCGGCGAACCGCGCTTGCTGCAATCAGGCCTCAATGCCGGGCTCTGGACCATCGGCCTGGCGTCCTGTGGCTCGCTCTGCGGGATGACGCCCAGCGAGTGGCAAGCCTTGAATCAGCAGGAGCGCGAGCTCAAGCGCGGCAAGGCGACCGTGCAGCTGTTCGGCCTTGGCGTGCACTCGGTGATCGATCATCTGGGTGAACTCGACACCTGCCTGTCAGACATCGGCCTGCGCCGACGCAAGGGTGAAAAGCCCTGATTGGCCCTTCTTGATCAAGATCATGCACTTCGCTCGCCAGTGGATTAATCTAAAGGCCAGATGCAGACCTTTGGCCCATCGCTGCGGTCTATGCCAGTGCCTATCGATAAAAGGAAGAACGCCATGCCTGCCCGCGAACTGCAAGAACAGCTCAACGCCCTGCGCGAGCAACTGGAGCAGAACCCCCCACTCACGCTGGAAGAGCGTGAACACCTGCAAGAACTGATGCAGAAGATTGAGGCGCAGATCAAACTCGAAACCGCGACGCAGGACAGCAGCCTGGCGGACGGCGTCAACCTTGCCGTGGAGCGTTTTGAAGTGGACCACCCGGCGCTGGCCACCGTGTTGCGCAACATCGTGCAGACCCTGGGCAACATCGGAATCTGACCCTGCGAATGCAAAAAAGCCCCGCTAGCGATAGCGGGGCTTTTTCATTTGTGCGATCTGCAATGCAATCCCTGTGGGAGCGGGCTTGCTCGCGAAGGGGCCATCACATTCAGCATCAATGTTGAATGTAACTCCGCCTTCGCGAGCAAGCCCGCTCCCACATTAGATCTTCATTGACGGACCAGGCGGTGGTTCGGCAGTTGCACTTCTTCAGTGCTGCGATACGGGTTGATATCCAGCCCGCCGCGACGCACGTAACGCGCATACACGGTCAGTTTTTCCGGTTTCAGCAAGCGCTGCAGGTCGAGGAAGATCCGTTCTACGCACTGCTCATGGAAGTCCGAGTGCTGGCGGAAGCTCACCAGATAGGCCAGCAGGCTGGCGTGATCCAGCGCCGCGCCACGGTACTCGACCGCGACACTGCCCCAGTCCGGCTGGCTGGTGACCGGGCAATTGGATTTGAGCAGGTGGCTGTGCACGCTTTCTTCAACGATGCGCGAATCATCGCAACGCAGCAGTTCCGGGCGCGGATGCTCGTAGTTGCTGACGCTGATGTCCAGATCATCGATGCACACGCCCGGCAGCGCTACAACGCCTTCGGCCTCGACCTCGCTCAAACTGCGAATACGCACACCCACCGGTTTGCCCGCGGCCGCCGACAAATCGCTCACCAGCGTGGCTTCAAGGCTTTGGGTATCGGCGAACGGCGTCTGGTTCAGCGAGTTAAGGTACAACTTGAACGATTTGGACTCGATGATGTTCGGCGAGTCCGCCGGGATACTGAATTCGCCAATGGCCACCACCGGCTTGCCCGATGGCAGCAGCCAGGACAGTTCGAAGCAGTTCCAGAAATCCACGCCCTTGTACGGCAGGGTTTGCGCCGTCAGGCCCAGCTCGGCCCATTTCGCGGTGCGCGGGATCGGGAACAGCAAGGACGGCGTGTACGTGGCGATGTATTCGCTGGATTTGCCCAGCGGCGAATGTTCGGCTGCGGGATGCATGACGGAAACCTGACTAAAGAATCAGCGGATTCTACCAGCCTTTGCTCCCGCCTTTGAGTGCTTACTGACTGACAGTCAATTTGCCGACCATGCCCGCCTGATAGTGGCCGGGAATATTGCAGGCGAACTCCAGGTTGCTGGCTTTCTTGAAGGTCCAGGTCAATTCGGCGGTTTTGCCCGGTTCAATCAGCACGCTGTTCGGATCGTCGTGCTTCATGCTTGCGCCGTGATCCATGCCTGGCATCGAGTTGTGACCCATGCCCGCCATCGAACCGTGGTCCATGGGAGCGCTTTTCATCATGGTCGGGGTGAGCATGCCGCCCTGTTGCATTTTCAGCATTTCCTGTTGATGCGCAGCATGCATCGCCGCGTCACCCAGGTTGAACTCGTGCAGTAACTGGCCTTTATTGATCAGTACAAAGCGCACCGTCTCACCGGCTTTGATGTCCAGCGTCTTGGGTGTGAACGACATGTCGCTCATCACGATTTCGACGCTGCGCGTAGCCTTCGCCGCCGGGGCCGGTGTGCCGAAGTCGTAGGTCTGTGCTGGCGACGCCCACACGGGAAAGCTCAACGCCAACAAGCAGCCGGCAAGTACCAATCGATGACGCAAAAACATGATCTCACTCCAACAAGAGAAGGTTCAGCCTATGGGAAACTCTACTGTTGCGCCGCTGCCAGCCAGCTGACAGCCAGATTACAACTTTGTAAGGTTGCACTGCATGACAGCCTGCCACGGTATAACGCACCTGTTCCATTGACCTCGAGCTGCCCATGAAATTGCTGATCGTCGAAGACCAACCGAAAACCGGCCACTACTTGCGCCAAGGCCTGACCGAGGCCGGTTTCAACGTCGAGCTGGTAGCCGACGGCAACACCGGCCAGCATCTGGCGCTGACCGGCGATTACGCGCTGCTGATTCTCGACGTGATGCTCCCCGGCCGTGACGGCTGGCAGATATTGCAAGCGGTGCGTAGCGCCGGCCTGGATATCCCGGTGCTGTTTCTCACCGCCCGCGATGCCGTCGAAGACCGGGTTCATGGCCTGGAACTGGGCGCCGACGATTACCTGGTCAAGCCGTTCGCCTTTTCCGAATTGCTGGCCCGCGTGCGCAGCCTGTTACGTCGCGGCAGCGCGACGTCGCAGGAAACCAGTCTGCAACTGGCCGATTTGCGGCTGGACCTGTTTCGCCGTCGGGTCGAGCGCGGCGGCCAGCGCATCGACCTGACCGCCAAGGAATTCGCCCTGCTGGAACTGCTCTTGCGCCGCCAGGGCGAAGTACTGCCCAAATCGCTGATCGCTTCGCAGGTCTGGGACATGAATTTCGACAGTGACACCAATGTCATTGAAGTGGCGATCCGCCGCCTGCGCCTGAAGATCGACGACGACTTCCCGAACAAGTTGATTCATACCGTACGCGGCATGGGCTACGTGCTTGAAGAGCGTCCCGCCTGATGCGCCGCCTGTCCCTGAGCGGCCGTCTGGCCTTGCTGTTTGCCGCCTGTACGGCGGTGGTTTCATTGTTCGCTGGTGTGCTGTTCAGCCGCGCCAGCGAGACGCACTTCATTGAACTCGACCAGCAATTGCTCGACGGCAAGCTGATCGCCCTGCGCAGCGTCTTGGCCGGCGCCGACGACCCGCGGTTGTTCGCCGAACGAAAAGCCGGACTGCAGGATGAAATGAGCCATCAGCCGGACCTGGCATTGCGGGTGCGCGGCGCCGATGGTCGCGTGTGGTTCGACAGCGCAGCGAACCTCCCCGACGACTTGCCAACCCAGTCCGGTCTTCACAGTTTGCACAGCACCGGCACGGAGTATCGGGTCTACAGCGCCGCGTTGGAGCCGGATAAAGCCGACTCCGCGCAACTGATTCTGATGCTCGACATCACCCACCATCAGCACTTTTTGCAGCGCATGCAGCATTTGATCTGGCTGACCGTCGGCCTGTCGGCGCTGGCCACCGCGCTGCTCGGCGCGTGGGCGGCGCGCAGTGGTTTGCGGCCATTGCGACGCATGAGTGAAGTGGCCGCCGGGGTGTCCGCCAGCTCGCTGACCCAACGCCTGCCCGAAGATCAAATGCCCGCCGAGCTCGCCAATCTGGCTCACACGTTTAACGCCATGCTCTGCCGTCTCGACGACTCGTTCCAGCGGCTTTCAGCCTTCTCGGCCGACATTGCCCACGAACTGCGCACGCCGTTGTCGAACCTGCTGACCCACACTCAGGTCACCCTCACCCGCCCGCGCGACCTGGAAGATTACCGTGAGGCGCTGCACAGCAACCTCGAAGAGCTGCAATGGATGGCGCAACTGGTCAACGACATGCTGTATCTGGCCAAGGCCGATCACGGCTTGCTGACGCCAAAACGCGAACCGCTGCGACTGGCCGAGGAAGTGGATCTGTTGCTGGAGTTTTACGCACCATTGGCCGAAGACGCACGGGTCAAGCTGACCCGTCTCGGCGACGCCAGCCTCAATGGCGACCGCAACATGTTGCGCCGTGCCCTCTCCAATCTGCTGGACAACGCGCTGCGCTTCACCCCGCCAAACGGTGCGATTGAGGTGCGGATTGTCGATGAGCCGAAGGGCTTGAGCCTGACCGTTGAAAACAGTGGCGAGGGGGTTTCCGAAGCGCTGTTGCCACGCTTGTTTGACCGGTTCTACCGCGCAGACCCGGCGCGCCATGAAGGCAGTAGCGAGCATGCAGGATTGGGGTTGGCGATCACCCAGTCAATCATCCGCGCCCATGGCGGGACGATTCGTTGCGAGTCAGGCCAGGGGTGGACACGGTTTTTAATGGCGTTGCCGAAGGGGGTTTGAGGCCAGACTGGCTGGCCCCATCGCGAGCAGGCTCGCTCCCACATTGGACCTGTGTTAGCCGCAAATTAGCGGTTCAACTCGGTCACCTGTGGGAGCGAGCTTGCTCCGGGCGGCGATCCAACGATAGCGGTGTAACGACTTACGAATAGCGCAACGCGGTCGCCGGTTCGATCTTCGCAGCGCGCCAGGCCGGGTATACCGTGGCCAGGAAGCTCATGATGAAGCCCGCCGAGCAGATCAGCAGCACGTCACCGCCCTGCAATTCCGACGGCAAGTTGCTGACGAAGTACACGTCGGAACTGAAGATATGCTGACCCGTCACGCGCTCCAGCCAACCGACCATCTCACTCACGTTCAACGCTGCGATCACCCCGAGGACGCCGCCAATCAGCGTGCCGACGACACCGATCACCGTGCCCTGAACCATGAAGATCGCCATGATCTGCCGAGGCGTGGCGCCGATGGTCCGCAGGATCGCGATGTCCGCGCCCTTGTCGTTCACCACCATGATCAAGGTGGCGATGATGTTGAACGCAGCGACCGCCACGATCATCAGCAGCAACAGGCCGATCATGGTTTTTTCCATTTTCATGGCGCTGAACAGACTGCCTTGAGTGTGGGTCCAGTCATCGGCCTTGAAATCAACGCCCAGGCCGCCAGCGATGTCTGACGAGACCTTCGGTGCGGCGTACAAGTCTTTCACCGCCAGGCGCACGCTTTGCACCTGATTCGGTTCCCAATGCTGCATTTGCGCCGCATCGGCAACGTGGATCAGCGCCATCGAGCCGTCGAGTTCGGCACCGACCTTGAACACGCCAACCACGTTCAGCCGCTGCATGCGCGGGGTGATACCACCCGGTGCGGTGCTGACTTCCGGCACGATCAGGGTGATTTTGTCGCCGACGTTCAAGCGGAAGCGGCGTGCGGTGATTTCACCGACCACCACCCCGAACTCGCCTGGCTTCAAGTCGTCCAGACGTCCCTGCACGATGTGCTGGGCGACGATGGAGACTTTGCCTTCCTGTGCCGGATCAACGCCGCTGATCTGGATCGGCTGCATCGAGCCCTTGTAGGACAGCATGCCTTCCATCTCGGTGAATGGTACGGCGGCGGTCACTTCAGGGTTCTTCATCGCGGCGGCCGCGACAGGCTGCCAATCGTCGATCGGCTTGACGCCAACGATGGTTGCGTGGGGCACCATGCCGAGGATGCGCGAGCTCATTTCGCGCTGGAAGCCGTTCATCACCGACAACACCACGATCATCGCCAGCACGCCCAGGGCGAGGCCGATCATCGAGGTCATCGAGATAAACGAAACAAAGCGATTGCGGCGCTTGGCGCGGGTATAGCGCGTGCCGATAAAGATCGATAACGGTCTGAACATTCGCTGGGGCACCGTATAAAAATAAAAGACCCGACACGCTTTTCAGTCGTGCCGGGTTTAGGCCAATCAGATGGGAGTGAGGCGACCTTCCTGCAGGTGCAGGACGCGATCCATCTGGCGGGCCAGGTTCATGTCGTGGGTCACCACCAGGAACGCGGTGCGCATCGACGTGCTGAGTTCCAGCATCAGGTCCTGAATGCCCTGGGCGGTATGGGAGTCGAGGTTACCGGTCGGCTCATCGAGCATCACCAGCCCTGGCTTGTTCACCAACGCGCGGGCGATGGCCACGCGCTGGCGTTCACCACCGGACAGTTCGGCCGGTTTGTGCTCCAGACGATGGCCCAGCCCTACCCGTTCCAGCAAGGCCGTGGCGCGCTGACGGGCTTCCGGGATCGCGGTGCGGCCGATCAACAGCGGCATGCAGACGTTTTCCAGCGCGGTGAACTCGGGCAGCAAGTGGTGGAACTGGTAAACGAAGCCCAGCGAGCGGTTACGCAACAGGCCACGGGCCTTTTCGTTGAGCGCCGACAGCTCTTCACCGGCCAGCCATACACTGCCTTTGGTTGGCGTATCGAGGCCGCCGAGCAGGTTGAGCAAGGTACTTTTACCGGAACCGGAGGTACCGACAATCGCCACGCGCTCACCCGGGTGCAGCTCAAGCTGCAAACCGGACAACACCACTACCGATTCCGGGCCTTCCTCGTAGGCTTTACCCAGGTCGCGGCAACTCAAGACTGCTTTAGTACTCATACCCAAATCACTCATAACGTAGCGCCTCCGCAGGCTGGGTGCGCGCAGCACGCCAGGCTGGATAAAGGGTGGCGAGGAAACTCAGGACCAACGCCGCGCCGCAGACCATCAACACGTCTTCGGCCATCAGTTGCGACGGCAGGTAGTCGATGAAGTACACGTCGGCGTTAAGGAATTTGTGCCCGATCAGGCCTTCGAGGGCGGAAATCGCGGCGCTGACATTCAGTGCGGCGAACATCCCGACCACGGCACCGATCGCCGTGCCGACTACACCGATCACCGTGCCCTGGACCATGAAGATCGCCATGATCTGGCCCGGTGTGGAACCGAGGGTTCGCAGGATTGCGATGTCACCCTTCTTGTCGTTCACCACCATCACCAGCGTGGAAATGATGTTGAACGCGGCCACCGCAACGATCAGCAGCAACAGCAGGCCGATCATGGCTTTTTCCATGCGGATCGCCTGATACAGGTTGCCGTGGGTGCGGGTCCAGTCACGGGCGTAGTAATGGTCTCCGTCCAGGTTCTGCGCAATGTTCCAGGCAGTGCGAGGTGCCTGGAACAAATCGTCGAACTTCAGCCGCAAGCCCTGGACCTGATCCGGCTTCCAGCGATGCAGGCGCGCCAGGTCATCCAGATTGGTCAGCCCCAGGTAGCCGTCCAGCTCACCGGCGCCGACATGGAAAATGCCGACCACGGTAAAGCGCTTCATCCGCGGAAACATCCCGGCCGGGGTCACGGTGACCTCCGGGGCGACGAAGGTCAGCTTGTCGCCGAGACCCACGCCGAGCTTGGTCGCGGCCTTGTCACCGATCACGATGCCGAAGCTGCCCGGCGACAGGTCGTCGAGTTTGCCCTGCGTCATGAAGTTGTCGATGATCGAGACTTTGCGCTCCTGGTCCGGGTCGACTGCATTGAGCAGGACTTTCTGCACCTGGCCGTTGTTGGTCAGCAAACCCTGCATCTGGGTGAACGGCGCAACCGCCACCACCTGCGGGTTCTGCTGGACCTTGGCCGCCAGGCTTTGCCAGTCGCTGATGGGCTCGCCGGACTCGATGGTCGCGTGGGGCACCATGCCCAGCACACGGGTGCGCATCTCATGATCGAAACCGTTCATGACCGATAACACCACAATCATCACGACGACGCCGAGGGCGAGTCCGATCATCGAGGTCAACGAAATGAACGACACAAAATGATTGCGACGCTTTGCACGGGTATAACGCGTGCCGATAAATACGAAGAGAGGTCTGAACATGTCGGGGCTTGTTCGGAGGGAAAAGGAACGTCCTTGTGGCGGGGGTCGATAACCAGCTTTACACTCAGACCACCGCCGCTACCATGGGTTCGCCATGTCGACATTAGATGAAGAAGATCGCCGCGAATACTACCGTATCGAGGACACGATCGCACTGGAAATTCGGCCCCTGTCTGCCCTCGAAGCGGCAGGTCAGGAAGTGTTGCAGGATGCTTCCCCGCTGTTCAACCTGCTCAGCGAACTGCACCTGAGCGAATTCGAGTCGCAGCATTTGCTGCGCCAGATCAGTGAGCGGGACCGAAACACCGCCAACTATCTGAAGGTCATGAACAAGCGCATCGACCTGCTGAGTCAGGTCGTGGCACAAACCGTGCTCGGCAAGTTCGGTGAGCCGCAGCCCGTGGTGCTGTCGGAAGGCGGCATCGAGTTCGAGCACCACCTCGCCTACCCGGCCGGCAGCCATGTGGCAATCAAGCTGTTGTTGATGCCGCAAGCGCTGGGCCTGCTGTTGCGGGCCAAGGTCACTCACTGTGAACCGGAAAGCTTCGGCACCTTCGAGATTGGCACCGAGTTCGAAGCCCTGACCGATGCGCAACGACAGCTGCTGGCCCGCTATATCTTGCAGAGACAGGCGCATGAGCGACGCCTGGCACGCGAGCAAAACGAATCAGGCAATTAATTAAGGAAGACCCGTGACCCTAATCTACGGCCACCGCGGCGCCAAAGGCGAAGCACCGGAAAACACCCTGATCAGTTTCCAGGAATGCCTCAAGCACGGCGTACGCCGTTGCGAACTGGACCTGCACCTGTCCATGGACGGCGAGTTGATGGTCATTCACGACCCGACGCTCAAGCGCACCACCGAGCGTCGCGGCAAGGTGGTCGAGCATACGGCGGCAGAACTGGTGACCTACGATGCGCGCAAGGGTGGTCCGGGCTGGATCAAGCCCTGCCCGATTCCACGGCTGGAAGAGCTGTTCGAAAAATGCGACTTCGAGCATTGGCAGCTGGAGGTCAAGAGCGCTTCGCGCATGCGCGCGGCGACGACGGTGCTGGCGATTCGCGAAATGGCGCAGCGGTTTGGCTTGCTGGACAAGGTCACCATCACCTCGAGCTCGCGCGAAGTGCTGAAGGCCGCAGTGGATCTGGTTCCGGATGTGTCGCGTGGACTGGTCGCCGAATATGCCTGGCTCGACCCGTTGAAGGTCGCGCAAAGCTATGGCTGTGAGATTCTTGCGCTGAACTGGACCCTGTGTACGCCGGAACGCCTGCAGAAGGCGCAGCGACAAGGCCTGCATGTGTCGGTATGGACAGTCAACGAACCTGCGCTGATGCGCAGGCTCGCTGATTTCGGCGTTGACAGCCTGATTACAGACTTTCCCGGTTTGGCCAGCGCCACGCTCGAGAATTGCTGAAATCGGTCTCCCCGGCCGGCTCAGGCCACCGGCCGGAGCCGCTCAAAAAAGCCGGTTGAGGCCGTCGTAGGCCGCTACCCGATAGGCTTCGGCCATGGTCGGGTAGTTGAACGTGGTGTTGACGAAGTACTTCAACGTGTTCTGTTCACCCGGCTGGTTCATGATCGCCTGACCGATGTGGACGATCTCCGATGCCTGGTAACCGAAGCAGTGCACGCCGAGCACTTCCAGCGTCTCGCGGTGGAACAGGATCTTCAGCATGCCTTGCGGCTCACCGGCGATCTGCGCACGCGCCATGCTCTTGAAGAACGCCTTGCCGACTTCGTACGGCACTTTGGCCTGGGTCAGCTCTTGCTCGTTCTTGCCGATCGAGCTGATCTCCGGAATGGTGTAGATCCCGGTCGGTACGTCGTTGACGAAACGCCAGCTGTTGTTATCGACGATGCTGCCAGCGGCCGAACGACCCTGGTCGTGGGCGGCACTGGCCAGGCTCGGCCAGCCAATCACGTCGCCTGCGCCGTAGATGTTCTGGATGCAGGTGCGATAGTTCTGGTCAACTTCGATCTGGCCACGGCTGTTGACCTTCACGCCGATGTTTTCCAGACCCAACGCGTCGGTATTACCGGTACGGCCGTTGCACCAGAGCAAGGCGTCGGCCTTGATCTTCTTGCCGGACTTGAGGTGCAGGATCACACCGTTGTCCACGCCTTCAACGCGATCGTAATCTTCGTTGTGACGCACGGTGATGTTGTTGTTGCTGAAGTGGTAGCTCAGCGCCTGGGAGATTTCCGAGTCGAGGAAGCTCAGCAGCTGACCGCGGTTATCCACCAGTTCGACCAGCACGCCCAGACCACTGAAGATCGAGGCGTATTCGCAACCAATCACGCCGGCGCCGTAAACGATGAGTTTGCGCGGGGTGTGGCCGAGGCTGAGGATGGTGTCGCTATCGTAGATACGCGGGTGGTGGAAATCGATGTCGGCCGGGCGATACGGACGCGAGCCGGTGGCGATGATAATGTGCTTGGCCACCAGTTTTTCGACCACGCCGTTGGCGCAGACCACTTCGATGGTTTGCTCGTCAGCGAAGCTGCCGGTGCCGAAGAACACGTCGACCCGATTGCGCGCGTAGTAACCGGTGCGCGAGGCGACTTGTTTGGCAATGACTTTTTCGGCGCTTTTCAGTACGTCCGGAAACGAGAACCAGCGCGGCTCACCAATGGCCCGGAACATCGGGTTGGTGTTGAACTGCATGATCTGCCGGACCGAGTGACGCAAGGCCTTGGACGGGATAGTGCCAAGGTGGGTGCAGTTGCCGCCGACCTGGCGACGACTATCGACCATCGCCACTTTGCGCCCTGCTTTGGCGGCGTTCATTGCCGCGCCTTCTCCCGCCGGGCCGGAACCCAACACCACCACGTCGTAGTTGTAGACAGCCATGCGTACTCCTCAGAACAGGCCGCGGCACCCCGTTGGCACCTGCGGCTAAATCATGCCGGTCTTGCGGCATGAAGGAACAATTTGGGGTCAGTCGAGAACCCGGACACAGTCTATAGAAGCGTCAACGCCGCGCACATTAACCCTTGGTCGCGTCGTAGGCTAGTTTTGCCTGCACTACAACACCAACAATGAGTGTCCATCACACCGTATTTACTTGGCTTTTTCGGCACTCAGGCGATCAAAAGCCTGACTGGTTCGCGTGACAAAGCCTGTATCGGCTCGAATCACAAAAAATGCACCGACATCATGCTTTTCGGCGTAGTCCCAGCCGCGCTCGGGGCCAAGAATCAGCAACAGCGTCGATAAGCCATCGGCCATCAGCGTCGAAGGATGAATCACCGTGACAGACGCCAGGGTATGGGTGATCGGCGCGCCGGTTCGGGCATCGAACGTGTGTGAATAGCGCCGGCCATCCTGCATGAAGTAATTGCGGTAGTCGCCTGAGGTCGAAACACCGTTGCCGTCCAGCGTGATCACCCGCTCGACAACCTGCTGGTCATCGCGTGGCTCCTCCAGCGCAATCTTCCAGGGCGACCCGTCGAGTTTCTTGCCAATGGCCTTGAGTTCGCCCGTAGCATCGGCGATGAAGCTGTCGATACCCATTTCCTGCAACTTCGCAGCGATCCTGTCGACGGCATACCCGGCGCCAATACTGCCGAAGTCAACCTCGACCGGCGCGTCCTTGCATAGCTGATCGCCTTCAATCCGCAGATGCGCATAACCAACGCGTTGTCGGGCCAGAGCCAAGGCTTCGGCGCTTGGGACTTTTTCATCGCGCGATTGTGGGCCGAATCCCCAAAGGTTCAGCAGCGGCTCCACCGTCAGGTCGTAGGAGCCGTCGCTCGTCTCTGACAGTTGCTCGCCCACCTTGACCAACTGCAAGACCGGCGCCGGCATTGGCTGACAACTATTGGCCGGCAAACCATTGAATCGCTCGATGTCGGAATCACTGCGGTAGGTCGACAGCTGCCGGTCGATCTCGGCCAGAATCAACTCGACCTGCTTCTGCACCTCGACCGGCCCGGGAGTCCCCGGATGGCGGATGTATTTGACCGAATACGTGCTGCCCATGGTCGGGCCGCCAAAGCTTTCCAGAGTGTCGCCATTACCGCAGCCTGACAAGGCGCCGACAAGCGCCACGAAAACACCCGATCGCCAGTTCAACAACGCGCACTCCTCCCCAAAGAGTTCCCCCGACAGAACGCCAAGGCCCGCCATTATGCGATAGAACTGTGAGAGAGGGCTGGCTCATGGCTATAACGTTTAAGCAGCACACTAACTATTGGTTGCCTACCGTTCGTCTTACACATATCGTTACAAAACTGTTCGAGGTACCGGCACAGACCAGCCCCGTCAGTAAGGATGTTTCAAGACCAGGGATTTCTAATAAGACAGCCAAAGTGAGTAAGATCAAATGGCCTCGACTACGGGCAAAGGCAAAGCGATATTTCGCGTTGTCAGCGGCAACTTCCTAGAGATGTTCGACTTCATGGTCTACGGCTTCTATGCCACGGCCATCGCCAAAACCTTCTTCCCTGCCGACAGCGCTTTCGCTTCCCTGATGTTGTCACTGGCCACCTTCGGTGCCGGCTTCCTCATGCGTCCACTCGGTGCAATCTTTCTCGGCGCCTACATCGACCGTCACGGCCGTCGCCAAGGCCTGATCATTACCCTCGCGCTGATGGCGGCCGGGACCGTGTTGATTGCCTGTGTGCCGGGTTACGCGACCCTCGGCGTCGCTGCGCCGCTGATCGTACTGTTTGGCCGCTTGCTGCAAGGCTTCTCCGCGGGCGTGGAATTGGGCGGTGTGTCGGTTTACCTGGCCGAGATTGCTACCCCTGGCCGCAAGGGCTTTTTTGTCAGCTGGCAGTCCGCCAGCCAACAAGCCGCCGTAGTGTTTGCCGGTTTGCTGGGTGTGGGCCTCAACCACTGGCTGAGCCCTGAGCAAATGGGTGATTGGGGCTGGCGCGTACCGTTCCTGATCGGCTGCATGATCGTGCCGGCGATTTTCATCATTCGCCGCTCGCTGGAAGAAACCCCGGAATTCCAGGCGCGTAAACATCGCCCAAGCTTGAGAGATATCGTCCGTTCGATCAGTCAGAACTTCGGCATCGTGCTGGCCGGCATGGCGCTGGTAATCATGACCACCGTGTCGTTCTACCTGATCACCGCCTACACCCCGACGTTCGGTAAAGCCGAGCTGCACCTGTCGGACTTCGACGCGTTGCTGGTCACCGTGTGTATCGGTCTGTCGAACTTCTTCTGGCTGCCGGTGATGGGTGCCCTGTCGGACAAGATCGGGCGCAAGCCGCTGCTGCTGGCGGCGACCACGCTGGCAATCCTGACGGCTTACCCGGCGCTATCCTGGCTGGTCGCCAACCCGAGCTTCAGCCATCTGCTGATCGTCGAGTTGTGGTTGTCGTTCCTCTATGGCTCGTACAACGGCGCCATGGTGGTGGCCCTGACCGAAATCATGCCGATTGAAGTCCGCACCACCGGTTTCTCCCTGGCTTACAGCCTGGCGACCGCGACCTTTGGCGGCTTCACCCCGGCGGCCTGTACCTACCTGATCCACGTGCTGGACAACAAGGCCGCACCGGGTATCTGGTTGAGCGGCGCGGCAGTGCTTGGCCTGATCGCAACGCTGGTGCTGTTCCGTGGCAACCGGCATGAGTTGCGGACTGCGCAGGCTGCTGTAGTCGGCGGCACCCGCTAGATCGAATTCGCGAGCAGGCTCGCTCCCACAGGTTCAGCGGCGTTCACACAATCGTGATCACACCGCCATTCCAATGTGGGAGCGAGCCTGCTCGCGAAGAGGTCCGCCGGAACAACACAGTTTATCGATTCGCCATTTTCACCGACTGACTCCACCCCCCGCCCAGCGCCTTGTACAAGTCCACCTGATTGATCTCCCGCGCCAATTCCATTTGCGTCAGCTTCTGCTGCGCGTCGAATAACGAACGCTGCGCGTCCATCGTCGAAAAGTAGCTGTCCATCCCCGCCTCGAAACGCAATCGGGATTGTCGGTAGGCTGCTTGATAATCCGCTACCAGACGCTTCTGATAGTCGACCTGGGTGAGCATCTCCTGGCGGGCGTTGAGGGCATTGGCTGCTTCGCGGAAAGCGTTCTGCACCGTGGCTTCATACGCCGCCGTCTGCCCGTTGAACCGCGCATGGCTGGCGTCCACCTGCGCCTTTCGCGCACCGCCGTCGATCAGGGTCAACGACCCCGCCAAAGCCACCGACCAGAACTCGGCCGGCGCGCTCAACAATCGCGAAAAGTCACCGGTCAGGCCGCCCACCGCCGACGTCAGCGAAAAGGTCGGGAAATAAGCGCTGCGGGCTGCACCGATGTCCGCGTTGGCAGCTCGCAACGAGGCTTCGGCCGACATGATGTCGGGCCGCCGCGCAATCAGTGACGACGGTAACCCGGCGGGCACATCGGCGGTTGCCAACTGCTCCCCCAGCACGCCAGTGGGCAACAACCCAACAGGCACCGGCTGCCCGACCAACACGCGCATCGCATTCATGTCCTGCGCCACCTGCATGCGGTACGTGTTGATCTGAACCGCCGCCGTGTTGGTTTGCGCATCCGCCTGGTGAACATCGATTTGAGCACTGGAGCCCAGGTTATAGCTCTTGCGCAACAACTCACCGTAGTGGTCCTGGGACTTGTAGGTGTTCTGTGCGAGGTCGAGCAGATTCTGATTGGCCTTGAGGCTAAGCCAGGTGCTGGCCACCTCACCGATCAACGCCAGGCGAGCCGTCTGATAGTCCGCCTCGGTCGCCTCGAAGCGTGCGCCTGCGGCGTTTCGCTGACTGCGGATGCGCCCGAACAGGTCCAACTCGTAAGACGTGAAGCCACCGCTGGCCTGAAAGGTGTTGGACGTGCTGCCTGAACTGACGCCGCCTCCCTGCGTCCTGACCTGTGACGGAAACTTGCTGCGGCCGGCGTAGGTGTTGAGTCCGATGGAGGGAAACAGCCCGGATTCGGCACCGGCGTACCCTGCCCTCGCCTCCTCGACGCCCGCCTCGAACTGACGCAGGCTGCGATTGTTCTTCAAGGCCAGGTCGATCAACTGGCGCAGTCGGTCATCGAGCACGAAGCCGTGCCAATCCTTGTCGAACGCCTGCTTGGCGCTGCAACAGTCACTGGCCGAACTGGCTGGCCATTGCTGGTCGATCGGCGCCTCTGGTTTCTCGTATTTGGGTTCCAGAGAACAACCGCCGAGCAATAACAGCGACATGAAACATGAGGTGGATAAGCGTCTGTTCATGAGGCGCACCTACAAACGTTGGCCGAGCAAGGCTCGTAACGGAGTGAGAAGGAAAGCCCAAAGACCTGAGCGGGTGGTGCTGATTTGCGGCAGTGGTTGCTGACGCGAACGGAAGCTGATCGGGCGTAATCCAGGCAGTGAGCTATAGGACGGCGCCTTGACCGGTCGCCGCGAACGCGGTGCCGTGCGCTTTTCGCCGAGCAACGAACGCCGCAACAAGGTGCCGAAAGCCAGGCCTGGCTCAGCCTTGCCGACCACGTTGATCGGCGCCTCACTGAACAGCCGCGCGATCAGCCGGCGCCGAAGCGTTTCGTCAAGGTCGATGAACTTCAAGCCCAAACGGTCCTCGCCGTGATGACGCATGACCTCGATATCCAGCCAGCCGAGTTTATTGACCCACACCTGCCCCCGCAGCCCGGGCTTGATCAATGACGCAACGGAACAGGAAATGGAGGCGCCACTCAGCGATATATCCACCAGTTGGCCCGCCAGGGTTTTGCCGGCGAAGCGTAACCCACTGGGTTTATCGAAAGGAAAGCGCTCTTCGCCGTGCAAGCGTGGCCGGTCAACACACGCCACCAGGGTGGCCAGGTTGTAGATCAGCGCGACCACCGTCCAGAACAGGTTGAACAGCATATTGCCGTCGAACGCAGCCGCGTTGCTGATGGTGATGTAAGCACCTATTTGCGAGAACAGTGTCAGTGCAAAAAAGAACCCGAACAACTTCCAGTGGACCGTTGTGCGTGAACGATCCAGGCCCTTTGCCGTGACCTTGAAGGGTCGCCCGAACGGCCGGACCATGGCGCTGAGGATCGTCGCCGTCACCGCCAGTGAGGCGACGATTTGGGTGACCTCGGTAAAAATCGGCAAGGTACGCCGGTCAGTGACCCACGTCCCGTAGCCCCAGAATGCAATCAACGCCGGCATACCGAAGGCCATGAAATCCGCCGGATGGGCGTAGAACCCGGCAATACCGAAATACCAATACAACACCGGCGACACCAGCATCATCAGGATGAATGGCTTGGAGAACCAGTGCATCAAGCCATGCACGAAGTGCAACCGTTCATTAAGTGAGTAGCCACGACCGCGCAAGGGGCCCTCTTTGAGCAGCGCGACCTGGATCGTCCCCAGGCACCAGCGACCACGCTGATTGATGTACTCGGTCAACCCCTCGGCGGACAAACCAATCGACAGTCGCTCATTCAGCCAGCGGGTGACGTAGCCTTTTTGCTGCAGACGGCAGCTGGTGTAGATGTCTTCGCAGACCGAACCCGTCGGAAAGCCACCCATTTCAGTGATCAGATCACGCCGCACGACAAACGAAGTGCCCACGCAAAACGCGGTATCCCAACCATCCTTGGCCRGCTGGTAGACGTCGAAGAACACTCGCTGCTCGTCGACCCAGCAGTTGGATGAACCGAGGTTGTGCTGAATCGGATCGGGGTTGTAGTAGAACTGCGGCGTCTGCACCAGGCCGACCTTGGGATCGTCGAACAATCCCAGGGTGCGCATCAGGATCGGCTGCTGCGGGGCGAAGTCGGCGTCGAGCACCAGTATGTACGGCGCATTGCTGCTGGCCGCCGACAGACGCAGGCCGTTGTTCAGGTTACCGGCCTTGGCGTGGGAATTGTCGGGACGTCGGGCGTATTGCACACCGACCTCGGCGCAATAGTCGCGCAACCAGTCGCGGCGGGTATCGTCGAGCACCCAGATGGTCACGTTGGGGTAGTCGATCGCCTGGGCGGCGATGATGGTTTTTTCCAGGATCTCGAGGCCTTCGTTGTAGGTGGCGATGAACACATCCACCGCCGGCACCGAGCGGCCCTGGGCACGCAAACGTTGCTCCCCGGCATCGGCACTGGCGTGGTGATCCGAGCGACAGAGCAGGACGATGATCGAAAACAGCGTGTAGCCGATCGCCAGCATTTCGAAAAACAGGAACGCGTAAGCCCAGACCGAGGCAAACCCTGCGTGTCCATCGGGCAAGGTGTCGCGAATCCGCCAGGCCACGTAATTGATCAACAACAGCGCGGTCAAGGCTCCGAAACCGGCACGTGCCGCCCATTGATCACGGTGCGTCAGGCAGGTGAACAGAATCACCGCGACCACGGTCCAGAAATTGATTTGCACAAGTTGCAGCGTGTCCAGTGCCTGCATGTCAGTCAGCCTCTTGTAAACCGGTAAAGGGGTTGATGCCGGTAGCAGCGATCGCAGCCCAAGCTGTAGCGCCCAAGTGAGGCAGGTGGTAATAGAAAAAGTCGTTGGTTGTTGAGTCCGGGCCGATGGCCAACCCGGTACTGATACGCGGTGCAGGTGTTGCAAACAGCCAGCCATTGCCGGCCTGTTGGGCAAGCAACACATTCCACAGCGGCTGCGCCTTTTCCTTCATACCGCTCAAGCTCGCCACGGCGGCGGTTTGCGCGGTGCCTTCGGTCCATAAACCGTCCGGGTCGCGGTTGAAGCCATACCCGGCACCCGAGCGGTGCGCCTGATCGATAAACATGAAGACACGCCGCCAGTCCGCAGGAGGATCACTCAAGGCGATCAAGGGCCAGATCTGCGCGTCCAGTCCTGAACGCTGGCGATCCGAGGTTCGACCATCCTTCCCGGTACCAATCAGAAAGCGCCCTTCCCCGGCGTCCCACTGACTCGACACGAATTGCCGGGCAATCTGCGCCTGGTGAGCCGAGCCCGGGTCGGGCGCAGCCGTGTTGAGTGCCGACCAGGCTGCCGCCAGGTCGACGTTATGTTCGGTGGACTTCCAGGTCTGCTGGATCTGCTTGGGGAAATACCCGTAGTAACCGCCGCTGAAACCCGCGGGGGCCTGTCCGTCATACGTGTTTTTCCCGGACCACTGCAATACCCTGCGAGCGGCCTCCAGGTAGGAGGAATCACCGCTCTGGCGCAACGCCTCCAACAACGCCAACGCGGCCCAGGCCTGATTGCCGGTGGCACTGCTGACCTGATAGGCGTCCTGATTCCAGGCATTGCGCTCTACGCTCCAATAACCCGGCAGGTGCATCGACGACGAACCCACCGGGCCTGCCGCGTAGGCGTTGCGCAAGCGTCCATCCTGATATTCCGGGTCGTGGGTCGTGGCGAAGGCCAGCGCATCGGCAATCCGTCGCGCCGACTCGGCTTTACCGCAGGCAAACAAGGCGATGCTGGCCAAGGCGTTGTCGTAGGTGAACGCAACCCCACGCAACGCCTGGATTGGCGCCGGCTGACCGTCCAGCGGCGGGTAACTGGCCAGCAACACCGGCCCCGCCGCTTGCGATTGCACCGCGTGATCCAGCGCTGCACACGTCATCGCCGCCAGTTGCGGCCTGGCTTGCGTTGCCAGCGCAGATCCGCCGCTGCTCATCAGCATCACCCCGATCAGGCCCGGCAGCCACGGCCATTGCACAACGTTGCGCGGACTCATCAGTGAGATACCTCGGCGCTGGCCCACAGCCCCGGATTGCAAGTCATGGCGCGCTGGCTGTCGGTGAGGTCATCGGCAAAAGTACCGACGACGTACACCGAGTTCTGCTCGGCATACGGGAAAGGAACGCTGTAGCTGTTAGGGCGAATATCCTTAGTGCTGGATAACAACTGCACGACATTGGCCTTGAGCGGTTCGTCCAGGCCATGGATTCTTACCGTCAGGACACTGTCGTGATCAATCTTGCTGGCCACGCGTTCCGGAAACACCGCGACGACATAGCTTTCTTTGCAGTTGGTAGCACGCAGCAAAGTCGACCCGGCTTGTACCACTGTCCCTTGAGGCGCCAACAGCTCTTGAACCGTGCCGGACGAATACGCCGTGACCTCATAGCCAGCCGTCAACTTGACCCGGTTCTGTTCGGTTTCGATCAGGTGGTTGAGATTGTCGAGTTCGCGTTGATAGGTTTCGCGGTTGCGGGCCTGATTTTCCAGGCTCAGTTTCAGGGTGGTCATCTGCGCGCTGAGGTCGAACATGCGCAACTGATCAGGGTCAAGGTAGACCTGCTTATTGGCGGCATTGACATCACCGTCATTGATTCGCAGCTGTGAACGGACGGACTCTGCCGCCCCCTCCAACGAGGCCAACTTGGCTTTCGAGGCGGCGACGACCGCGCCACTGACCGCCCCTTGAGTGAACAACTCGAGGTTGCGATCGAGGGTTTCCTGTGCGTCCGTCAAGCGGGCGCTGGCGGCAGTGCTCTCGGCCTTCAGCGCACGTTGTGCATAGAGCTGACGAGTATGAAACGCCGATTGATAGCGCTGGCTGGTTTTCTCCAACTCGTCGTAATACTGCTGGTCGTGCTCGGCCTGGCTGGCCGATGATGATAGCTCCTGCTCCAGGGTCAAACGCCGGGTTTGCAGGGTCAACAACGTCTCCTGGTTAGCCCGCGGGTTTTCAACCACCGCAATCTTCTGGCCCTGGGTAAAGGTCGAGCCGGGTTTGACCTCAAGCGAATTCACCACCCCCTCGATGGGTGTCGTCAGCAGAATGACCGGTGCATTCAAAATTGCCCGTGTCGCCGATGTCGACAGCAGCGGCATCAGCAACGTCGAGAGCAACAGCCAGATGATAAATACCAGGACACCCAAGCCCACCAGACGCGGCAACAGGGACCATGAAAAAAACCTTGAGCGTTCTTCTGCCATGTTTAATTCTCTCAATAAGCCATGAACACACACGGCTATATGTCAGCACTGCGCAGCCGTCATGCTCGATTAGAACGCAACCGCGAAACACATTAAGCAGGATCAACGAAAGCGGATCATCAACTCCCCGGACAGCAATAAAGCCCGCACGGTTTATTTAGATTCAGTGTGATGTGAGCAGGAATAAGTTCCCTGTCTTTTTGGAGTATTAGTTGCCATCATGACGCACATTAAAACGCCATTACTTTTAAAGCAGCACTGCCAAAGTTGTGAAAGTTACCGTGAATATTTTCCCGACAGTACAGGCAATTTGCTGTCACCCAACCCCGGCCGGTGCCGGAGCTGTCAGGGGGAGACACTAAGTTCCGCTCCCGTCGCTGTCAAGCATCGAACCATTCAATAAAATGGCGTCAATTATTCAACGCAACCTGTATTGGATCCATGTAAAGCAAGTAACAACACCTTCCAACTGCAACTGCTTATTTTATTTGAGGATTTTTTTATTATTGAATTTTTATAGCGATAACCTGTCGATCTTTACAGCGTTCTGATTTGGCACACATCAAGAATAAAACGATATAACTACACTGCACTGACCGGACATAGCAAATGATGCATAAACACTTCCAATTTAATAGATGATGTCTAATGGCTCCTTATAATGAACCGCTGCACATGAAAACGCCCCGACAAGTCGGGGCGTTTTCATGTGCAGCCAGGGCTTGGCGCGGCAACGCTGGAGAGTTCACATCGGCCGCCACTCAATCCTCCGCCAGCGAGCATTAATCCAGTTCACTCAGGATCCGATGCGCCAGGCGCACCCGGGGTTCGTTGGGGTAGCTCTTGTTGGCCAGCACCACAATGCCAAACTTCTTCTCTGGGACGAAGGCCACATAAGCAGAGAACCCGCCGGTCGCCCCCGTCTTGTTGACCCAGACCGCCTCCTGTGGTGCCAGTGGCGGATTCAATGCCGTGACGACATGACTGTCGTAAATCATCTTGTCGGCATTGCCTTCAACCAGCGCACTCAGTTGCACCGGGTAATCGTACTGTTCCCAGATCAGGTCTTGAGTCATTGGACCTAGCTGGAAATAGCCCTTGTGCGTCTCCATCAGTGCGCGACCGAGTTTTGCTTCGACCTTCGCAACGCCCAGATTGGCCTCGACAAAGCGAATCAGGTCCGTGGAGCTGGTTTTTACCGAGTAGGCCTCGTCACCCAGCACACCTGGATTCAACCTGACCGGGAGATCCTGCTTGTTGTAACCCTGAGCATAGAGCGACAGCTTGCTCGCCGGGATGTTGATGAAGCTGTTGGGCATTCCGAGTGCCGGGAAGAGTCGCTGTTCCAGCGCCACCGCGAACGGCATCTTCATGCTGATTGCGGTAATCATGCCCAGCGCCCCAATGCTGGGGTTGGCATAGGTTCGTTGAGCACCCGGCGCATACGTCGGCTGCCACGCCTTGAAGTAGTCCATCAGCTGTTGGTTGTTCTGCACCTGATCAGGCACCTGCAAGGGGAAGCCGCCTGCGGTATGGGTCGCCAGGTTGATCAGCGTCGCTTTGTCGAACGGGCTACCCGCGAGCTCAGGCAGGTATTTGCCGGGGTGGTCAGTGAGTGAAAGCTGACCGTTGACCTCAGCGTAGGTCGCCAGGGTGGCCGTGAAGGTTTTACTGATCGAGCCGATTTCAAACAGCGTATCGCTCGTGACCTTCTGTTGTGTTTCCTTTGAGGCCACGCCGAAGTTGTAGAACTGCTGCTTGCCATTCGCGGTCACCGCAATGGCCAGGCCGGGAATGTTGTACTGCTGCATCACCGCTTGGGCGGCATCTTGCACGATGCTGTCGATATCCGACCGCTGGGCATTCGCCATGGCGAGGTTGCCGAAAGAGACGGTGCTGGCCAGCAATAGCAATGCTGCGCAAGGCTTTGCGATAAAACGCATACAAGTGGTCCTCAGGTCTTTTTGATCGCGGGCAAACCTATCACTTTGACGCGACGGCTCCGGAAGCGATTTATCACAAAATATTTCGCCGACTCCGTAGGCCAGCCAGGCAGCCACACAAACAAAAACGCCCCGACAAGTCGGGGCGTTTTCAGGTGCGGCTAAGGCTTAGCGCGGGAATGCTGGCGGGTTTACACCGGCCATGTCTTCCATCACGCGAACCACCTGGCAGCTGTAACCGAATTCGTTGTCGTACCAAACGTACAGAACAACGCGGTTGTCTTGGCTGATGGTCGCTTCAGCGTCCACAACACCTGCGTGGCGCGAGCCAACGAAGTCGGTGGAAACCACTTCCTGCGAGTTGACGAAGTCGATTTGCTTATGCAGATCGGAGTGCAGCGCCATGTAGCGCAGGTACTCGTTCATCTCTTCACGGGTGGCGGCTTTCTCAAGGTTCAGGTTGAGGATTGCCATCGACACGTTCGGCGTTGGAACACGGATCGCGTTACCGGTCAGCTTGCCGGCCAGCTCAGGCAGGGCCTTGGCAGCAGCAGTGGCAGCACCGGTCTCGGTGATTACCATGTTCAGCGCGGCGCTACGACCACGGCGATCGCCTTTGTGGAAGTTGTCGATCAGGTTCTGGTCGTTGGTGTACGAGTGAACCGTTTCAACGTGGCCATTGATGATGCCGAACTTGTCGTTCACAGCCTTGAGCACCGGCACGATGGCGTTGGTGGTGCAGGAGGCGGCGGAAACGATCTTGTCGTCAGCGGTGATTTCACCGTGGTTGATGCCGTGAACAATGTTCTTCAGCTTGCCTTTGCCAGGCGCGGTCAGAACAACGCGGTCGATACCCGGGCAAGCCAGGTGCTGGCCCAGGCCCTCGGCGTCACGCCATACACCGGTGTTGTCCACCAACAGAGCGTCTTTGATGCCGTACTGGGTGTAGTCCACTTCAGTCGGGTTCTTCGCGTAGATAACCTGGATCAGGTTGCCGTTGGCGGTGATGGTGTTGTTGGCTTCGTCGATGGTGATGGTGCCGTTGAACGGACCATGAACCGAATCGCGACGCAGCAGGCTGGCGCGTTTGATCAGGTCGTTTTCAGCGCCTTTGCGCACAACGATGGCACGCAGACGCAGGCCGTCGCCACCGCCGGTTTTTTCAATCAGGATGCGCGCCAGCAGACGGCCGATACGACCGAAGCCGTACAGTACAACGTCAGTGCCTTTGCGTGCGGAAGCGTTCTGCTGGCCTACAACATCGGCCAGTTCTTCACGGACGAACTGCTCGGCCGTGCGGCCTTTGCCTTCGGCCTTGAATTTGACCGCCAGCTTGCCCAGGTCTACCGAAGCAGCGCCGAGCTTGAGCTCGCTCATCGCTTTGAGCAGCGGGAATGTTTCGTGAACGGACAGTTCGGCGTCATCGGACTGACGATGGCGAGCAAAGCGGTGAGCTTTGAGAATCGCGATGACAGACTGGTTGATCAGGCTGCGGCCATAGATCGAGCTCACCACGTTGTTATTGCGGTAAAGCTGACCGATAAGCGGAATCATCGCTTCTGCGAGTGCTTCACGGTCGATCCATTCACCAAGACACTGGTCGGGCTTCTGAGTCACGGGAACCTTCCACATGTAGGGGCTGAAAAAAGGGGCTACATTATGCCGCCGAGTCGTCTGCGGAGCAATGCACGCCTATCGCAACATGCTTTTCCTTTCGTCGACGGTAGTCTGCAACTGACAGCCGGCACCTTCGCCCGCTACAATTACCGACTTTGTCGCAACGCTGGAGCTCAACCTTCCGTGCCCGTTCTGCGTCTACCGCTTCTCCCTGCCGCGGCAGGTAAACAGCATTGGGGCAACCTGCCCGGTGCCGCCCTGAGCCTGGCCATTGCCGAGGCCGCCAGCGCTGCCAAGCGCTTTACCCTGCTACTGACCGCCGACAGCCAAAGTGCCGAACGGCTGGAACAGGAGCTGAGTTTCTTCGCCCCCGATTTGCCGGTGCTGCATTTCCCGGACTGGGAAACCCTGCCTTACGACCTGTTCTCGCCGCACCAGGACATTATATCCCAGCGCATCTCCAGCCTGTATCGCCTGCCCGAGTTGAGCCATGGCGTTTTGGTAGTGCCGATCACCACCGCCCTACATCGCCTGGCCCCCACCAAGTTCCTGCTCGGCAGCAGCCTGGTGCTGGACATCGGCCAGAAGCTCGACGTCGAGCAAATGCGCACGCGACTGGAGGCCAGCGGCTATCGCTGTGTCGACACGGTTTATGAGCACGGCGAATTCGCGGTACGCGGCGCGCTGATCGACCTGTTCCCGATGGGCAGCAAACTGCCCTACCGCATCGACCTGTTCGATGACGAAATCGAGACCCTGCGGACCTTCGACCCGGAAAACCAGCGCTCCATCGACAAGGTCGAATCGGTCCGGCTGCTGCCCGCCAAAGAATTTCCGCTGCAAAAGGAAGCCGTGACCCGCTTCAAGGCACGCTTTCGCGAGCGCTTCGATGTCGATTTCCGGCGCTGCCCGATCTTCCAGGACCTGAGCAGCGGCATTACACCGGCCGGTATCGAGTACTACCTGCCGCTGTTCTTCGACGAAACCTCGACGCTGTTCGACTACCTGCCGCAGGACACCCAGGTGTTCTCCCTGCCGGGCATCGAACAGGCGGCGGAGAATTTCTGGAACGATGTGCGCAACCGCTACGAAGAGCGCCGTGTCGATCCATCCCGGCCATTGTTGCCGCCGGCCGAGCTGTTCCTGCCGGTGGAAGACTGCTTCGCACGCCTCAAGAACTGGCCACGGGTAGTTGCCAGCCAGCAAGACATCGAAACCGGTGTCGGGCGCGAGCGCTTCCCCGCTACACCGCTGCCAAACCTGGCCATCGAAGCCAAGGCCAGCCAGCCGCTGGAAGCACTGTCGAATTTCCTTGATGGGTTTTCCGGTCGCGTGCTGTTTACCGCCGAGTCGGCCGGTCGCCGCGAAGTGCTGCTGGAACTGCTGGAACGCCTGAAGCTGCGACCGAAAACCGTCGACAGCTGGCCGGATTTCGTCGCCAGCAAAGAACGCCTGGCGATCACCATCGCACCGCTGGACGAAGGCCTGGTGCTGGACGATCCGGCCCTGGCACTGATCGCCGAAAGCCCGTTGTTCGGTCAGCGTGTGATGCAGCGCCGTCGCCGCGAGAAACGCGCCGACGCCAATAACGATGCCGTGATCAAAAACCTCACCGAGCTGCGTGAAGGCGCACCGGTGGTGCATATCGATCATGGCGTTGGCCGTTACCTGGGCCTCGCGACCCTGGAAATCGAAAACCAGGCCGCCGAGTTCCTGACCCTCGAATACGCCGAGGGCGCCAAGCTTTATGTGCCGGTGGCCAACCTGCATTTGATCGCCCGCTACACCGGCAGCGACGATGCACTGGCGCCGCTGCACCGCCTCGGCTCCGAAACCTGGCAGAAAGCCAAACGCAAAGCCGCCGAACAGGTGCGTGACGTCGCCGCCGAACTGCTCGACATCTATGCTCGTCGCGCCGCCCGTGAAGGTTATGCCTTCGCCGATCCGAAAGCCGATTACGCGACCTTCAGCGCCGGCTTCCCGTTCGAAGAAACCCCCGACCAGCAAACCACCATCGACGCGGTGCGCGAAGACATGCTCGCACCGAAACCGATGGACCGGCTGGTCTGCGGCGACGTCGGTTTCGGCAAGACCGAAGTGGCGATGCGCGCGGCATTCATTGCCGTGCACGGCGGCCGTCAGGTCGCGATTCTGGTGCCGACCACCCTGCTCGCCCAGCAGCACTACAACAGCTTCCGCGACCGCTTCGCCGACTGGCCAGTGACCGTGGAAGTGATGAGCCGCTTCAAGTCGACCAAGGAAGTGAATGCCGCCGTTGCCGACCTCGCCGAGGGCAAGATCGACATCGTCATCGGCACGCACAAGCTGCTGCAAGACGATGTGAAGATCAAAAACCTCGGGCTGGTGATCATCGACGAAGAACACCGCTTTGGTGTTCGTCAGAAGGAACAGCTCAAGGCCCTGCGCAGTGAAGTCGACATCCTGACCCTGACCGCCACGCCGATTCCGCGCACGCTGAACATGGCAGTGTCGGGCATGCGCGATCTGTCGATCATCGCTACGCCGCCAGCACGACGCTTGTCGGTACGCACCTTCGTCATGGAGCAGAACAAGAGCACGGTCAAAGAGGCCCTGCTCCGTGAGCTGTTGCGTGGCGGTCAGGTCTACTACCTGCACAACGATGTGAAAACCATCGAGAAATGCGCCGCCGATCTCGCCGAGCTGGTGCCGGAAGCACGGATCGGTATCGGCCACGGGCAGATGCGCGAGCGCGAACTCGAACAGGTGATGAGCGACTTCTACCACAAGCGCTTCAACGTGCTGATCGCCTCGACCATCATCGAGACCGGCATTGACGTGCCAAGCGCCAACACCATCATCATCGAGCGTGCCGACAAGTTCGGCCTGGCGCAGTTGCACCAATTGCGTGGCCGCGTCGGTCGCAGTCACCACCAGGCTTACGCCTACCTGCTGACACCGCCGCGCCAACAGATCACGCCAGATGCGGAAAAACGCCTGGAAGCGATCGCCAACACCCAGGACCTCGGCGCAGGCTTTGTGCTGGCCACCAACGATCTGGAAATCCGTGGCGCCGGCGAACTGCTGGGCGATGGTCAGAGCGGGCAGATCCAGGCCGTCGGTTTCACCCTGTACATGGAAATGCTCGAACGCGCGGTGAAATCCATCCGCAAGGGCGAGCAGCCAAACCTCGATCAACCGCTGGGTGGCGGTCCGGAAATCAACCTGCGCTTGCCGGCGCTGATCCCGGAAGACTACCTGCCGGACGTCCACGCACGACTGATCCTCTACAAACGCATCGCCTCGGCGACCGACGAGGAGGGCCTCAAAGACCTGCAAGTGGAGATGATCGACCGCTTCGGCTTGCTGCCGGAACCGACCAAGAACCTGGTGCGCATGACCTTGCTGAAACTGCAGGCCGAGCAACTGGGGATCAAGAAAGTCGACGGCGGCCCGCAAGGCGGTCGTATCGAGTTCGGCGCACAAACGCCGGTCGATCCGCTGGTGCTGATCAAACTGATCCAGGGCCAACCCAAACGCTACAAATTCGAAGGCGCCACGATGTTCAAATTCATGGTGCCGATGGAGCGCCCGGAAGAGCGCTTTAATACAGTAGAGGCGCTGTTTGAGCACCTCACTCCAAAAACTGCTTGAAGGACGCCGCATGCGCCTGTTTCGCTCATTGACCTTGTTGTTGACCCTCGTTGCCCCGACGGCGTTTGCCGACAGCTTGTATCAGGTTGAAATGATCCTGTTCCGCCAGAACGCCGTGCCGGCCATTGTCAGCCGCACCGCGCCGGAAGACTGGGCTGCCGGTGCACGGCCGATCAGTGCCGACAGCCTGCGCACCCCAAGCCTCAATACCGAGGCTGAAAAGCTGCGCGCCAGCGGCGATTACACGGTGTTGCTGCACAAGGCCTGGCAACAGAGTCTTGGCGAGGACGCGAAAAAAATCTCGATCAGCGATGGCAAGGCGCAATTCGGCCAGTTCCCGATCGAAGGCACGCTGAACCTGAAACTCGGGCGTTTCACCGACGTCGACGCGAACTTCTGGGTCAACCAGTTCGATGGCTATGGCCGGGTTACCGCCAGCGAACGCCTGAAGCAGCAAAGCCACACCAAAAACGGTCAGCTCAACTACCTCGACAACGGCCACCTGGCGCTGCTGATCAAGATCACTTCGCTGACTGCACCTGCGCGTCCGCCAGTCCCTGACGTTCTCCCGGACTGATTGAAGTCCCCATGCCCCCGAACCTGAGCAAACCCCTGGCCCCCTCATGGGTCAGCCGATTCAAGGAACAAAGCCTGGAGCGTGGCCGCCGCTACGCACTGGAAAATCGTGTCAGGATCGTCGAGGCCGGCGACAGCACTATCACCGCCAGTTGCGAAGGCTCTGGCGGCAATGTTTACCGCCAGACCATTACGCTGCGCGAATCCACCAAAGGTACTCTGTTACTGGTCGATGCGACGTGCAGTTGCCCGGTACGCGTCAACTGCAAGCATTGCGCTGCGGTGCTGCTCAAAGTTCAGGAAACCCTTGAGTACCCGGCCGCCGCCAAAGACGCCGAGCTGCTGGAGAAACTTCAGGCGGTGCTTGAAAACCGCACGCCCGCACCGTTGCCTCAACTGCTGGTGGACAACGTGCAACCAGTGCCGCGCCTTTGGCTGGCGAGTGTCGAGTTCAGCGCCTTCGAACCGCGCAACGGCAAGATGCAGCGCTACATCCAGCACCGTGCCGCGCTGTCGTTCAACTATCTGGATGAATACGTCAGCGGGCAGAAAAATGCCGACATCCTGATCCGACAGGAACAGCAAACGCTACGAATCAAACGTCAGCCGGACGTCGAAAAAGCCTACCGGGAACAGCTGCGAATCCTCGGATTCAGAGTGGCGACCCGCCAAAGCAAAGCCTTGCCGGAAAGCGCTGGCGAACTGTATGAGATGGTCAACGACAGCGCCTGGTTGACGTTCACCCTCAATGAGCTGCCCAAGTTGCGCACCCAAGGCTGGGAGCTGCAGATCGACGAAGACTTCGGCTTTGACCTGACGGCGGTCGATGACTGGTACGCCACGGTCGAAGAAGCGCCGGAGCGCGACTGGTTTGATCTGGAGCTGGGGATTATCGTCAATGGCGAGCGCCTGAGCCTGCTGCCGATCCTGCTGAACCTGATGCGCTCGCACACCGAGATTCTCAACCCGGAACGCCTGGCCCGACGCCGCGACGATGAGTTGATCCTGGTGAACATCCCGCACCGCCCGAACTCCGAATCCGGCCCGTTGCAAGTCGCGCTGCCGCTCGGCCGTTTAAAGCCGGTATTGGCGACCCTTGGCGAGTTTTACCTGCAAGAGCCCGGCGAAACCAAACTGCGCCTGAGCAGCGCCGATGCCACCCGCCTGAATCCGCTGGAAGACATGCCCCTGCTTTGGGAGGGTGGCGAGCATATCCGCACCTTCGCCCAGCGCCTGCGTGACATCAAGGACTACACGACCGAGGCACCCGAAGGGCTGAACGCCACATTACGGCCTTATCAGCTTGAAGGCTTGAGCTGGATGCAGTCGCTGCGGCAACTGGAAGTCGGCGGCATCCTTGCGGACGACATGGGCCTGGGCAAGACCCTACAGACCCTGGCCCATGTGCTGACCGAGAAAAACGCCGGTCGCCTGGATCGGCCGTGCATGGTGGTGATGCCCACCAGCCTGATTCCCAACTGGCTCGACGAAGCGGCGCACTTTGCTCCGCAACTCAACGTGCTGGCGCTGTATGGCACCGGACGTAAAAAACATTTTGAGCATTTGGCCGAATACGACCTGATCCTCACCACGTACGCGCTGCTGCCCAAGGATGTCGAACGTCTGGCAGCGCAGCCATTGCACGTGCTGGTGCTCGACGAAGCGCAATACATCAAGAATCCCAACAGCAAGGCCGCTCATGCGGCGCGAGAGCTCAATGCCCGCCAGCGTCTGTGCCTCAGCGGCACGCCACTGGAAAATCACCTGGGCGAGCTGTGGTCGCTGTTTCACTTCTTGCTGCCCGGCTGGCTCGGCGACGTCAAGAGCTTCAATCGCGATTACCGCGTACCGATCGAAAAGCGTGCCAGCGACGTACGACTGCAACACCTGAACGGTCGGATCAAACCGTTCCTGTTGCGTCGAACCAAGGAACAGGTCGCCACCGAGCTGCCGCCGAAAACCGAGATCGTCCATTGGGTCGAGCTCAATGAGGCGCAGCGCGACGTTTACGAAACCATGCGCCTGGCCATGGACAAGAAAGTCCGCGACGAGATCACCCGCAAAGGCGTGGCGCGCAGTCAGATCATCATTCTTGAAGCGTTGCTCAAGCTACGGCAGGTGTGCTGCGACCTGCGGCTGGTCAATGAGGCCGCCCTGCCCACGCGCGGCAGCACCTCGGGCAAGCTCGACAGCCTGATGGAGATGCTTGAGGAACTGTTCGAAGAAGGCCGCAAGATCCTGCTGTTTTCACAGTTCACCTCGATGCTCTCGCTGATCGAAGACGAGCTGAATAAACGCGGCATCGCTTACGCCCTGCTGACCGGGCAAACCCGCGATCGACGCACACCGGTGAAAGATTTCCAGAGCGGCAAGCGTCAGATTTTCCTGATCAGCCTGAAGGCAGGCGGCGTTGGCCTGAACCTGACGGAAGCCGACACGGTGATTCACTATGATCCGTGGTGGAACCCGGCGACGGAAAACCAGGCCACCGACCGCGCTTACCGGATCGGCCAGGAGAAGCCGGTGTTCGTCTACAAGATGATCGCCCGCGGCACCGTCGAAGAGAAAATCCAGCACCTGCAAAAGGAAAAGTCCGACCTGGCGGCTGGCGTACTGGATGGGCGCTCGACCGGGGACTGGAAGCTGCAGAGCGACGATATTGAAGCGTTGTTTGCGCCGCTGCCGGACAAGTCGAAGATTTAGCGGCGGCAGGCAGACCGCCTTCGCGAGCAGGCTCGCTCCCACACTGGACCAAGCTCTGACATAAAATTCTCGGCACACATTGATCTAATGTGGGAGCGAGCCTGCTCGCGATGGGGTCGACTCGGTGTAACGGATACTCAGCCCTTCAACACCCGCGCCAATGTCGACTTCACCTTGCCCATCCCGTCATGCAGCGCCTGCTCGATTTCAGCCATGGTAATCACTGCCGTCGACTTGCCCGCCGCCGGGTTCACCACCAGCGCCAGACACGCGTAATCCAGCTCCAGTTCACGAGCCAACGCCGCTTCCGGCATACCGGTCATGCCGACGATATCGCAGCCATCACGCTCCAGACGGGCGATCTCGGCAACGGTTTCCAGCCGCGGGCCCTGGGTGCAGGCATACACACCGTGACTGCTGTAAGCACAGCCTTCAGCCGCCAACGCCGCAATCAACTGCGTGCGTAATGGTTCGCTGTAGGGATAGCTGAAATCGATGTGGGTGACCTGCTCCAGGTCATCGGCAAAATAGGTGTGCTGGCGACCGCTGGTGTAATCGATCAATTGATGAGGCACGCAGAAATGCCCGGTGCCCATGGCGGCATGAATCCCACCGACCGCATTGACCGCCAGAATCGCCTGCGCGCCCGCCTGCTTCAATGCCCACAGGTTGGCCCGATAATTCACCTGATGCGGTGGAAAACGGTGCGGATGGCCGTGACGGGCGAGAAACAGCACTTCACGCCCGGCGTATTCACCGACCTGGATCTCGGCCGACGGCGCGCCATACGGCGTGTCCAGAGCCAATGACTGGCGAATGTTCAAGCCTTCGAGCTGGGTCAGGCCGGTGCCACCGATAATCGCGTAAACCGTCATTGCAAAAAGTCCTTAATCAATCAGTTGGGCATCTTTGAGCGCGCCAAGGGCAACAAGCCAACGCGGGTCCTGCCGGTAATCGGTGCTGGCGAACGACTGGCTGCGCATCCGCTCGATGCGTGCAGACGGCGTGACCTTCAGGCGTTGAGCTGCGCTCAGGGCCAGCTCGGCGGCCGCACGGTCATTGCACACCAGACCCATGTCGCAACCTGCAGACAGCGCCGCCTCGATCCGGCTGGCGGCGTCGCCGACCACATGGGCACCGGCCATCGACAGATCGTCACTGAAGATCACCCCGTCAAACTGCAATTCACCGCGCAAGATGTCCTGCAACCAGCGGCGCGAGAAGCCGGCCGGCTGCGAGTCAACCTGCGGGTAGATCACGTGAGCAGGCATCACCGCCGCCAGCTGCTTGCTCAACCGTGCGAACGGCACGAGGTCCTTGGCGCGGATTTCCTCAAGACTGCGCTCGTCATTCGGAATCGCGACATGCGAATCGGCCTCCGCCCAGCCGTGGCCGGGGAAGTGCTTGCCGGTAGCCGCCATGCCGGCGCTGTTCATGCCGCGAATGAACGCCCCCGCCAGCAAGGCCGCACGTTCCGGATTACCTTCGAACGAACGGGTGCCGACCACGGCACTGCGCTGGTAGTCGAGGTCCAGCACCGGGGCAAAGCTCAAGTCGAGGCCGACAGCCAGCACTTCAGTTGCCATGATCCAGCCGCACTGCTCGGCCAGGTATTCGGCGTTCGGGTTGTCAGCAATCGCCCGCATGGCTGGCAGACGCACGAAGCCCTGACGCAGGCGCTGCACCCGACCACCCTCCTGGTCCACCGCCAACAGCAGGTCGGGACGCACCGCGCGAATCGACGCACTCAACTCGCGAACCTGGCGCGGATGCTCGATATTGCGCGCAAAAATGATCAGGCCGCCCACTTCGGGCTGACGCAACAGTTGGCGATCTTCGGCCGTCAGCCAGGTACCGGCGACGTCCACCATCAACGAGCCTTGCAGGCCAGCAGTCATAGAAATTCCTTGATAACGAAAAGCGCGCGCGGCGCATCTTTGAAGAGCCCGGCCCGATGCAGACACACGACTTCGCCGCCAAGGGCGATGCCCGGCGGAATGCGGTCGGCAAAAGAGAAATCGAGCGGGTCTGAAACGAGAGTCGGCATGGGCGGCTAGCTTAGCGGATGTAAGCTGCCGCGCCCACCCGTGAGCCGTTAAACCTTGGCGGCGACGGGTGCCGATTTGCTGCGAGGACGCAACTGGGCCGAGGCCATGGCCTCGTCGGTGACGCCGGTTTCTGCGCGCATGCCAGCGGCCAAGAACGGCACCATCAAACGCATCACCTGCTCGATCGAGGTGTTCACCCCGAAATCGGTCTCGGCAATAGCGCGCAAGGCCTTGATCCCCGACATGCTGAATGCCGCTGCGCCGAGCATGAAGTGCACGCGCCAGAACAGCTCGATAGGCGGAATACGCGGTGCGGCTTCATTGACCAGCAGCATGTAACGACGGAATACCTTGCCGTACATGTCTTCCAGGTAACGCCGCAAGTGCCCCTGGCTCTGGCTGAATGCCAGCCCCAACAGACGCATGAAGATAGACAAGTCATTGCCGCTGCGTGGCTGCACCACGAGGGCTTGTTCGACGAGGATTTCCAGCAGTTCCTCTAGGGTTGGCTTGCTGTCCGGCTTGGCCTGACGGCGCTCCAGCTCACGATCGAGGCTGATGCAGAAAGGCCCGAGAAAACGCGAGAAGACTGCTTGAATCAAGGCCTTCTTTGAGCCGAAATGATAATTCACTGCCGCCAGGTTGACCCCAGCCTTGCTGGTGATCAGCCGCAATGAAGTTTCGGCAAAACCTTTTTCCGCGAACAGCTGCTCGGCAGCATCAAGAATGCGTTCAACGGTTTCCGACTGGGCCATGGCTACTCCGCCTGACAAACACTTGTTTGAAACATACGTTTCAGCCTGGGCGTTGTCAAGCCTGCCTGTTCGTTTTGCGAACGGTCGGTCAGCTATTTAACCATACAAGTCGGAAGCTGTAGCCAGTCCTGCAAACACCAAGCTGACGATCCGTAAACCGACCGTCCAGCGGTCGGATAAAAAAGGAGGATTGCCAAGACCACTCCACTGTATATAATCCCAGTCACTGTATAAAAAGACAGAGCGATCGACATGCTAAAACTGACGCCACGCCAAGCTGAGATTCTGGCTTTTATCAAACGTTGCCTCGAAGACAACGGCTATCCGCCGACCCGCGCAGAAATCGCCCTGGAGCTTGGCTTCAAGTCGCCCAATGCTGCTGAAGAACACCTCAAGGCACTGGCGCGCAAGGGGGCAATCGAAATGACGCCCGGCGCCTCACGCGGCATTCGCATCCCGGGCTTCGAAGCCAAGGCTGACGAGTCCACCCTGCCCATCATTGGCCGGGTTGCTGCAGGCGCCCCGATTCTCGCTCAACAGCACATCGAAGAATCCTGCAACATCAATCCTTCCTTCTTCCATCCACGCGCCGACTATTTGTTGCGTGTTCACGGCACGAGCATGAAGGACGTGGGGATTTTCGACGGCGACCTGCTCGCCGTGCACACCACGCGCGAAGCCCGTAACGGCCAGATCGTGGTTGCTCGGATCGGCGATGAAGTGACCGTCAAGCGCTTCAAGCGCGACGGCAGCAAGGTCTGGCTGATTGCCGAAAACCCCGAGTTTGCCCCGATCGAAGTGAACCTGAAAGATCAGGACCTGGTGATCGAAGGCTTGAGTGTCGGCGTCATTCGCCGCTAAAGGAGGCGTTATGCAGTTCCCTCACACACCGCAGCACACACAACTTCCGCTGTTCGAAGCGTTCATGGCGCAGCCGTTGGCGCCGATTCTCAAAGACGTGGTTGAGTCGCCCTGGAGCGCCGAACCCGAAGTGTTCAGTGAGCTGTCATTGCGTGGTGCGGCAGGGAGCTGCCTGAACCTTCTGGCCCCCATCCTCAGAGAGTTGAGCCAGGACAAGAACGCTCGCTGGCTAACGCTGATCGCTCCGCCTGCCAGCCTGACTCAAGCCTGGCTGCGAGATGCAGGCCTGAACCGCGAACGCATTCTGTTGCTGCAACCACGGGGAACACAAAGCGCCCAGCAACTGGCTTGCGAAGCCTTGCGCCTGGGCCGCAGTCACACCGTTGTAAGCTGGCTGAACCCGCTGAGCTCCAGCGCGCGCCAACAACTGATCAGCGCCGCCCGTACCGGGGATGCTCAAAGTCTGAATATTCGGCTGGGCTAAGTGACACTCACTGCACACTTGAAAGGCGCAGGGCTTCTCCAGGACAGAGAAGCAAATCTGTAACGTCGACGTGAAATGATGCCCTACGAAAAGCCGACGAACGGAATCAATGAAGAATCCGCGGCCCTTCTTCTTTGTCGAATTCGCCTTCAACCAAGCGTCCAGCCATCTGCACACCCACGCTCAACATCGCCTTGGCGACTTCAACGTGCTGGCCCTGCAGGAACGCTTTGGCGTCTTCAGAGAAGTTCAAAGTCACCAGAGAACCCTCGTCCTCAGCTCTGCGCAGCTCAATACGGCCGTCTGGCAGTTCGACAATTTCTAGAAAGGACGTTGGCATAAAGGTCTGTTCTCCACGAAAGGCGGGGATTATATAGTCATCAGCGCAGCTTCGCTCGAGATCTTGACCGACTGCACGTCACCGAAACCAATGCTAAAGATCATCCCTGATCCATGGCCATCACCGAACACTCAGCGTTCAGTGCGCAGATTCAGCACTCATTCAACCCTTCGCGAAACCGAATCGCCAGGTCTTTTAGGTTCTGGCGCCAGCTCTCAAGCTCGTCTCGACTCAACTCTTGAGGTGTCTCTTCTTCATCGAGGTTAACCGCCATGATCAGCGGCTGCGTCACATCGCCTTTGGGCTTGTGCGGTGCACGTGGCGGTTGAAACAGCGCAGCATAGGCTGCCAGAAGCTTCGCCAGCCAGGTTTCAGGGTTGTTCGCCAACTCGACCATTTCTGCCATCTCCGGAATAGCGATGGTTTCGAGCACTTCACGAGTCAGCAACAATTCTGCTCGCGGCGCATTGGCCTGAGGCAAGCGGTAGAAACCGGCAATTTCATGACACAGGCCCAGCAGAGCGCCGTACAAATGAAACAACGCTGACTCACGCCCCGCCTGGATCAGCGCCAGGGAGTTCATCGCCCGCCCCTCTTCCGCTCGGGCCAACGCCTCGAGCGACAGACCGGCAAAGTAAATTTTCTGATTGGTACGGGTATAGAGCTCAAAGGCCATGACGGCAGTCTCCACAACGAAATAAGACGCATGATGCAGGTCTGACAGTGTCATGGATCAGACAAGCTGACCGCAAGCACAAAACAAAAGGCCGCATGAAAACCCGAGGGTTCGCATGCGGCCTTTGGCATCGCATTGCCTGATTATTTGGCTACGCGCTTGTCTTCAACCACCCACTTGCCACCGTCGTAGAACGCCTTCCAACCGGTAGGCTTGCCTTCGACCTCGGTCTGCACGTACTGCTCCTTGGTCTTGCGGCTGTAACGGATCACTGCCGGAAGACCATCCGGATCCTTCTTCGGCGCTTCGCAGAGGAAGTGGTACTTCGGATCGATCTCATCCTTGTGCGGTACGATCTCGATCACCAGCGGAGCACGGGTCTCGCGGTTTTTCGGGAACTGGCTCGCCGCCAGGAACAGGCCGGAAGCACCGTCACGCAGAATGTAGGTGTCGTTGACCTTCTCGCACTTGAGCTCGGGCATCTTCACCGGATCCATCTTCGGCGGTGCCGCGTCACCGCTCTTCAGCAGTTTGCGGGTGTTCTTGCAGGTCGCGTTGGTGCAACCGAAGAACTTGCCGAAACGGCCAGTCTTCAACTGCATTTCACTGCCGCACTTATCGCACTCCAGGCTCGGACCTTCGTAGCCCTTGATGCGATAGCTGCCTTCTTCGATCTCGTAGCCCGCGCAATCCGGGTTGTTACCGCAGATGTGCAGCTTGCGCTTCTCATCCAGCAGGTAAGCGTCCATCGCGGTGCTGCAAATCGGGCAGCGATGCTTGCCACGCAGCACCAAAGACTCCGACTCACCCTCGTCGTCCGCAGCGATTTCATCGCCCGGCACCAGGTTGACGGTGGCTTTGCAGCGCTCTTTTGGTGGCAGGCTGTAGCCCGAGCAACCAAGGAACACACCGGTCGATGCGGTACGAATCTGCATCGGACGACCGCAGGTGAGGCACGGGATGTCGGTCATGACCGGCTGATTGGCACGCATGCCGTTTTCCGCGCTCTCGGCTACTTCTAGTTTCTTCTTGAAGTCGCCGTAGAACTCGTCCAGCACGTTTTTCCAGTCACGCCCGCCCTGGGCGACGTCATCGAGGTTCTCTTCCATGCCGGCGGTGAAGCCGTAGTCCATCAGGTTCGAGAAGCTTTCAGACAGACGCTCGGTGACGATGTCACCCATCTTTTCCGAGTAGAAACGACGGTTGTGCAGTGCGACGTAACCGCGGTCCTGGATGGTCGAAATGATCGCCGCATAGGTCGAAGGACGACCGATTCCGCGCTTTTCCATTTCCTTGACCAGGCTCGCTTCCGAGTAACGCGCCGGCGGCTTGGTGAAATGCTGGCTTGGATCAAGCTTGATCAGCTTCAGCACATCGCCCTGCGCCATGTCCGGCAACACATCGTCGTCACCAGGCTTGGCCATTTGCGGCATGACGCGGGTGTAACCGTCGAACTTCAGGATGCGGCCCTTGGCGCGCAGCTCGAAGCCGCTAGCCGCGACGCTGACGGTGGTCGACAGGTATTTCGCCGGCAGCATCTGGCACGCGACGAATTGGCGCCAGATCAGCTCGTAGAGACGCTCAGCGTCACGTTCCATACCCGACAGCTTGCTAGGATCGGTGTTCACGTCAGAGGGACGAATCGCTTCGTGAGCCTCTTGCGCGCCTTCCTTGCTGCTGTAGATGTTCGGTGTTTCCGGCAGGTACTTGCTACCGAACTCACCTTCAATATAAGTACGCGCCATCGCCACGGCATCGACCGAGAGGTTGGTCGAGTCGGTACGCATGTAAGTGATGTAGCCCGCTTCGTACAGACGCTGGGCCATCATCATGGTTTTCTTCACGCCGAAGCCCAGGCGGTTACTGGCAGCCTGTTGCAGGGTGGAGGTGATGAACGGTGCCGATGGCTTGCTGCTGGTCGGCTTGTCTTCGCGCTTGGCGATGGTGTAGCTGGAAGCCTTGAGCTTCTCCAGCGCAGCCATGGCCTGGGCTTCGTTGAGCGGCTTGAAGGCTTCGCCGTTTTCACGGGCCACTTCAAAACGCACATTGGCGCCCTTGGCAGTGCCGAGGTCGGCGTGAACTTCCCAGTACTCCTCCGGGTTGAACGCACGAATTTCGCGCTCACGTTCCACCACCAGCTTCACGGCTACCGATTGCACACGGCCGGCAGACAGACCGCGAGCGATCTTGGCCCACAGCAGCGGCGAAACCATGTAACCCACCACGCGATCGAGGAAGCGACGCGCCTGCTGAGCATTGACCCGATCGATGTCCAGCTCGCCCGGCTGGGAGAAGGCTTCCTGAATCGCCTTCTTGGTGATTTCGTTGAACACCACGCGCTTGTAGCGGCTGTCATCACCACCGATGGCTTCGCGCAGGTGCCAGGCAATGGCTTCCCCCTCGCGATCCAAGTCGGTTGCGAGATAGATGGTGTCAGCATCTTTGGCGAGCCGGCGCAGCTCTTCGATGACCTTTTCCTTGCCCGGGAGGATCTCGTACTTGGCTTTCCAGCCATGATCGGGATCGACACCCATGCGCGAGACCAGCTGCTTGCGCGCCTTTTCTTTAGGCGACAGCGCCGGCGCTTCACCAGCAGCAGCCTTGCCGCGCTTGGCGGCAGGCTCTTTGCTGGCGCTAGCCGAACCGCTGGTGGGCAGGTCTCGGATATGGCCGATACTCGACTTCACCACGTATTGGTTACCCAGATACTTGTTGATGGTCTTGGCCTTAGCCGGGGATTCCACAATGACCAGCGATTTGCCCATGGATCAGAAAATTCCTGAATTCTAGAAGTGAAAGGCGGTTGGTGCCTGACGCGGCACCGCTATATATAGTGGCTACAAGGTGAGGTCAAGCGCAGGGTTCTGCGCGCTCTCAGCTTATGGCCTTGAAAAAAGGCTTGGTTCGGCCTGCACCAAAGCAAAGCGCGGGACCTGTTCGCCGTCAACTTCGACCGACTCCAGGAACATGCTCAAGGGACGCACCCAAAAGCCGTAATCGCCATACAGGGCTTGGTAGAAGACCACTTCTTCTTCGGTCTCGGAATGCCGCGCAACACTGAATACGCGGTACTGCGGCCCTTTATAATGCTGGTAGAGCCCTGGTTGTATCGGCATGGTCTGGCCCTCACTCAAATCACTTGAAATAAAAAACAAAAAAATCTTCAGAAAAACAAAAACCGGGGCACATGGCCCCGGCTTCCGTCGACGAATTGCTTAAACGCGTTCGAAGACGGTGGCAATGCCCTGGCCGAGGCCAATGCACATGGTCGATACACCGAAGGTGCCGCCATTCTGCTTCATTACATTGAGCAGAGTGCCGGAGATACGTGCACCGGAGCAACCGAACGGGTGGCCCAGGGCGATCGCGCCGCCGTGCAGGTTAACCTTCTCGTTCATCTTGTCGAGCACTTTCAAATCTTTCAGCACCGGCAGGGCCTGTGCAGCGAAAGCTTCGTTGAGTTCGAAGAAGTCGATATCGGCAATACCCAGACCTGCACGCTTCAGTGCTTTCTGTGTCGCCGGCACTGGACCATAACCCATGATCGCCGGATCCACACCTGCCACTGCCATCGAGCGGATCACCGCCATCGGCTGGATGCCCAGGTCCTGTGCACGCTGCGCCGACATCACGATCATGCACGAAGCACCATCGGTGATCTGCGACGAAGTACCGGCTGTCACGGTGCCACCCTTTGGATTGAATGCCGGCTTCAACGCCGCCAGGCTTTCCAGGGTAGTTTCCGGACGGATGGTTTCATCGTAGTCGAACAGTTTCAGGAAACCGTTCTCGTCGTAACCCTGCATCGGGATGATTTCGTCTTTGAACTTGCCTTCCACCGTCGCTTTATGGGCGAGTTGGTGGGAGCGCACGCCGAAGGCATCCTGCTGCTCACGGGTAATGCCGTGCATTTTGCCGAGCATTTCTGCGGTCAGGCCCATCATGCCCGAGGCTTTCGCCGCATACAGCGACATGTGCGGGTTCGGATCGACACCGTGCATCATGCTCACGTGACCCATATGCTCGACGCCGCCAACCACGAACACGTCACCATTACCGGTCATGATCGCTTGCGCTGCGGTGTGCAATGCACTCATCGACGAGCCACACAGGCGGCTGACGGTCTGGCCGGCAGCCGTGTGCGGGATCTGAGTCATCAAGGACGCCATGCGGGCGATGTTCCAGCCCTGCTCCAGGGTCTGGTTCACGCAGCCCCAGATCACGTCTTCGACTTCGCTCGGGTCGACCTTGACGTTGCGTTCCAGCAATTTGCTGATCAGGTGCGCCGACATGTCTTCGGCGCGGGTGTTGCGGTGCATGCCGCCCTTGGAGCGGCCCATCGGAGTACGACCGAAGTCGACAATCACGACGTCTCTAGGATTCAAGCTCATATAATTTCACTCTCGCTCTAGTGTGGGCGCTTAACCGAAGAAGCTCTGGCCGTTTTTGGCCATCTCGCGCAGCTTCTCGGTCGGGTGGTACAGCGCGCCCAAATCAGCGTACTGGTCAGCCAGGGCAACGAACTCTGCAACACCGATTGCGTCGATGTAGCGCAGTGCACCGCCACGGAATGGAGGGAAACCGATACCGTAGACCAGACCCATGTCGGCTTCGGCAGCGGTTTCGACGATGCCGTCTTCCAGGCAACGCACGGTTTCCAGGCACAGCGGGATCATCATCCAGTTGATGATGTCTTCGTCGGTCACTTCACGCTGTTCGAAAACGATTGGCTTGAGCACTTCGAGTACCGACGGATCGGCTACTTTCTTCTGCTTGCCGCGCTTGTCGGTCTCGTAGGCGTAGAAGCCCTTGCCGTTCTTCTGGCCCAGGCGCTTGGCTTCATAGAGCACGTCCACCGCCGAACGACGCTCGTCTTTCATGCGATCCGGGAAGCCTTCGGCCATCACGTCACGACCGTGGTGACCGGTGTCGATACCGACCACGTCCATCAGGTACGCCGGGCCCATTGGCCAGCCGAATTTTTCCATGATCTTGTCGATACGGACGAAGTCCACACCGGCGCTGACCAACTTGGCGAAACCGCCGAAGTACGGGAACAGGACGCGGTTGACCAGGAAGCCCGGGCAGTCGTTGACGACGATCGGGTTCTTGCCCATTTTCTTGGCGTAGGCAACGGTGGTAGCAACGGCCAGCTCGCTGGACTTCTCGCCACGAATGACTTCAACCAGCGGCATCATGTGCACCGGGTTGAAGAAGTGCATGCCGACGAAGTTTTCCGGACGCTTGAGGGCCTTGGCCAACAGGCTGATGGAAATGGTCGAGGTGTTCGACGCGAGGATGGTGTCCTCTTTGACCTGGTCTTCGACTTCGGCCAACACCGCTTGCTTGACCTTGGGGTTCTCGACAACGGCTTCGACCACCAGGTCGACATGGCCGAAATCACCGTAGGACAGGGTCGGACGAATGCCGTTGAGCACTTCGGCCATTTTGGCTGCGGTCATGCGGCCTTTATCAACGCGGCCAACCAGCAGTTTCGCGGCTTCGGCCAGCCCCTGCTCGATACCGTGCTCGTTGATGTCCTTCATCAGGATTGGCGTGCCTTTGGACGCCGACTGATAAGCGATACCGCCACCCATGATACCGGCGCCAAGTACGGCAGCCTGTTTCACGTCCTTGGCGATTTCGTCGTAGGCCTTGGCTTTTTTCTTCAGTTCCTGATCATTCAGGAACAGACCGATCAAGCTCTGCGCAGCAGATGTCTTGGCCAGTTTGACGAAGCCGGCGGCTTCAACTTCCAGAGCTTTGTCGCGACCGAAGTTCGCGGCTTTCTGGATAGTCTTGATCGCTTCAACCGGTGCCGGGTAGTTCGGGCCAGCCTGACCGGCCACGAAACCCTTGGCGGTTTCGAAAGCCATCATTTGCTCGATGGCGTTCAGCTTGAGCTTTTCCAGCTTCGGCTGACGCTTGGCCTTGTAATCGAACTCGCCGGAGATGGCGCGCTTGATCAGTTCCAGGGCTGCTTCCTGCAGCTTCTCCGGAGCGACCACCGCATCGACTGCGCCGACTTTCAGCGCGTCTTCCGGACGGTTTTCCTTACCCGCGGCAATCCACTCGATGGCGTTGTCGGCACCGATGATGCGCGGCAGGCGAACGGTGCCGCCGAAGCCTGGGTAGATGCCCAGTTTGACTTCCGGCAGACCGATCTTGGCCGTGGTGGACATGACGCGGTAGTCCGCCGCCAGACACATTTCCAGACCGCCACCCAAAGCGATGCCGTTGATCGCGGCCACGGTTGGAACATTGAGGTCTTCGAAATCGCTGAAAATCTTGTTGGCTTCGAGGTTGCCAGCAACCAGCTCTGCATCCGGCAGCTTGAAGTTGTCGACGAATTCGGTGATGTCGGCACCGACGATGAACACGTCCTTGCCACTGCTGACGATCACACCCTTGACCGACGCATCTGCCTTGATGGCGTCTACGGCCGAACGTAGTTCGTTCAGGGTTAGACGGTTGAACTTGTTGACGGACTCACCCTTGAGGTCGAATTTCAATTCGACGATGCCACTTTCAAGAGCCTTAACCGTGATGGCTTTACCTTCGTAAATCATCAACTGATCTCCACGATATGGAAGCTGAACAGTACACGTCGGACGCTGACGTTCTGGCTCGGCATGGACGTTACCGTCGATGCTAACGCCATCCCGCCAGGCACACCCGCCAACGCGATAGTCGGGATTCTGTAGGAGCCGTCTGTAATACAAACGCTCAATTCATACGCCCGTTTGATTTGGGTACGCCACCTTCACGGAATTTCCGACAATTGTCAATCGCCCAAAATGCGGGTTATCACTCGACTTTACGGTCATATCCGTACCACGAAGACCTGCAACACACGGATGCATGTTCAACTATTCATAGAATCAATATTTAGAAACGTCGCCCTAATTAGCTGCGCAACTCGAAATACAAGCTACGCTGGCCGGGGACGATAAATGAAAAACAGAAGCGCTTATGGCGAACGCCAAGCGCAAGATCGGCGCCGCGCTTGAGATAGCGCGACGATTCAGCGAATTACCGGCCTGCCTGGCCACTCCAGCCCGATGACGATGTCGGGCTTTTTATTGCCTGCCGTTCAAGCCAGCGCCTTGAGGACGGCATCAATCTGTTGCAACACCTCGGCCTCGCCCCGCTCCCCCCAATACAAGGTGATCATTTGCTTGTCGGCCTCAACCTTGTAGACGTTGGCCGGCAACTTCCGGAAATGAGTCAGCAATGACTCATCCTGACAAACCTCCCGCCATTGATTGACCCACATGCCCGGCGCACTTTGCCAATAAATCCAGCACGCCGGTTTATTCCCCCGCCGCGGACGATGATATTGCGCACACGGGCTGGGCGGCGCAGGCTCCAGCCAATGCGGCCACTCCTGTGGCGCCAGTTGCATGGCCAGGCCAATACGTCGCGCCTCCATGCGCAAGGCCATCTGCCCCCCCTGTTTACGCGAAGGCCGCAGCCATGCCAGCGGGCTCAGCACCACCGCAAGGATTGACACCACTATCCAGACCGTCATATCTGTACTCCCGATTCTTGATGGGCGGATTGACCCCAGTCAGAACCAATCCGCTTGAAACCAGCCATACTTACCGTTATCGCAATCCTCAGGAGGAGCACCTCATGCCCTACCACCATATTCTGGTCGCCGTAGATCTAACCGAAGAGTGCGATCCTGTGATTCACCGTGCTCGCGAGTTATCGGTCAGCAACGGTGCCAAATTGTCCCTGGTTCATATTGTCGAACCGATGGCCATGGCCTTTGGTGGTGACGTGCCGATGGACCTGTCGCAATTGCAGCAACAGCAATTCGACCAGGCCAAGGAGCGCCTCGATCGTCTGATCAACAAGTATCCTGAACTTTCCAAAGAATACAGCCACCTGACCTATGGTCAGCCGCGCCAGGAAATCCATCATATGGCCAAAGAACAGGAGTGCGACCTGATCGTCGTGGGCAGTCATGGCCGCCACGGCCTTGCACTGCTGCTGGGTTCCACCGCCAATGACGTGCTGCACGGTGCACCTTGCGATGTGCTGGCAGTGCGCCTGATCAAAAGCTAAAACCCGTAACCCTGTGGGAGCGAGCCTGCTCGCGATGGCGGCTTGTCAGTCAACATTGATTTCGATCGACAGGGCCTCATCGCGAGCAGGCTCGCTCCCACATTGAATCTATTTCGGTCTGCAGATCGTATTGCATATGAAAAGCCCGACGTTCAGCGATGAACGTCGGGCTTTTTTACATCAGCAACGGATCAATCAGGCATCCAGCTCGGCCCAGCGCTCGACCAACACGTCAAGTTCCGCTTGCAGTTGCTCAAGCTGCGCGATGACCTTGGCGGTTTCAGCAGCAGGACGTTGATAGAAACCCGCATCGGCCATTTCGGTTTGCACCGCGGCGATCTGCTGTTCCTTGGCATCGATATCGCCCGGCAGCGCTTCCAGCTCACGTTGCAGCTTGTAGCTGAGCTTTTTCTTGGCCACTGGTGCTTCTTGAGCTACCACCGGCGCAGGCGCCGCAGTGACGACTGCAGAGTTCAGGTCGGCCTTGCCGGACTTGCTCTCGGTCACACCCAACAGGCGCGGCGAGCCGCCCTGACGCAGCCAGTCCTGATAACCACCGACGTATTCGCGAACCTTGCCTTCACCTTCGAAGACCAGGGTACTGGTCACCACGTTGTCGAGGAATGCCCGGTCGTGACTGACCATCAGCACGGTGCCGTTGAAGGTCAGCAAGACCTCTTCGAGCAGCTCGAGGGTTTCCACGTCGAGGTCGTTGGTCGGTTCGTCGAGTACCAGCAGGTTGGCCGGTTTGCTGAACAACTTGGCCAGCAACAGACGCGCACGCTCACCACCGGACAACGCCTTGACCGGCGTACGGGCACGCTGCGGGCTGAACAGGAAGTCGCCGAGGTAGCTCAGTACGTGACGGCTCTGACCATCGATATCGATAAAGTCGCGACCTTCGGCGACGTTGTCGATCACGGTCTTTTCCAGATCCAGCTGATGGCGCAACTGGTCGAAATAGGCCACATCGATGCGAGTACCCTCTTCAACCGTACCGCTGGTCGGCTGCAAACCACTGAGCATCAACTTCAGCAAGGTGGTTTTGCCGGTACCGTTGGCGCCCAGCAGACCGATACGGTCGCCGCGCTGCAGGACCATGGAGAAGTCCTTGATCAGGAACGGGCCATCCGGGTGGGCGAAGCTGACGTTCTCAAGGACCATCACCTGCTTGCCGGACTTGTCAGCGGTATCCAGCTGAATATTGGCTTTGCCAGTGCGCTCACGACGCTCGCTACGCTCGACACGCAGCGCCTTGAGGGCACGAACGCGACCTTCGTTACGGGTGCGACGAGCCTTGATGCCCTGACGGATCCAGACTTCTTCCTGGGCCAGCTTCTTGTCGAACAACGCGTTGGCGGTTTCTTCAGCGGCCAGCGTGGCTTCCTTGTGAACGAGGAAGCTGGCGTAGTCGCCGTTCCAGTCGATCAGGCCGCCGCGATCCAGTTCCAGGATGCGGGTTGCCAGGTTTTGCAGGAAAGAACGGTCGTGCGTGATGAACAGCACGGCGCCCTGGAAATCCTTCAACGCCTCTTCAAGCCAGGCGATGGCACCGATGTCCAGGTGGTTGGTCGGTTCGTCGAGCAGCAGCAGATCCGGTTCGGAAACCAGGGCCTGCGCCAGCAGGACGCGACGACGCCAGCCGCCGGACAATTCGGCGAGGGTTTTGTCAGCCGGCAATTGCAGGCGGCTCAGGGTACTGTCGACCAATTGCTGCAAACGCCAGCCATCGCGAGCTTCGAGGTCATGCTGGACGTGCATCAGTTTGTCCAGATCAGCATCGGTCACGATGTTCTGGCTCAGGTGGTGATACTGCGCGAGCAGCTCGCCCACACCGTCCAGGCCTTCGGCAACCACGTCGAACACTGTCCGCTCGTCGGCCACCGGTAATTCTTGCGGCAATTCGCCGATCTTGAGGCCTGGTGCGCGCCAGACGGAGCCGTCATCAGGCTTCTGATCGCCTTTGACCAGCTTCATCATGCTGGATTTGCCAGTGCCGTTGCGGCCGATGATGCACACCCGCTCACCACGGGCGATCTGCCAGGACACCTTGTCCAACAACGGCATAGCGCCGAAAGCAAGGGACACATCGCTGAATTTGAGCAGGGTCATGAGCTTCTCCAAAAACCGGGCGCGCATTCTACCTGACTTGCGACGTCAGAAGGCCGGCATTTTCAACGTCGAAGCACTCTGCACAACAATTGTTGCGATCTTGTACCGACGAGCCGGCAAAGCTTTCGCCGGTTGCTGGCAAAAGGCTAAGCTATAAATAATCAGTGCTCGCATTTGCAGGTACTTGTCGTGTTTTTTCTGCCCGGATGTCTCATGCGCAGTCGCCTTGTCAGTTTTTTATCCTGTTTGCTTCTTTCTGCCGCTGCCGTTCAATCCGCCCAGGCGGTGGACCTGTCTACCCAACGCCAATATTACGACGAAGCCAAGCGCGCCTTGGCCAAAGGTGATACCGGCCCGTATTTTCGCTACAGCCAGGAGCTGAGCGATTACCCGTTGGAGCCGTATCTGGCCTATGACGAGTTGACGGCGCGCCTGAAAACCGCAAGCAACGATGAGATCGAAAGATTCCTCGCCGAGCACGGCGACCTGCCGCAAGCCAACTGGATGAAATTGCGCTGGTTGCGCTGGCTGGCTGAACGGGGTGACTGGTCGACCTTCGTCAAATACTACGACCCCAAACTCAATTTCACCGAACTGGACTGCCTCAATGCGCAATACCAGATCGGTCACAACCTCAAGTCCGAAGGTTACGCCAACGCTGACAAGCTCTGGCTGACCGGAAAATCCCAGCCTGAAGTCTGCGACTCGTTGTTTGCGCAATGGGCCGCCGAAGGCCAACTGACCGAACAGAAACGCTGGGAACGCCTCAAACTCGCCGCTCACGCACGCAACTATGCGCTGGCCAACAGTTTGATCAACAACATGACCACCCTGGCATCGCGTGGGCGTTTGTTGGTAGACGTCGCGCAAAGACCTGAAATGCTCGACCAGCCTTCGCGCTTCATGCCGGCCGACGAAGCCATGTCCGACATTGTCAGCCTTGGCCTGCGCCGCTTCGCGCGCCAGGATCCGGACCGGGCAATGGCCCTGCTCGACAGCTATGCCGCCAGCATGCATTTCTCTCGCGACGAAAAGGTCGCCATCGCCCGTGAAATCGGCCTGACCCTGGCCCGTCGTTTCGACAGCCGCGCCCTTGATGTCATGACCAAGTACGACCCGGATCTGCGCGACAACACCGTATCCGAATGGCGCTTGCGCTTGCTGTTGCGCCTGGCGCGCTGGGACGAAGCCTATCAGTTGACCAGTCGCCTGCCACAGGATCTGGCCCTGACCAATCGCTGGCGCTACTGGAAGGCCCGTAGCCTGGAGCTGGCCCAACCACAAAACCCGGAAGCGCAAACCCTGTACAAGAGTCTGGCCCGTGAGCGTGACTTCTACGGATTCCTTGCCGCCGACCGCTCGCAATCACCGTATTCGCTGATCAACAAACCGCTGATGCTGAGCCCGACGCTGATCAACAAGGTTCGCAATACCCCAGGCATACGTCGAGCGCTGGAATTCCTTGCCCGCGGGCAAATCGTCGACGGGCGCCGCGAGTGGTACCACGTCAGCCGCCACTTCAGCCGTGACGAAATGGTTGCCCAGGCGAAACTGGCCTACGACCTGAAGTGGTATTTCCCGGCGATCCGCACCATCAGTCAGGCGCAGTATTGGGATGACCTGGACATTCGTTTCCCGATGGCCCACCGCGATACCCTGGTACGTGAAGCCAAGGTCCGTGGCCTGCATTCGAGCTGGGTGTTCGCCATTACCCGCCAGGAAAGTGCCTTCATGGACGACGCCCGCTCCGGCGTCGGCGCCAGCGGCCTGATGCAGTTGATGCCCGGCACCGCCAAGGAAACCGCGCGCAAGTTCAGTATTCCGCTGGCCTCGCCGCAGCAAGTGCTGGACCCGGACAAGAACATCCAGCTCGGCGCAGCCTACCTGAGTCAGGTCCACAGTCAGTTCAACGGCAACCGGGTCCTGGCCACCGCCGCCTACAACGCCGGCCCCGGCCGCGTTCGCCAGTGGCTAAGCGGTGCCAACCACCTGAGCTTCGATGTCTGGGTCGAAAGCATCCCGTTCGATGAAACCCGCCAGTACGTACAGAACGTGCTGTCTTACTCGGTGATCTACGGCCAAAAGCTCAACTCACCGCAGCCGCTGGTGGATTGGCAAGAGCGGTATTTCGACGATCAATAACCGGTAATACCGGTTATGTAGGCGCTGCCGAAGGTTCGCCGTCTTCGGCGGCGCCTACAAACTGCAACGCCGCCAGCCGCGCATACAGCGCATTGCTGGCGATCAGTTCGTGGTGCGTACCCACCGCCACCACTTTGCCTTGGTCCATCACTGCGATCCGGTCGGCGTTCTTCACCGTGGCCAGGCGATGGGCGATGACCAGTGTGGTGCGGTTTTTCATCAAGCGAGGCAGTGCTTGCTGGATCAGGTGTTCACTTTGCGCATCGAGGGCGCTGGTCGCTTCGTCCAGCAACAGAATCGGTGCATCCACCAATAACGCCCGGGCGATGGCCAGGCGCTGACGCTGACCGCCGGAAAGTCCGAGACCGCCGTCCCCCAGATGCGTCTGGTAGCCATCAGGCATTTTTTCGATGAAGTCGTGAGCGTAGGCAATCTTCGCCGCTTCCTGGACCTGAGCCAGGGTTGCCGAGGGTTTGCCATAGCGGATGTTCTCTTCGATGCTGCCGAAGAACAGCGCCGGGTTTTGCGACACCAGCGCGAAACAACGGCGCAAATCCATAGGATCAAGCTGGGTCAGCGGCACACCATCGAGCAGGATGCGGCCCGCTATTGGATCGTAAAAGCGCAACAGCAGGTCATAAACCGTCGACTTGCCGGCCCCCGAAGGTCCGACCAGCGCAAGGGTTTCGCCGGCCTTGATGGCCAGGCTCAAACCATCGATAGCGTAGCTTTCGGGCCGTGACGGGTAGGAAAAACGCAGATCTTCGAGCAGCAAATCGCCACGCACTCGATCAGGCAAAGTCACTTGTCCCGAGACCGGTGGCTGGATGATGTTTTCCGAACGCAGCAACTCGGCAATTCGTTCAGCCGCGCCGGCAGCCCGCTGCAGCTCGCCAATCACTTCGCTCAAGGTGCCAAAAGCACTGCCGACGATCAGGCTGTAGAACACGAACGCCGCCAGCTCACCCGCAGAAATGCGCCCGGCCATCACATCCATGCCGCCGACCCACAGCATCACCGCCACCGCCCCCAGCACCAGCATGATCACCAGGGTAATCAGCCAGGCGCGCTGGATGATACGTTTGCGTGCGGTGTCGAAAGCCTCCTCCACGGTGACGGCGAAGCGTTGTTCGTCCTGCACCTGATGGTTATAGGCCTGCACGGTCTTGATCTGGCCAAGGGACTCCGACACATAGCTGCCGATATCGGCAATACGATCCTGACTCAAGCGCGACAGACGGCGAACCCGGCGACCGAAGATCAGAATCGGTGCGATCACCACCGGCAGTGTCACCACCACAATGCTGGTGAGTTTCGGGTTGGTGATGAACAGCAGCACGACTCCACCGATGACCATCAGCAAATTGCGCAGGAACAGCGACAGCGACGAGCCGATCACCGATTGCAGCAGCGTGGTATCGGCCGTCAGGCGCGACTGGATCTCCGAGCTGCGGTTGTTCTCGTAGAACCCCGGGTGCAGGTAAATCAAATGATTGAACACCTGTTGGCGGATATCGGCCACGCAACGCTCACCGATCCACGACACCAGGTAGAAACGCATGAAAGTGCCGATCGCAAGGCCCAACACCAGCAACATGAACACGCCGATGGACTGGTTGAGCAATTGCGGGGACTGGGTCATGAAGCCCTGGTCCACCAGCAGGCGAATGCCCTGCCCCATGGACAAGGTAATGCCGGCAGTGACGATCAGCGCCAACAAGGCACCGAGCGCCTGCCAACGGTAAGGTGCAACAAAACGACTGGCCAGGCGAATGGCACGGCGGTGACGGGCAGACAGCATCAGGATCATCCGAAAGCGCAAACTGAAAGAATCAACCCGGCCAAGCCTACACCGGTCGATCCGCCATAACGCTGTAAATCACAATGAGTCAGGTTAATTATGACCGCTGACAATAGAGCCTAGATGTTATCGGTCTAAAGTCCGGCTAGAAGTCCGGGGTTATTTCTGATGGACTGGTAATGCCGCCTTGTCCCCTGTAGGGAGTTGTCACAGCTTGGTCATTTGGTGGTTCTACAGTAAACGTACAACCTGATGAGGAGACAGGCCATGTCCTTGCAAAACAGCAGCGATGACAAGATTCAAGTGATCCGCACCCAGCCACACCAGTCTCTGGGCTGCGCCATTATTGACGCCCAAGGGCGCGAAGTACCGATCACTGAAGATATGATCCAGAGTGCGTGCCGCGAACTGGAACAACGGTTGGTCAAGCCTGCCAAGCAAGATTGATACATAGCCTCACGTCTTCCGACCCGGCCCCTTGGCCGGGTTTTTTATTACCCGTTCGAGAGTAATGTCGTTTGTCAGGGCCTCATCGCGAGCAGGCTCGCTCCCACAGTGGATTCTCGGTGTTCACAAAACCCTGTGGGAGCGAGCCTGCTCGCGATGAGGCCGACTCGATCCCTAGACGACCACTGCCCCCAGCGCCGCCACCATTTGTCGCAACGCCGGCGACTCACCTTCAATGCGCACCTTCAGCCCGTCAATCTCACGCCGTTCAGGGTAATGCTTGCGCAACAAGTCAAACGCCGTGCGCTGTTCGGCACCGCTGACCACCAGGCTACGGCGGAAATCCGCGTCATCACGACGCGGGTCGTACACGCCACGACAGACCATCGCCAAGGCCCAGGCCGGATCACAACTGGCGTTCAAGTGGACTTGCGCCAGCCACGGTGCCGGCAACAGCTCATCGAGAGTGACCTTTGCGGGTTGCCCGAGGAACTGGCAAAACGCCTGATAGATCTGCGCAGTCCCGCGCTGCTTGCCGTCGAGGCTGTAACCGGCGATATGCGGGGTAGCGATCACACACAACTCGGCCAAGCCGATATCGACGCTCGGCTCGCCTTCCCACACGTCCAGCACCGCTTGCAGGTCTTCGCGCGCCAGCAGCACTTCACGTAGCGCGCTATTGTCCACCACCGGACCACGGCTGGCGTTGATCAACCAGGCGCCAGGCTTGAGCTGGTTCAAACGGTTTTGGTCAAACAGGTGCCAGGTCGAATGCTCGGCGTTATTGCTCAACGGGGTGTGCACACTGATAACGTCGCATTGCGCGATGATCTGCTCCAGGCTGACGAAGTCGCCGCCTTCAGCCGCCTGACGCGGCGGATCGCAGACCAGCACTTTCCAGCCCAGACCTTGCAGAACCTTGACCAGCCGACCACCGACTTCACCGGCACCGACCACCCCGTAAGTGCGCTCGGTCAGGTCGACGCCTTCGATTTCGGCCAGGGTCAGCAGGCTGCCCAACACGTAGTCGACCACGCCTCGGGCATTGCAACCCGGCGCGCTGGACCAGGTGATGCCGGCCTGCTGAAAGTAATCCAGATCCAGGTGATCCGTACCAATGGTGCAGGTGCCGACAAACCGCACATTGCTGCCTTCGAGCAAGTTGCGGTCGACGTTGGTCACCCCGCTGGACTGCGTAGCAGTCCCATTTTCAGGGCCGCTTCGCGCCCCAGCGGGAGCAAGCTCCCTCGCCACAGGGATGTCGAAACGTCCGGCAACCGATTACAAATCCCTAACACTGCAATTTTCCTGACTGAGGCGTCAACGCGTAGAATGCGCCGCCCGCGCATCAAACCCCTTTGGACGCTTCGCCTGTGAATTCCGTGACTGACAGCCTCGCTGCTACCTCCCTCAACCGCCCGGCCCGGGTTCGCCTGGAGCTTAAAAGCCTGCTTGGCCTGGCGCTGCCGATCATGATCGCGCAACTGGCAACCACCGCCATGGGGTTCGTCGATGCAGTGATGGCGGGCAGAGTCAGCCCACGGGATTTGGCGGCGGTCGCACTGGGTAATTCGATCTGGATTCCGATCTACCTGCTGATGACCGGGGTTCTGCTGGCCACCACCCCCAAGATCGCCCAACGCTTTGGCGCAAAGCAGCACGACGAGATCGCGCCTCTGGCACGCCAGGCCTTGTGGCTGGCGCTCTGTGTCGGACTGACAGGCAGTGGCCTGCTGCTTGGCGCCGAGCCGATCCTGCACTGGATGAAAGTCGACCCGCAGTTGATTGAGCCGAGCATGGGCTACTTGCACGGTATCGCCTTCGGCTTTCCCGGCATTGCCTTCTACTACGTACTGCGTTGCTACAGCGATGCAATGGGTCGCACCCGTCCAAGCATGGTCATTGGCCTGAGTGGTTTATTGCTCAATATTCCAGTGAACTACGCGCTGATCTATGGCCATTTCGGCCTGCCGGCCCTCGGCGGCGTCGGTTGCGGCTGGGCCAGCGGCATCGTCATGTGGTTCATGGCGCTGAGCATGGCCGGCTGGACCCGCTGGGCGCCCTTCTATGCCCCCACGCGCGTGCTGGTGCGTTTCGATCGTCCGCAGTGGGCGGTGATCAAACGCTTGGTCGGCATCGGCCTGCCAATCGGTATCGCGGTATTTGCCGAATCCAGCATCTTTGCGGTCATCGCCCTGCTGATCGGTAGCCTCGGATCGACCGTCGTGGCCGGGCACCAGATCGCCCTGAACATCAGCTCGCTGCTGTTCATGATTCCTTATTCCCTGGGGATGGCGGTCACCGTACGGGTGGGGCAGGCATTGGGGGCCGGGAACCCGTATCAGGCGAGCTTCGCGGCGAAGGTTGGCCTGGGCGCGGCGCTGGTGTTCGCCGTATTCTCGGCGAGCCTGATTCTGCTTCTGCGCGAACCAATCGCCTCGATCTACACCGCCGACAAGACCGTCATCCAGATCGCCTCTATGCTGATCGTCTATGCCGCGCTGTACCAGTGTTCCGATGCTATCCAAGTGATCTGTGCTGGCGCACTGCGCGGTTACCAGGACACCCGGGCGACCATGGTCCTGACGTTGTTCGCCTATTGGGGGATCGGCCTGCCGGTAGGGTACGTGCTGGGATTGACCGACTGGTTCGGCCCGGCCAGCGGCCCGAGCGGGCTGTGGGAAGGTCTGATTGCAGGCCTGAGCTGCGCGGCGCTGATGCTCTCGATCCGCCTGACGCGCAGTGCGCGCAAGCGGATCCGCATCAGTCAGCGGGTTAACCGACGTTAAAAAAAAGGCCTGCAAACGCAGGCCTTTTTTTTCGGGTCCGTTAATCGGACTTCTTGCGAATCCAGTACAGATAGGTCCCGGCGTCTTCCTGCTGCTCGACCAGCTCATGGCCAAGAAACACGCAGAATTTCGGGATATCGCGACGGGTCGACGGGTCGGTGGCGATCACCTTCAGCAGGCCGCCAGCTGGCAGGTCGCGCACGTGCTGGTGCAGCATCATCACCGGCTCCGGGCAATTGAGGCCGGTGGCGTCGAGGGTGCCGTCTACCGGCGTATCAATCATTTCACTCATGATTCACTCCTGAAACTGGCCGGCATTGTCGCGCAAAACCGGGTGTTCAGTCATCTGTGACATCTGTGGGAGCGAGCCTGCTCGCGATAGGGCCATCACATTCAATATCAATGTTGATTGTTACACCGCTATCGCGAGCAGGCTCGCTCCCACATGGGGCCGGGTGAATCAGCGGGTTTTCGGTTTCTTTACGTCATGCCGACGCAAATGGCAGGTCACTTCTTCGCGGTCGTGGTACAGCTGTTTGCAGCCGATATCGACCCGAATGCCACGCGCCTTGAAGCCTTCTGCGATGCGCTCAAGCAAGCGCTTCACTTCGGCATAACGTTGCTTCATCGGCAGCTTCAGGTTGACCACCGCCTCGCGGCAATGCCCCTCGCCAATCCACTCTTCCAGCATCGCCGCGTTACGCGCCGGTTTCTCGACGATGTCGCAGACCATCCAGTCCACCGGTTGCTTGGGCTTGAAGGTAAAACCGTCCGCCATCAAGTGCTGAACCAGCCCGGTGTCCATCAGGCTTTCAGCCATCGGGCCATTATCGATAGCCGTCACCAGCATGCCGCGATTGACCAGTTGCCAGGTCCAGCCGCCCGGCGCGGCGCCAAGGTCGACGCCGGTCATGTCGCTGTGCAGGCGCTCGTCCCACTGATCACGCGGGATGAAGTGGTGCCACGCCTCTTCCAGCTTCAGGGTCGAACGGCTGGGCGCTTCACGCGGGAACTTCAGGCGCGGAATGCCCATCGGCCACATCGCCGAGTTGTTGGCTTCCGCCAGGCCGACGAACACTTCACGGCCGCTTTTGAAGGTCAGCAACAAACGCGGCTTGTTGGCGTCTTCCACCAGTTTGCCGGCGCCGCTCAGCGCCTTGCGCAGCGGGCCTTCGAATTTCTTGCAGAAGTTCGACAGCTCTTTGCCATCGTTGGTGTCGACCACTTCCAGCCACAGACTGCCGCACGTCGGGAAGCTCGCCAGATGCGCGAGGATCACGCTGATGCGGTCGGTTTCCGGCAGATTGATGAAGATCCCGCGAGCCCATTGGCGCGGGAAAATCAGCTCGGCGAAACGCTGGCCGCGCATCAGGCGCTCGGCACCGTCTTCTTCGGTGCAGACAAACTCGGCGCAGGCGCTGGCGGCTTTGGCCTTGGCATAACCGGCCACGTTCAGCCGCGCGGCGTGTTCGGAAATCTCGGAACAGACTTCGCCTTCGAAGCCCGGCCGGCAATGCATAAAGAGGGTGTTCATTCTTACTCCTGGGCAGATGGCGAGACATTCAACCACTGCGCGATGCCCAGACTTGCGTTGAAGCAAAGCCTGTCACGAAAACCGGCGCATGATAGCCGAGTTCGCAACGCCGGACTTGTCCATAGCGTCCGGTTATTAGCCTTAATGTCCAAACAGGGCTAGGTTAAGAACTCTGTCTGTCCCGCCAGTCCGTAGCCGTGCGGACCCAAAGGAGTCAATTCAATGCCGTCCCTCGATAGTCTGAAGACCCTTAAAACGCTGCAAATAGACGACAAGACCTACCATTATTTCAGCTTGCCGGAAGCCGCAAAGTCCTTGGGCGATCTCGACAAGCTGCCGATGTCACTCAAAGTGCTTCTGGAAAACCTGCTGCGCTGGGAGGACGAAAAAACCGTCACCGGCGCCGACCTCAAGGCCCTCGCCGCCTGGCTCAAAGAACGGCGCAGCGACCGGGAAATCCAGTACCGCCCCGCGCGCGTGTTGATGCAGGATTTCACCGGTGTGCCGGCGGTGGTCGATCTCGCGGCCATGCGCGCCGCCATGGCCAAGGCCGGCGGCGATCCGCAGCGAATCAATCCGCTGTCGCCGGTGGACCTGGTGATCGACCACTCGGTGATGGTCGACAAATTCGCCAGCAGCACCGCCTTCACCCAGAACGTCGACATCGAGATGCAGCGTAATGGCGAGCGTTACGCCTTTCTGCGCTGGGGCCAGAGTGCTTTTGACAACTTCAGCGTGGTGCCGCCGGGCACCGGCATCTGTCACCAGGTCAACCTGGAATACCTCGGCCGCACGGTATGGACCAAGGATGAGGACGGCCGCACCTATGCCTTCCCGGATACGCTGGTGGGCACTGACTCCCACACCACCATGATCAACGGCCTCGGCGTGCTCGGCTGGGGCGTGGGCGGCATCGAAGCGGAAGCGGCGATGCTCGGCCAACCGGTATCGATGCTGATCCCGGAAGTGATCGGTTTCAAACTCACCGGCAAGCTCAAGGAAGGCATCACCGCCACTGACTTGGTGCTGACCGTCACCCAGATGCTGCGCAAGAAAGGCGTGGTCGGCAAGTTCGTCGAGTTTTATGGCGACGGCCTCGCCGAGTTGCCGCTGGCGGATCGCGCAACGATCGCCAACATGGCCCCGGAATACGGCGCCACCTGCGGATTTTTCCCGGTGGACGAGGTGACACTGGAGTATCTGCGCCTTTCCGGTCGGCCCACCGCCGTGGTGAAACTGGTCGAGGCCTACTGCAAAACCCAGGGTCTGTGGCGTCTGCCCGGCCAGGAGCCGGTGTTCACTGACAGCCTGGCGCTGGACATGAGCAGCGTCGAAGCCAGCCTCRCCGGCCCCAAACGCCCACAGGACCGGGTGTCGCTGCCAAATGTCGCCCAAGCGTTCACTGACTTCCTCGGCCTGCAAGTCAAGCCCGCCCGCCCCACCAGCAAGGAAGAAGGCCGCCTCGAAAGCGAAGGTGGCGGTGGCGTCGCGGTCGGCAATGCCGATCTCGTGAGCGAAGCGGACTACGAGTACGAGGGCCAGACGTATCGGCTGAAAAACGGTGCCGTGGTGATTGCCGCCATCACCTCGTGCACCAACACCTCCAACCCGAGCGTGATGATGGCTGCCGGGCTGGTGGCCAAAAAAGCCGTGGAGAAAGGCCTCAAACGCAAACCGTGGGTGAAGAGTTCTCTGGCGCCGGGCTCCAAAGTGGTTACCGACTACTACAAGGCCGCCGGCCTGACCCAATACCTCGATGAATTGGGCTTTTCTTTGGTCGGCTACGGCTGCACCACGTGTATCGGTAATTCCGGGCCGTTGCTGGAACCGATTGAAAAAGCCATCCAGAGCTCCGACCTGGCCGTCGCCTCAGTGCTCTCCGGCAACCGCAACTTCGAAGGTCGCGTGCACCCTCTGGTGAAAACCAACTGGCTGGCCTCCCCGCCGCTGGTCGTTGCCTATGCCTTGGCCGGCAGCGTGCGCATGGACATCAGCAGCGAGCCGCTGGGTGAAGGCAAGGATGGCAAACCGGTGTACCTGCGGGACATCTGGCCGAGCAGCAAGGAAATCGCCGACGCCGTGGCGCAGGTCGACACCGCGATGTTCCACAAGGAATACGCCGAGGTGTTTGCCGGAGACGCGCAGTGGCAAGCCATCGAAGTCCCGCAAGCGGCGACCTACGTCTGGCAGAAGGATTCCACCTACATCCAGCATCCGCCGTTCTTCGATGACATTTCCGGCCCCCTGCCGGTGATTCAGGACATCAGCGGTGCACGCATACTGGCGCTGCTCGGCGACTCGGTAACCACCGACCACATCTCCCCCGCCGGTAACATCAAGGCCGACAGCCCGGCCGGACGTTACCTGCGTGAACAAGGTGTGGAACCGCGAGACTTCAACTCTTATGGCTCACGTCGCGGCAACCATGAAGTGATGATGCGCGGCACGTTTGCCAACATCCGCATTCGCAACGAAATGCTTGGCGGCGAAGAAGGCGGCAATACGCTCTACATTCCGACCGGGGAGAAACTGGCGATCTACGATGCCGCCATGCGCTATCAAGCGGCGGGCATCCCGCTGGTGGTGATTGCGGGTCAGGAATACGGCACCGGTTCAAGCCGTGACTGGGCGGCCAAGGGCACCAACCTGCTGGGCGTCAAAGCGGTGATTGCCGAAAGCTTCGAGCGGATTCACCGTTCCAACCTGGTGGGCATGGGCGTACTGCCGCTGCAATTCAAGCTCGACCAGAACCGCAAGAGCCTGAACCTGACCGGCAAGGAGACACTTGATATTCAAGGGCTGACGGGCGTCGAGCTGACGCCGCGAATGAACCTGACGCTGGTGATCACCCGCGAGGACGGTAGCAGCGAGAAGGTGGAGGTGTTGTGCCGGATCGACACGTTGAACGAAGTGGAATACTTCAAGGCGGGAGGAATACTGCATTACGTGTTGCGGCAACTAATTGCTTCATAATGTCGCACTGACAAAAACACCGTCTTCGGACGGTGTTTTTGTTTGTGGGATTCTCGTCTCTATAATTCCGCGCCACTTGATGGGCGCTGCTCACAATGTTGTGCCAGACACAAAACCACTGTGGGAGCGAGCCTGCTCGCGATAGCGTACTGGCAGTCGACATCAATGTTGAATGTAATTGCCTCATCGCGAGCAGGCTCGCTCCCACAGTGGACCGAGTCACACTGCAAAATCCCGGAAACAAGGACTAAACATGATTGCTCTGCCATGGCTCTATCTGGCACTCATCTCCATCGGCTACGCACTGGCCCTGGTCTACAGCCACCTCGGCTGGCTGGCGGCCATTTCCGTCGGGTTGTTAGCGTTTGCCGGCTTTGCCGTTCGCCAACCACAAATCCAGGTCGGCCGCGTCCTGGGTCACGGCCTGTTCGTTTTCCTCGCGGTAGCGCTGGCCATGCACTGGCTTCCGGGTTTCTACAATGGTCGCGGTATCGGCCCGGAACGCTTCAGCGCGGATGCCGTGCCGTTTTCCATGTACCTGAATCTGGACAAACCACTGATTGGTTTCTGGCTGTTGCTGGTGTGCCCGTGGATTGTCGGTCGCCGCTCCCTGCGTCTTTCACTGTATGCCACCGCCGCGGCACTGACCTTGAGCGCGCTGGCCGCTCTTGGTGGTGCGCTGCTGCTGGGTATGATCAGTTGGGCACCGAAGTGGCCCGATCAAGCCTGGCTCTGGGTACTGAACAACCTGTTGCTGGTGACGCTGGTCGAGGAGGCGCTGTTTCGCGGTTACATTCAGGGTGGTTTGAGTCGCTGCCTGCAACACCTGCGCTATGGCGAACACCTCGCCTTGCTTGGCGCCACCTTGCTGTTCGGTCTGGCGCACTTCGGCGCTGGCTGGCAATGGGTGCTGCTGGCAAGCCTTGCCGGGGTCGGTTACGGGCTGGCGTACCGCTTCGGTGGGCTAGGGGCCGCCATCGCCACGCACTTTGGCTTGAACCTGCTGCACTTTGGCCTCTTTACCTACCCGATGCTGGCGGGTTGAGGATCAAGGAATGTGTGCCAGCGCTGAATATTGAAAAATAATTTCAATTTATTCCTGGCACTGCCGACACGCTGTCAAAGCCTTGCGGATTGAAAAAGCCATGCGTAATAACCAGCCCATTACACAACGCGAACGGACCTTTCCGGCTCAGCAACGGTTGATTTCCACGACCGATGCCAAAGGCGTGATCACCTACTGCAACGACGCTTTCGTCGAAATCAGCGGGTTTTCTCGTGAAGAGCTGATCCGTGCACCGCACAACCTGGTCCGTCACCCCGACGTTCCGCCTGCGGTCTTCGCGCACATGTGGGGCACACTGAAACAAGGCTTGCCATGGATGGGCATTGTCAAGAATCGCTGCAAGACCGGTGATCACTACTGGGTTAACGCCTATGTCACACCGGTGTTCGACGGCAATCAGGTGGTCGGTTACGAGTCGGTGCGGGTCAAACCCAGCGCCGAACAGATCCGCCGCGCCGAAGCGCTCTACCAACGCATCAATCAGGGCAAGTCGGCGATTCCTCAAACAGACAAGTGGCTGCCGGTGCTGCAGGACTGGTTACCGTTCATTCTGGTCAGCCAGCTGAGCTTCACGATCGGCGCCACACTCAACTCGCAGTGGGGTTTTGCGCTGGCCGCCGGGCTGTCCGTGCCGCTTGGCCTGCTGGGCTTGAGCTGGCAACAGCGTGGCCTCAAGCGCTTGCTGCGCCTGGCCGAGCAGACCACATCCGACCCGCTGATTGCGCAGATGTACACCGACAGCCGCGGCGCTCAAGCGCGCCTGGAAATGTCGATCCTCAGTCAGGAAGCCCGTCTGAAAACCTGCCTGACTCGCCTGCAAGACACCGCCGAGCACCTGAACGAGCAAGCTCGACAGTCCGACACCCTGGCGCACAAAAGCTCGACCGGCCTGGAACGTCAGCGCGTCGAGACCGAGCAAGTGGCGACCGCCGTCAACCAGATGGCCGCCACCACCCAGGAAGTCGCCAGCCACGTGCAACGCACCGCTGACGCGACCCAGGAAGCCAATCGCCTGACCGGTCGTGGCCGTGACATTGCCGGTGAAACCCGTGACGCAATCCAGCGCCTGTCGGTGGTGGTCGGTGAAACCGGCCTGACCGTGACCCAACTGGCCAAGGACAGCGACGAAATCGGTGGCGTGGTCGACGTGATCAAAGGCATTGCCGACCAGACCAACCTGCTGGCCTTGAACGCGGCCATCGAAGCGGCTCGCGCCGGCGAGATGGGCCGTGGTTTTGCGGTGGTTGCCGACGAAGTAAGGCAACTGGCGCAACGCACCAGCGAGTCGACCGGGCAGATCCACACCCTGATCGCCAAGCTCCAGCAAACCGCCAGCACCGCGGTGCAAACCATGGAAGCGGGTCACCGTCAGGCTGAAGAAGGCGTGGCACGGGTTCTGGAAGCCGACCAGGCACTGGTGGGTATCAGCGAAGCGGTGGCCAACATCACCGACATGACCACCCAAATCGCTGCCGCGACCGAAGAGCAAAGCGCAGTCGCCGAAGAGATCAGCCGCAACATCAGCACCATTGCGCAACTGGCTGACCAGACTTCGGAACAGGCACAGAACTCGGCGTTACTGAGTGAAGAGCTGACCAAAACCGCGAATACCCAGTATTCGTTGGTAGAGCGGTTTAATCGCTGATCGTTGCTGGCGAATACAAAACCCGGGAGGTAATGCTTCCGGGTTTTTTATTGCCAATCTGAAAGTGATGTCGCCTGCCAGGACCCTATCGCGAGCGGGCTCGCTCCCACAGGGTTTTGTGCATCACCACAATCCACTGTGGGAGCGAGCCTGCTCGCGATGAGGCCGCAACTGCCACCCTCATTATCAGAGAAGAAAGTCAGCAACCTTCTGCGCCGCAGCCGCCAAATGCTGCTCATGAGTAAACCCGGACGCCTTCAACGGCTTCAAATCATGATCGCCAGCCACCAGCCAGAACACCTCGATACTCGGCGACAACACGTAACCCTCGACGGCCTCACGATTCCCCAACGCATCCCTCTCCCCTTGCACAATCAGCGTCGGCGTCCGTAAACCGGCCAGATGCTCGACTCGCGGCTTCTCCGGTTTGCCCACCGCATAAAACGGATACCCCAGACACACCAGCGCATCCGCGCCCAACTCATCGGCCAGCAAACTGGCCATGCGTCCGCCCATGGACTTGCCGCCGATGGCCAGGCGCCCAGTGACATGGCGTCGCACCACGGCATACACATCACGCCAGCATTCGAGCAATTTTGGCGCCGGATTCGGCGGGCGTTTGCCACCGTCGATGCGCCGTTGCGCCATGTACGGAAACTCGAAACGCAACACGTTGACGCCAAGCCCGGCAAGGCGTGCGGCGATGTCGTTCATCCAGTCACTGTCCATCGGTGCGCCGGCGCCATGGGCCAGGATCAGGGTCGCCGATGCCGGCGCCGAGGCGGCGTCCCACAACCATCCGCGATCCTGCACGCACTGCGCCCATTGATCCCCGTCAATACTGGCCTTGTGCTGTTTGTCCATGCTTGCCTCGCTTTTAATCTGCCTATAACTCCAGGCGAAGAGAGCGTTATCGCCGTGCGCGAACGCTTTCACTTCGGCTGAACCGTGGATGGGGAACCATGAACACTTCTTTAAGTACCGCCTATAACTACAAGGTGGTCCGCCAATTCGCCATTATGACGGTGGTGTGGGGCATCGTCGGCATGGGGCTCGGGGTTTTTCTCGCGGCTCAATTGGTCTGGCCTGAACTCAACTTCAATTTGCCCTGGACCAGCTTCGGCCGTTTGCGCCCGCTGCACACCAACGCGGTGATCTTCGCGTTCGGCGGCTGCGCCCTGTTCGCCAGCTCCTTCTATTCGGTGCAACGTACCTGCCAGACGCAGCTGTTCGCGCCGAAAATCGCCGCATTCTGCTTCTGGGGCTGGCAGTTGGTCATTGTCCTGGCCGCCATCAGCCTGCCGCTGGGCTACACCACTTCCAAGGAATACGCCGAGCTGGAATGGCCGATCGCCATTTTGATCGCCATCGTCTGGGTCGCCTACGGCGTGGTTTTCTTCGGCACGGTGATGAAGCGCAAGACCAAGCACATCTACGTCGGTAACTGGTTCTTCGGTGCGTTCATCATCACCGTGGCCATCCTGCATATCGTCAACCACGCCTCCCTGCCGGTGAGCTGGACCAAGTCCTACTCGGCCTACGGCGGTGCGACGGATGCCATGGTGCAGTGGTGGTATGGACACAACGCGGTAGGTTTCTTCCTCACCGCCGGCTTCCTCGGGATGATGTACTACTTCGTGCCGAAACAGGCTGAACGTCCGGTGTACTCGTATCGCCTGTCGATCGTGCACTTCTGGGCACTGATCACCCTGTACATCTGGGCCGGCCCGCACCACTTGCACTACACCGCACTGCCGGACTGGGCGCAGTCGCTGGGCATGGTGATGTCGCTGGTCCTGCTGGCACCGAGCTGGGGCGGGATGATCAACGGCATGATGACCCTCTCGGGCGCCTGGCATAAGTTGCGCAGCGACCCGATCCTGCGCTTCCTCGTGGTGTCCCTGGCGTTCTACGGCATGTCGACCTTCGAAGGGCCGATGATGGCGATCAAAACGGTCAACGCCCTCTCCCACTACACCGACTGGACCATCGGCCACGTACACGCCGGCGCACTCGGCTGGGTGGCAATGATCTCGATCGGCGCGCTGTACCACATGATCCCGAAAATCTTCGGCCGCACGCAGATGCACAGCCTCGGCCTGATCAACGCGCACTTCTGGCTCGCGACCATCGGCACCGTGCTCTACATCGCCTCGATGTGGGTCAACGGCATCGCCCAGGGCCTGATGTGGCGCGCGGTCAACGACGACGGCACGCTGACCTACTCCTTCGTCGAAACCCTGGCAGCCAGCCACCCAGGCTACGTCGTGCGGCTGGTGGGCGGCGCGATTTTCTTCAGCGGCATGCTGCTGATGGCTTACAACACCTGGCGCACCGTGCGTGCCGCACAGCCAGCCGAAGTCGCCGCCGCGGCGCAGATGGCCTGAGGAGTCCGCCATGAAACACGAAACGATTGAGAAAAACGTCGGCCTGCTGTTGCTGCTGATGGTCTTCGCGGTGAGCATCGGCGGTCTGACCCAGATCGTCCCGCTGTTCTTCCAGGACGTCACCAACAAGCCGGTCGAAGGCATGAAGCCTTACACCGCATTGCAACTCGAAGGTCGCGACATCTACATCCGCGAAGGTTGCGTCGGTTGCCATTCACAGATGATTCGTCCGTTCCGCGCCGAGACCGAGCGCTACGGCCACTATTCGGTGGCCGGTGAAAGCGTCTGGGATCACCCGTTCCTGTGGGGTTCCAAGCGCACCGGCCCGGACCTGGCCCGGGTCGGCGGTCGCTACTCGGAAGACTGGCACCGCGCGCACTTGTACAACCCGCGCAACGTCGTGCCGGAGTCGAAGATGCCCGCCTACCCATGGCTGGTGGCCAACGCACTGGACAGCAGCCACACCAAAACCAAGTTGCAGGTCATGCGCACCCTCGGCGTTCCGTACACCGACGAAGACATTGCAAGCAGTGTCGAAACGCTCAAGGGCAAGACCGAAATGGACGCACTGGTCGCCTACCTGCAAGTGCTCGGCACTGCGATCAAGAGCAAGAGGTGAGCCATGGCCATGTTCTTTGAAATAAGTAGCGGAATGATCCGCGGCCTGGGCACCGTCGTCGTCTTCGTAGCGTTTGTCGGACTGACGCTGTGGGTGTTCAACGGCAAACGCAGCCCGGATTTCGCCGAAGCGCGCCTGCTGCCTTTTGCCGATGAACCGCAACCCGACGACACCACCAGCCAAGAAACAGCAATGACAAGGAGTACCCGGCCATGACCACCTTCTGGAGTACGTGGATCTGCGTACTGACCATTGGCAGCCTGATCGGCCTGACCTGGCTGCTGATCGGCACCCGCAAGGGCGAAACCAAGGGCAGCGTCGACCAGACCATGGGCCACAGCTTCGACGGCATCGAGGAGTACGACAATCCGCTGCCGCAGTGGTGGTTCATGCTGTTCGCCGGGACCCTGGTATTTGCCGTCGGCTACCTGATCCTTTATCCGGGCCTGGGCAACTGGAAAGGCGTACTGCCCGGCTACCAGGATGGCTGGACCCAGACCAAGGAGTGGGACCGGGAAATGGCCAAGGCCGACGCAAAGTTCGGGCCGATCTTCGCCAAATTCGCGGCCATGCCCGTGGAAGAGGTCGCCAAGGATCCGCAAGCGCTAAAAATGGGCGGACGCCTGTTCGCTTCCAACTGTGCGGTCTGCCACGGCTCGGATGCCAAGGGCGCGTTTGGTTTCCCCAACCTCACCGACAACATCTGGCGTTGGGGCGGCAGTGCCGAAACCATCAAGACCACGATCATGGGCGGACGCATGGCGGCCATGCCGGCCTGGGGTGAAGTGCTGGGCGAAACCGGGGTGAAAAACGTCGCGGCGTATGTGCGTCACGAGCTCGCCGGCCTGCCGCTGCCAACCGACAGCGGCGCTGACCTGCAAGCCGGACAGCAAACGTTCAGCACCACTTGCGTAGCCTGTCACGGTGCAAAGGGCCAGGGTACGGAACTGATGGGTGCGCCAAACCTGACGCAACCGGCAGGTTTCATCTACGGCACCAGCCTGACGCAACTGCAACAGACCATTCGCCATGGTCGCCAGGGTCAGATGCCGGCGCAGCACGAACTGCTCGGCAACGACAAGGTGCAACTGCTGGCCGCGTATGTGTACAGCTTGTCTCACAGCCCGAACGCCGAGCGTTTGCAGGCTGAAAGCAAAACCGAATAAATCTTCACTGCCCAACTGCTGCATTCACCCGAATGCGGCAGTTCCCTGCCCCTTTGCGACGCATTGTCGCACCCCTCAATGGGTCTGCCTTTCGGTTCGGTGGTTTCGCGTCTACGCTTGCTCCGAAGCGGACTGGCAACAGCCGGTCAAAGGTCAACCGTACACGATGCGTTCGACGAATCTGTTCGATGACAGGCCGCAAAGGCTGGTAGATACCGGCTGCCGCGCAAATTGCCGTCTGTCACCTGCCCGCCTCGTTTGAACACACCCAGTTACACCTGACCCGACCCCCTCGCCTTTTTGGTCCGCCGAGACATTTTGTCCATGGGCAATTTTGTCCCTACGCGGAGCATGGAAAGGCCGCAGAATCAGCTTTTGAAAGCATTGACGCGGGTCATGGCGCGTTGCAATGACCCCCCGCTTTCTCCATACTTGCGACCGATTTTTATCCCTAATAAAACACCTAAACCGTGGAACCTTAGAATGAGCACAGCAATCAGTCCGACTGCTTATAACTATAAGGTAGTCCGCCAGTTCGCCATCATGACGGTGGTCTGGGGGATCCTTGGCATGGGGCTCGGTGTCTTCATCGCCTCACAATTGGTCTGGCCGGAGTTGAATTTCGGCCTGCCATGGACGACGTTTGGACGCCTACGCCCGCTGCACACCAACCTGGTGATTTTCGCCTTCGGTGGTTGTGCACTGTTTGCCACTTCCTATTACGTCGTGCAGCGAACCTGCCAAACGCGACTGATTTCCGACAGCCTCGCCGCCTTCCACTTCTGGGGTTGGCAAGCGGTGATCGTCGGCGCGATCGTTACCTTGCCGCTGGGTTACACCACCACCAAGGAATACGCGGAACTGGAATGGCCCCTGGCTATCCTGCTGGCTATCGTCTGGGTCACCTACGGCCTGGTGTTCTTCGGCACCATCGTCAAGCGCAAGACCAAGCACATCTACGTCGGTAACTGGTTCTACGGTGCCTTCATCGTCGTGACGGCGATGCTGCACATCGTCAACCACGCGTCCCTGCCGGTCAGCTTCTTCAAGTCCTACTCGGCGTACGCCGGTGCGACTGACGCCATGATCCAGTGGTGGTACGGCCACAACGCGGTAGGTTTCTTCCTGACCACCGGGTTCCTGGGGATGATGTACTACTTCGTGCCGAAACAGGCCGAGCGTCCGATCTACTCGTATCGCCTGTCGATCGTGCACTTCTGGGCACTGATCACCCTGTACATCTGGGCTGGCCCGCACCACCTGCACTACACCGCACTGCCGGACTGGGCCCAGTCGCTGGGCATGGCGATGTCGATCATCCTGCTGGCACCAAGCTGGGGCGGCATGATCAACGGCATGATGACCCTGTCGGGCGCCTGGCATAAGCTGCGCACCGACCCGATCCTGCGTTTCCTGGTCGTGTCCCTGGCGTTCTACGGCATGTCGACCTTCGAAGGTCCGATGATGGCCATCAAAACCGTCAACTCGCTGTCTCACTACACCGACTGGACCATCGGCCACGTACACGCCGGTGCCTTGGGCTGGGTAGCGATGATTTCGATCGGCGCGCTGTACCACATGATCCCGAAAATCTTCGGTCGTGCGCAGATGCACAGCATCGGCCTGATCAACACGCACTTCTGGCTCGCGACCATCGGTACCGTGCTCTACATCGCTTCGATGTGGGTCAACGGCATCACCCAGGGTCTGATGTGGCGTGCAATCAACGATGACGGCACCCTCACCTACTCCTTCGTCGAAGCCCTGCAAGCCAGCCACCCTGGTTTCATCGTTCGCGCCCTTGGCGGTGCGTTCTTTGCCAGCGGCATGCTGTTCATGGCGTACAACGTGTTCCGCACCGTACGCGCCTCGAATCCGGAAGATGCTGAAGCCGCCGCTCAGATCGCTGTCGTTGGAGCTCACTGATGAAGCATGAAGCAGTCGAGAAGAATATTGGCCTGCTGGCCTTCTTCATGGTCATCGCCGTCAGCATCGGCGGCCTGACCCAGATCGTCCCGTTGTTTTTTCAGGACGTGACCAACAAGCCGGTTGAAGGCATGAAGCCACGCCCGGCGCTGGAACTTGAAGGCCGTGACATTTTCATCGCCAACGGTTGTGTCGGCTGCCACTCGCAGATGATCCGTCCGTTCCGTGCTGAAACCGAACGTTATGGCCACTACTCGGTAGCCGGTGAAAGCGTTTGGGACCACCCGTTCCTGTGGGGCTCCAAGCGTACCGGTCCGGACCTGGCCCGCGTAGGCGGTCGTTACTCCGATGACTGGCAGCGTGCGCACTTGTACAACCCGCGCAACGTGGTGCCTGAGTCGAAAATGCCGGCTTACCCGTTCCTCGTGGAAAACAAGCTCGACGGCAAGGACACCGCGAAGAAAATGGAAGTCTTGCGCACCCTCGGCGTTCCTTACACCGACGAAGACATCGCCGGTGCAAAAGATGCCGTGAAGGGCAAAACCGAAATGGACGCGCTGGTGGCCTATCTGCAAGGCCTGGGCACCATCATCAAAAGCAAACGGTGATCTGGATGGATATCGGGATGATTCGTGGCCTGGGCACCGTTGTCGTGATGGTTGCCTTTATCGGTCTGGCGCTGTGGGTGTTCAGCCCCAAGCGCAAGTCGGAGTTTGAAGACGCGACCTTGCTGCCTTTCGCGGATGATCCCGAAGCCATCAAGCACGTCGAGCAAGCTTCTAGGAGTAACAAAGAATGACTACGTTCTGGAGTCTGTACGTCACAGTCCTCAGTCTGGGTACCATCTTCGCCCTGACCTGGCTGCTGCTGTCGACCCGCAAGGGCCAGCGCGCCGAACAGACGGATGAGACGGTTGGCCACGCCTTCGACGGGATCGAGGAGTATGACAACCCACTGCCGAAATGGTGGTTCATGCTGTTTGTCGGCACCATCATCTTCGCCCTCGGTTACCTCGTGCTGTACCCGGGCCTGGGCAACTGGAAAGGCCTGCTGCCGGGCTACGGCTACCTCGACAACGAGAAGCAGACCGCGTTCGCCAACGGCCAGTCCGGCTGGACCGGCGTTCACGAGTGGGAGAAGGAAATGGCCAAATCGGACGCCAAGTTCGGTCCGATCTTCGCCAAATTCGCAGCCATGCCAATTGAAGAAGTTGCCAAGGACCCACAAGCCCTGAAGATGGGTGGCCGCCTGTTCGCCTCCAACTGCTCGGTTTGCCACGGTTCCGACGCCAAAGGCGCTTACGGCTTCCCGAACCTGACCGACGAAGACTGGCGTTGGGGTGGCGAGCCACAAACCATCAAGACCACCATCATGGGCGGCCGTCACGCGATGATGCCGGCCTGGGGTGAAGTGATCGGCGAGCAAGGCGTCAGCGATGTTGCCGCGTTCGTGCTGACCAACCTCGATGGCCGCAAGCTGCCGGAAGGCGCCAAGGCCGACCCGGTTGCCGGCCAGAAGATTTTCGCCGCCAACTGCGTGGCTTGCCACGGTCCGGAAGGTAAAGGCACCCCAGCCATGGGCGCACCTAACCTGACCCACCCGGCCGCGTTCATCTACGGTTCGAGCTTCGCTCAACTGCAGCAGACCATCCGTTACGGCCGTCAGGGCCAGATGCCTGCGCAAGAACAGCTGCAAGGCAACGACAAGGTTCACCTGCTGGCCGCTTACGTCTATAGCCTGTCTCACGGTGAGAAGGCTGCGAACGCCGAGTAAGGCAAACGCGTGATCGCAACAAAAAACGGCCCCGCCAGTGATCTGGCGGGGCCGTTTTCATTTCCGTCATTCATTTGCCTACTTCAAGACCGGGATGACCTTATCGAGCTTTCGGCTTGGCCAGTTACTGTTGCGGACAACGCTGACCGCCAGCGACTGCCGATCAGCGGTAAAACTGGCAATCAGATACGTTTGCTGGGAGGCAGAGCCGCTTAGAAATACCGGGACATCACCAAAGTACTTTGGCTTGCCCCAATCAAAATAAGCCCCTGCCCAGCCGTGATCATGCCCACCAAAGACTGCCGTCACCCGGTATGTCTCGAGCATTTGTTGAAATCGTGCAATTTGCTCGTCACTGCCCTTCCAATCGAAAACCTTGTGCATATTGAGAATAATGATCTTGCCCTGCTCCCGAGCGCTCTTTAGATCGCCCTCCAGCCAGTCAAGCGCAGGCGTAATTTCAAACGCTGTCGGAGCCAGTGGATTGCCGGAGGTAAAACTGATGCTATAAGTCGGCTCATTATTCAATTGAACCACATGCACATCACCGGCACTTTTCGAGTAAGCGAGACTGCCATAATAGATACTCCCGAAGCCTGAACTTCTTGCCGCCAGATCCATGGATTCGACTTTTCCCCAGTAGCGCTCCTTGAGGTCGTTGACACTGCCCGCCGCACAGAGATTCAAGAAGCAGTCGCCCACGTTATTGGCATAGTCATGATTACCCAGCCCGTAATCATATAGCCCTTCCAGTTTATTCTCGAAAACCGACTTCATGTATGAACGCTCGCCAGCATGACCAAAGGCTGTGATATCACCGTTAATCATCACCGGTATGCGGGATGCCCCGCCATTCAGCTTCCTGAAACTTGCAATATCGGAATACTGCAACTCTATCAGCTCTTTTGAGCGCGCCTCTTTGTTGAGGTCTGGAAGATTATCATCCGAGAGATCAGTCCAGGGGTATTGCGAATCCGATACAAACACCATATGGCGCGGCGTCTCTGCCGACGAGGCGCCATAGACCACAGGAATAACCAACGCCAGTGCAAGACACACCAGCCACACACACTCTTTATATAAAATCATAGAAATCCATTTCCATCGATAGTTAACAGCCACTCCATAGCGGCAACTGCAAAATATATCGCCCGCTGATAATTAACAAACGACCAATCTCTGCAGATCAACAGCAGATATTTCCAACTTCTTCTGATACTCGCGCACTTCAAAACACTCACTAAAAAATATTCTATATAGTCCAGCGCAAATGAATGTCAGGCAGTGGAAGGCGGGAGATGAGGGAGTCGGACCCGGTACGCCCCTTGGGGCGCGCGGGAGTAACCCTGGCCGGACGGACAGCTATACTCAACAAGTCAATTGATCTGCATCACGATTTGTTACATTTGCTACACCATCTACGAATTTTCACCAACGCGACCAAAGGTCGCACCCTTGAACTAGAGCGACAGGCGTATCATTGCGCCACTGCAACAACCCTTTTTGACCGCGGTCGGCACGTACTGACCGAGGCATTTTTCCACTGCCGTGGGATGCAATGATGAGCAACCAGATTCCGGTACACGACGTCACCCCGCCTGCCAAAAACGCGAATAACAGCGTCGACCTCTACGCCTCTCGGGAAAAAATCTACACCCGCGCCTTCACCGGCCTGTTCCGCAATTTGCGGATGGCTGGCGGTGCCGCGTTGTTCCTGCTGTATTTCGGCACGGTCTGGCTCAATTGGGGCGGTCACCAGGCAGTCTGGTGGAACCTGCCGGAGCGCAAATTCTTCATCTTTGGTGCGACCTTCTGGCCGCAGGATTTCATCCTGCTGTCCGGCCTGTTGATCATCAGCGCCTTCGGCCTGTTCTTCATTACCGTGTATGCCGGACGCATCTGGTGCGGCTATACCTGCCCGCAAAGTGTCTGGACCTGGATTTTCATGTGGTGCGAGAAGGTCACCGAAGGTGACCGCAACCAACGCATCAAGCTCGACAAGGCGCCGATGAGCACCAACAAGTTCTTGCGCAAGCTCAGCAAACATACGATGTGGCTGTTGATCGGTTTCGTCACCGGCATGACCTTTGTCGGCTACTTCTCACCGATTCGTGAACTGACGATCGACTTCTTCACCGGCCAGGCTGATGGCTGGTCGTATTTCTGGGTCGGCTTCTTCACCCTCGCCACTTACGGCAACGCCGGCTGGTTGCGCGAACAGGTGTGCATCTACATGTGCCCTTACGCGCGCTTCCAGAGCGTGATGTTCGACAAGGACACGCTGATCGTTTCCTACGACCCGCGCCGCGGCGAAGCCCGTGGCCCGCGCAAAAAAGGCATCGACTACAAGGCTCAGGGCCTGGGCGACTGCATCGACTGCACCATGTGCGTTCAGGTGTGCCCGACCGGCATCGACATTCGTGACGGCTTGCAGATCGAATGCATTGGCTGTGCCGCCTGCATCGATGCCTGCGACAGCATCATGGACAAAATGGACTACCCGCGCGGCCTGATCAGCTACACCACCGAGCACAACCTGTCCGGGCAAAAAACCCATAAACTGCGTCCGCGCCTGATCGGTTACGCGCTGGTGTTGCTGGCCATGATCAGCTTGCTGATCACCGCGTTCTTCATGCGCTCGCTGGTCGGCTTCGATGTCAGCAAGGACCGCGTGCTGTACCGCGAGAACGCCGAAGGCCGGATCGAGAACGTCTATAGCCTCAAAGTCATGAACAAGGATCAGCGCGACCACACCTACGTGCTGGAAGCCTCCGGACTGCCGGATCTCAAGTTGCAAGGCAAGCGCGAGATCAAGGTGGCTGCTGGCGAAATCTTCAGCATGCCGGTCGAGCTGTCGAGTGCACCGGAACAACTGCCGTCGAGCACCAATGAGGTGAAATTCACCCTCAAGGATGCCGACGACAACAGCGTCCACGTTGAAGCCAAGAGCCGATTCATCGGCCCACAAATCCGTTGAGAGAAGTCATCATGCCCGTAGCAACTGCCACCAGCCCTTGGTACAAGCATCTCTGGCCATGGATCATCATCGGGATTCTGACCTGTTCGGTGACCCTGACCTTGTCCATGGTGACCATTGCTGTCAAAAACCCGGATAACCTGGTCAACGACAATTACTACGAGGCAGGCAAAGGCATCAACCGTTCGCTGGACCGCGAGTTGCTGGCCCAGACCCTGCTGTTGCGCGCCAACGTGCATCTGGATGAGGTGACCGGTGAAGTCGACGTGCGCCTGACCGGCAACAGCACGCCCGCGACCCTCGAACTGAACCTGATCTCGCCGACCCAGCCGGATAAAGATCGCAAGATCACCCTGACCCGCAGCGCGACCGAACCCGGTCGTTATATTGGCCAGTTGACCGACAAGATCGAAGGCCGGCGCTTCGTCGAGCTGCTGGGCAGCCAGGACGAGCATGTGTGGCGCCTGTTCGAAGAAGAACAGATCGGCCACGACAAGCATTTGCTGCTCGGTGACGAACCGCTGCAAGGCGCCGAAGATCAGTAGCAGTAAAGAGCCTGCGCTTCGCGCATCGCGAGCAGGCTCGCTCCCACAGTGACCTCTGGCGTACACAACTCTTGTGCATGACATTGATCAAATGTGGGAGCGAGCCTGCTCGCGATGAGGCCCTCCCGGACGATATAGACCTTATCGCATGACCACTCCACTCCCCTGCTACCACTGCGCCCTGCCCGTCCCCTCCGGCAGCCGGTTTACCGCCGTCATCCTCGGCGAAACCCGCGAGCTCTGCTGTCCGGGTTGCCAGGCTGTGGCCGAGGCGATTGTCGCAGGCGGGCTGGAGCACTATTACAGCCATCGCAGCGAGGCTTCGGCCAACCCTGAAGCCTTGCCGGTGCAACTGGTGGACGAACTGGCGCTGTATGACCGCGCCGACGTGCAACAACCGTTTGTCCGCCACGACGGCGAACTCGCCGAAACCACCTTGCTGATGGAAGGTATCAGCTGCGCAGCCTGCGGCTGGCTGATCGAGAAACACCTGCGCAGTCTGCCGGCCGTGGCCGAGGCACGACTGAACCTGTCCAACCATCGCCTGCACGTGCGCTGGGCCGACAGCCAGTTGCCGTTGAGCCAACTGCTCAGCGAACTGCGCCACATCGGTTATGCCGCCCACCCCTACCAGGCCGACCGCGCCAGCGAACAACTGGCCAGCGAAAACCGCCTGGCCCTGCGCCAACTGGGCGTCGCCGGTTTGTTGTGGTTCCAGGCAATGATGGCGACCATGGCCACCTGGCCGGAATTCAACATCGACCTCAGCCCCGAGCTGCACACCATCCTGCGCTGGGTCGCTCTGTTCCTGACTACACCGATTGTGTTCTACAGCTGCGCGCCGTTTTTCAAAGGTGCGATGCGCGATCTGCGCACCCGCCACCTGACCATGGACGTTTCCGTTTCGCTGGCCATCGGCGGCGCCTACCTCGCCGGGATCTGGACCTCGATCACCGGAGTCGGCGAGCTGTATTTCGATGCCGTCGGGATGTTCGCGCTGTTTCTATTGGCGGGCCGCTATCTGGAGCGCCGCGCCCGTGAACGCACCGCCGCCGCCACCGCGCAATTGGTGAACCTGCTGCCCGCGTCGTGCCTGCGTCTGAGCGCGGACGGCCAAAGCGAACGCATCCTGCTCAGTGAGTTGCGTCTCGGTGACCATGTTTTGGTGCACCCCGGAGCCATCCTCCCGGCCGACGGCAAAATCCTCGATGGCCAGTCGAGCATCGATGAGTCACTGCTGACCGGCGAGTACCTGCCGCAACCCCGGACACTCGGCGATGCGGTGACGGCCGGCACCCTGAATGTCGAGGGCGCCCTGACCGTCGAAGTGCTCGCGCTGGGTCAGGACACTCGCCTCTCGGCCATCGTCCGCCTGCTGGATCGCGCCCAGGCCGAAAAACCACGCCTGGCAGAAATTGCCGACCGCGCTGCGCAGTGGTTCCTGCTGTTGTCGCTGATGGCTGCCGCAGCCATCGGTTTGCTCTGGTGGGAGCTGGACGCGTCCCGCGCGTTCTGGATCGTGCTGGCGATGCTGGTCGCGACCTGCCCTTGCGCGCTGTCGCTGGCCACGCCGACCGCACTCACCGCCGCCACCGGCACCTTGCACAAACTCGGCTTGCTGCTGACCCGCGGCCACGTGCTGGAAGGCCTGAATCAAATCGACACGGTGATTTTCGACAAGACCGGCACGCTCACCGAAGGTCGCCTGGCCTTGCGTTCGATTCGAGCACTGGGCGCACTCGACAGCGATCAGTGCCTGGGCCTCGCCGCCGCCCTCGAAAACCGTTCTGAACACCCGATTGCCCGAGCCTTTGGCCGAGCGCCGCTGGCCGCCGAAGAAGTCCTCAGCACCCCGGGATTGGGCCTTGAGGGTCTGGTTGGCGAACAGCGCCTGCGCATCGGTCAACCGGCGTTTGTCTGCGAACTCAGCGGCTGCGCTGTGCCGGCAATCCCGGATGAAGCCGGCCAATGGCTGTTGCTCGGCGACAGCCATGGCGCACTGGCCTGGTTCGTGCTCGACGACCGTCTGCGCAGCGACGCACCGGCGCTGCTCGCGGCATGTAAAGCACGCGGCTGGCGCACGTTGCTGCTGTCCGGCGACAGCTCGCCGATGGTTGCCAGTGTCGCCGCCGATTTGGGTATCGACGAGTTCCGGGGCGGCTTGCGCCCGGATGACAAGCTGCAGGTGCTCAAGCAGTTGCACCAGCAGGGCCGCAAGGTGTTGATGCTCGGCGACGGGGTCAACGACGTGCCGGTGTTGGCCGCCGCCGACATCAGCGTGGCCATGGGTTCGGCCACCGACCTGGCGAAAACCAGCGCCGACGCGGTGCTGCTGTCCAATCGTCTCGACGCCTTGGTGCAAGCCTTCAGCCTGGCCCGGCGTACACGTCGGGTAATCATCGAGAACCTGCTGTGGGCCGGGCTGTACAATGGCTTCATGTTGCCGTTCGCCGCCCTCGGCTGGATCACTCCGGTATGGGCCGCGGTCGGCATGTCGATCAGTTCGCTGACCGTGGTGCTCAATGCACTTCGCCTGACTCGCATGCCGAGCCAGCCAAGCGCCAGCGCCACGCCAGTCACCCGCCCGCTACCGGTTTGATCCGGTCAGGCATGGAGTCCAGATGCCAGCTCTTTATGTGATGATCCCGGCAGCGCTGCTGATCGTCGCCATCGCCATTTACATTTTCTTCTGGGCGGTCGACAGCGGTCAGTACGACGACCTCGACGGTCCGGCCCACAGCATCCTGTTCGACGACCAGGACCCGAGCCATCAGGCAGCAGCCGACGAAGCCCGCGGTCACCCACCGACCGATCCGGCCAAGCCGAACGACAAGGCCCCGCCTCATGCTTGAGTTGGCGCCACTGCTGGTTTCTGCGGTGATCCTTGGCCTGCTCGGCGGCGGGCATTGTCTGGGCATGTGTGGCGGGTTGATGGGCGCGTTGACCCTGGCGATTCCCAAGGAACAACGCAGCCGGCGCTTTCGCCTGTTGCTGGCGTATAACCTCGGGCGGATTCTCAGCTACGCCACTGCCGGCCTGCTGATCGGCCTGGCGGGATGGGCGGTGGCCAACAGCCCGGCGGCGATGTTCATGCGGATCCTCGCCGGCTTGCTACTGATCGCCATGGGCCTGTACCTGGCCGGCTGGTGGAGCGGCCTGACCCGCATCGAAAGCCTGGGGCGTGGCCTGTGGCGCTACATACAGCCAGTTGCCAACCGCTTGCTTCCGGTATCGAGCCTGCCGCGCGCGTTGCTGCTCGGCGCACTCTGGGGCTGGCTGCCGTGCGGTTTGGTCTACAGCACGCTGTTGTGGTCTGCCAGCCAGGGCAATGCCATCGACAGCGCCTTGTTGATGCTCGCATTTGGCCTTGGCACCTGGCCGGTTTTGTTGGCCACTGGCCTTGCGGCCGAACGGGTCACGGCGTTACTGCGCAAACGCAGCGTGCGCATGACCGGCGGCTTGCTGGTGATCCTGTTTGGCCTCTGGACCTTGCCGGGACCGCACCAGCATTGGCTCATGGGGCATTAGATCAGCGGTGCACCGCATACCTGTAGCAGCTGCCGCAGGCGGCGTTCGGCGGCGAAGCTGTCGTAAAACCATCCACCTCGTTGTCTCAGTGAAACCGCATGCATCGCATTTGCGAGGACTACGTCCTCGAACGCCGCCTGCGGCAGCTGCTACAAAGGGCCGCACCACTTCCGGATACCCTTGATGCAAATCAAGATGCCCCAATGCCGCCCCCCCTAGACTCGCCACCACTGCCAGCCTATCCGGGGGAATGCCCGCATGTTCGACGCCATTCGTTGGGACACAGATCTGATCCGCCGTTACGACCTGGCGGGACCACGCTACACCTCGTACCCGACCGCGGTGCAATTCAACAGCCAGGTCGGCACTTTCGATCTGTTTCATGCCCTGCGCGAAAGCCGCAAGGCCCTGCGCCCACTGTCGCTGTATGTGCACGTGCCGTTCTGCGCAAACATCTGCTACTACTGCGCCTGCAACAAAGTCATCACCAAGGACCGCGGCCGCGCCCTGCCCTACCTGCAGCGCCTGGAACAGGAAATCCAGCTGATCGCCTGTCACCTGGACCCGAACCAGAAAGTCGAGCAACTGCATTTCGGTGGCGGCACTCCGACCTTTCTCAGCCATGACGAGCTGCGCCAGTTGATGGCGCAACTGCGCAAGCATTTCAACCTGCTGGACGATGACTCCGGTGATTACGGCATCGAGATCGACCCACGCGAAGCCGACTGGTCAACCATGGGACTGCTGCGCGAACTGGGTTTCAACCGGGTCAGCATCGGCCTGCAAGACCTTGACCCGGCCGTACAGCGTGCGGTCAATCGCCTGCAAAGCCTGGAGGAAACACGGGCGGTGATCGAGGCGGCGCGTACCTTGCAGTTTCGCTCTATCAATATCGACCTGATCTACGGCCTGCCCAAGCAAACCGCCGAGAGCTTCGCCCGCACGGTGGACGAAGTCATCAACCTGCAACCGGATCGGCTCTCGGTGTTCAACTACGCGCACCTGCCCGAACGTTTCATGCCACAGCGGCGAATCAACAGCAGCGACCTGCCGGCCCCCGCCGAAAAGCTGAACATGCTTCAGCGCACCATCGAGCAACTGACCGCCGCCGGTTATCGCTACATCGGCATGGACCATTTCGCCCTGCCGGATGATGAGCTGGCCATCGCTCAGGAAGAGTCGACGCTGCAACGCAACTTCCAGGGCTACACCACCCACGGTCATTGCGACCTGATCGGTCTTGGCGTGTCGGCCATCAGCCAGATCGGTGATTTGTACTGCCAGAACAGCAGTGATCTGAATCAGTACCAAAACACCCTGGCCAGCGCGCAACCGGGCACCAGTCGTGGATTGCTGTGCAACCAGGACGACCGTCTGCGGCGGGCAGTGATTCAGCAGCTGATCTGTACGTTCAGCGTGACATTCGCCGAGATCGAGCAGGCTTTCAACATCGATTTTCGCGGCTACTTCAGCGAGCTCTGGCCGCAGTTGCAGGCCATGGCCGAGGATGGCCTGATCGAACTCGACAGCGAAAAAATCGTGGTCCTGCCGGCCGGAAGGTTACTGGTCCGTTCGGTGTGCATGGTCTTCGATGCCTACCTGGAACAACAGAATCGCCAACGTTTCTCTCGGGTAATTTAAGACACCACAGGCTGGCTTCGACGTCATTGCGTGGGTTACCCTTACGTCTTATGTGTGTTTTCCCACAAGGATCTAAGAAATGTCCGAGCCAGTTAAACTGCGCGCTCACAGCCAGGCACATTGCAAGGATTGCAGCCTGGCCCCCCTCTGCCTGCCACTTTCGCTGAATCTGGAAGACATGGATGCGCTGGACGATATCGTCAAACGTGGTCGCCCGCTGAAAAAAGGCGAGTTTCTGTTTCGTCAGAGCGACCAGTTCGATTCCGTTTTCGCAGTGCGCTCCGGCGCGTTGAAAACCTTCAGCCTGAGCGATGGCGGCGAAGAACAGATCACCGGCTTCCACCTGCCGAGCGAACTGGTTGGCTTGTCGGGCATGGACACCGAGAGCCACCCGGTTTCGGCCCAGGCCCTGGAAACCACCTCGGTGTGCGAAATCCCCTTCGAACGGCTCGATGAACTGGCCCTGCAACTGCCACAGTTGCGCCGCCAATTGATGCGCGTGATGAGCCGAGAAATTCGTGACGATCAGCAGATGATGCTGCTGCTCTCGAAAAAGACCGCCGACGAGCGTATCGCCACGTTCCTGGTCAACCTGTCGGCGCGCTTCCGCGCACGCGGATTCTCTGCCAACCAGTTCCGCCTGAGCATGTCGCGCAACGAAATCGGTAACTACCTGGGCCTCGCGGTGGAAACCGTGTCCCGCGTATTCACACGCTTCCAGCAGAACGAACTGATCGCGGCCGAAGGCAAGGAAGTGCACATCCTCGACCCGATCCAGCTGTGTGCGCTGGCCGGTGGCTCGATCGAAGGCTGACGTTGCGATTGCGGCTGAGCGAACCTGCCCGGCCGCAGTTATACTTCGCCGTTTGCAGCCTGCCAGGACACCTCGACGATGCTCATCGACTCCTTCGACATCAAATCCCTGATCCGCCCCGTTATCGATTTTCCAAAGCCGGGCGTGATCTTTCGCGACATCACCCCGCTGTTCCAGTCCCCGAAGGCCCTGCGCCTGGTGATGGACAGCTTTGCGCACCGCTACGTCGAGGCTGACTTCACGCACATCGGCGCCATGGATGCGCGCGGCTTCCTGATCGGCTCGATCCTCGCCTATCAGTTGAACAAGCCACTGGTGCTGTTTCGCAAGCAAGGCAAACTACCGGCTGACGTTCTGTCCGAGGGGTATCAGACCGAGTACGGCGAAGCTTTTCTTGAAGTTCACGCCGATAGCCTCTGCGAAGGCGACTCGGTGCTGATCTTCGATGACCTGATCGCCACTGGCGGTACGCTGATCGCTGCGGCCAATCTGATTCGGCGCATGGGCGCGCGGGTTTTCGAAGCCGCGGCAATTATCGACCTGCCGGAACTGGGTGGCTCCCAGCGCCTGGAAGATATGAACATCCCGACGTTCTGCCTGACGCAGTTTGCGCTGAGCGAAAGATAAGCTGGCGCCTTCACCGACGCCATCGCGAGCAGGCTCGCTCCCACACTGGATCTTCGGTAGTTACAAAATCCCTGTGGGAGCGAGCCTGCTCGCGATAGCGTCAGCCTGGCACCGCCTGATTCAAAGCCCCATCTGCTTGCTGATGATCTCGTTCATCACTTCCCGCGTACCGCCGCCAATGGACAGGATCCGGCTGTCGCGGTACAGCCGCTCCACCAGGCTTTCACGCATATAACCCAACCCACCGAAAATCTGCACCGCGTCATTGGTGATGCGATCGGCAGTGTCGGTGGCAAAATTCTTGGCCATGGAAATCTCCTGGATCACGCTCTGCCCCGCGGCCATTTTCGCAGCCTGGCGATAGGTGAACTCCCGGGAGACTTCCAGCGCCGTGGCCATCTCCGCCAAGCGATGCTTGAGCACCTGAAACTTGCCAATCGGCTTGCCGAACGCTTCGCGCTGCCGGGCCCATTTCAGGCTTTCTTCCAGCGCCAGTTGCGCAGTCATGTTGGCCATCAATGCCAACGCCAGGCGCTCGTTTTGAAAGTTGCCCATGATGCAGGCAAAGCCCATGCTCTCGACGCCGATCAGGTTGCCCACCGGCACACGGCAATCATCGAAAAACAGTTCGGCGGTATCCGACGCCCACCAGCCCATTTTCTTCAACTGACGACCGACAGTGAATCCTGGCGTGCCCTTCTCGATCAGCAGCAGGCTGATGCCGCCAAATCCCGGCTCACCGGTGCGCACCGCGACGGTATAAAAATCCGCGCGAACACCACTGGTGATAAAGGTTTTGCTGCCACTGACCCGGTAGTAATCCCCGTCACGCACGGCACGGGTTTGCAGGTTGGCCACATCGGAGCCGCCGCTGGGCTCGGTAACCGCCAGCGCGCTGATTTTTTCGCCGCAAAGGACTTGCGGCACCACTCGCTCTCGCACCTCGGGCCTGGCCCATTTGAGGATCGGTGGCAGGCCGATGTCCAGTGAGCCCAGCCCCGCCACCAACCCGCCTGAACCACAGCGCATCAGCTCTTCAGTGGCGGCGATCTTGGCGAACAGATCACCTTCGTGGCTGCCACCCAGCGCTTCGGGGTAGCCAATGCCGAGAATGCCCGCTGCACCGGCCTTAAGGTAGAGCTCGCGGGGGAAGCCCTCGGCCTCCTCCCACTGATCGATGTCCGGCAGAATCTCGCGTTCGACGAAACGTCGTACGCTGTCGCGGACCAACTGATGGCTGGGGTCGAAGTATTCCTGAAAGGCAGGCATCGGCGAGCTCCACTGAAGGTTCAGCGAACTTACCGAGCGCTTGCTTGGTTTTCAATAGAATTGTGTGAGTCAAGGAGACCGAGTCGCCCGCATCGCGAGCAGGCTCGCTCCCACAGTTGACCGAATTGTCCTGGAGTATGCGTTCCAAGGTGGGAGCGAGCCTGCTCGCGATGACGTCAGTTAACGCGCTACAGAACGATCGGCTTACGCCCGGCAAACGAATGCGCCAATGTCCCGCCATCCACCAGCTCCAGCTCGCCACCCAACGGCACACCATGGGCGATGCGCGAAGCAATCAGGCCTTTATTGCTGAGCAACTGGGCGATGTAGTGCGCTGTCGCTTCACCTTCAACCGTCGGGTTGGTGGCCAGAATGACCTCAGTGAACGTACCCGCCTCTTCGATCCGCGCCAGCAATTGCGGAATGCCGATGGCTTCCGGCCCCAGGCCGTCGAGCGGCGACAAATGCCCCTTGAGCACGAAGTAGCGACCGCGAAACCCGGTCTGCTCCACGGCGTAGACATCCATCGGCCCTTCGACCACGCACAGTAAGGTGTCGTCGCGACGAGGGTCCGCGCACTGCGGGCACAGATCGTCTTCGGTCAGAGTGCGGCACAGTCGGCAATGGCCGACCCCTTCCATGGCCTGACTCAGGGCCAGCGCCAGCCGCGAGCCACCGCTGCGATCACGCTCGAGCAGTTGCAACGCCATGCGCTGGGCGGTTTTCTGACCGACACCGGGCAAGGTGCGCAAGGCGTCGATCAGTTGGCGAATCAAAGGGCTGAAGCTCATGGGGGAAACGTCCGACATATCAACGAGACGCGGTTTATACCCGCGCCTCTGGCCAGCGTCAAATGCTCATCGACGGTATCACGTTCGATGTTTCTTCAGCATTACCGAGTCGACTTCATCGCGAGCAGGCTCGCTCCCACAGGGATTTACAGTGTGACATCAATCGCAAACTGTCCCCCGATCCAATGTGGGAGCGAGCCCGCTCGCGAAGGCGGTTCAACAGACACCGAATGTCTCGCCCGCCAAAAACAAAAATGCCAGGCTGAGTGCCTGGCATTTTTGTAGACCATCCGACGCGTCAGCGAATCAGAATGGCAGTTTCATGCCCGGTGGCAGTTGCATGCCTGCGGTCATGCCGGACATTTTGTCCTGGCTGTTGGCTTCGATCTTGCGGACGGCGTCGTTGACGGCGGCAGCGAACACGGCCTCCAGCATCTCCTTGTCGTCTTCGCTCAGGCCTTCGACCAGGCTTGGATCGATGGTCACGCGCTTGACGTCGTGACGACCGGTCATCACCACGGTGACCATATCGCCACCGGCTTTACCGGTGACTTCGGCGTTGGCCAGTTCTTCCTGCATCTTGGCCATCTTTTCCTGCATCTGCTGCGCCTGCTTCATCAGGCCGGCCATGCCACCTTTCATCATGGGAATCACCTCAAAAGTACTTGGATCAAAACAGCGCCCGGCCCAGTGGGCCGAACACCTTCAGTTATTAGCCCTGGCTGACCAGAGCCTCGACAGGTTCAATAGTATCGTTACGGATCACCGCGCCGAACTGTTGCATCATTTGCTGGATGAACGGATCGCCGTGGATCGAATCCTCAGCCTCGCGCTGGCGGTCGGCACGTCGACGCGAGGCCGCCTGGGCCGGGGTTTCCTGCTCCGGCTTGATCAGCTCGATGCTCACCGTCAGGGTGCGCTGGTGATACTGGTTCAGCGCATCGTTCAGCCGGCGTTGTTGAGTCGCGTTGAACAGCGCGCTGTGGGCCGGGTCCAGGTGCAGCAACCAGTGGTCGCCATCGACGGCAATCAGCGTGCAGTTGGCGGCGATGCTGCCGGTCATGCCGGAAATCGGCAATTTCGGGAACAGCTCCAGCCATTGCAATGCCAGCCCTGTGGCCGGCATCGCAGCCGGTTCAGGTTCGGGGGCCGGCGCGGGTTCTGCGGCGTGCTCACTGGCCAGCTCATCAAGGTAACTATAGGCCGAATCCATGTCCGGCTCGATGTAGTCCTCGTCCAGCGGCGGCTCGTCATCCAGGTCCATTCCCGGCGTGGCGACGTCGACTTCAGCCGCCGACGGCTCGGGAATCGGCGCTGCCGCCCACTCAGGTGCATCGGGTACAACGCTGTCCGGCGTCGGTGTCGGCATGGGCGTCAGGCCAGGCTGCTCGGCAATCGTCTCCAGCACCGACTCGACAGCCGGTTGCTGCACGATCTCAGGCTCTACCGGGTCGTTCCAGGGCAAGTCGACGACTTCTTCGACGATGGCCACAGGCTCAGCCACCACCTCGACCACCGGCGCAGGCACGACCTCTGGAGCAACAGGCTCAGGTGTCGGCACTGGTGCAACCACCTCGGCAACCGGCTGGATCGGCGCTGCAACGACAGGTGCAGCGGCAACGGAAGCAGGTGCAACTACCGGCGCAACACGCGGTGCGCCAGCCACTGAGTTTGCGGAATCAACTGTGGCCTGGCTGATCCCCACTGGCTTTAGCGGCTGCCTCGGCGCGTCTGCTGTGTCTGCCGGGCGGAACGCGAGCATTCGCAGCAAGACCATTTCGAACCCACCGCGCGGGTCAGGCGCCAGTGGTAAATCGCGGCGGCCAATCAAGCCCATCTGGTAATAGAACTGCACGTCTTCGGCCGGCAAGGCCTGAGCCAGCGCCAACACCCGGTCGCGGTCGCCATGACCGTTATCGACGCCTTCAGGCAAGGCCTGGGCAATCGCCACGCGGTGCAGCACGTTAAGAATTTCCGACAGCACACCGTTCCAGTCCGGGCCCTGCTCGGCCAGATGCCGCACCGCTTCGAGCAACGCCTTGGCGTCGCCATCGAGCAGCGCATGCAGGACATCGTAGACCTGACCATGATCGAGCGTGCCGAGCATTGCTCGCACGTCGGCCGCCATGACCTTGCCTTCACCGAAGGCGATGGCCTGGTCGGTGAGGCTCATGGCATCGCGCATCGAACCGTCGGCAGCACGGCCCAACAGCCACAGCGCATCGTCTTCGAACGGCACATTCTCGACGCTCAGCACATGGGTCAAATGCTCGACCACGCGCTCCGGCGTCATGTTTTTCAGCGAGAACTGCAGGCACCTCGACAGAATCGTTGCAGGAAGTTTCTGCGGGTCGGTGGTCGCCAGGATGAACTTGACGTAGGGCGGCGGCTCTTCGAGGGTTTTCAACAGCGCATTGAAGGAATGGCTGGAGAGCATGTGCACTTCGTCGATCAGGTAGACCTTGAAGCGCCCACGGCTCGGCGCGTACTGCACGTTATCGAGCAGCTCACGGGTGTCCTCGACCTTGGTCCGGCTCGCGGCGTCGATCTCGATCAGGTCGACAAAGCGCCCTTCATCGATTTCGCGGCACACCGAGCACTCGCCACACGGCGTCGAAGTGATACCTGTCTCACAGTTCAGACATTTGGCAATGATCCGCGCGATGGTGGTCTTGCCCACACCGCGGGTGCCGGTAAAAAGATAGGCGTGGTGCAGCCGCTGGCTGTCCAAGGCATTGATCAGAGCCTTGAGCACATGGGTCTGGCCGACCATTTCGCGGAACGAGCGCGGACGCCATTTACGTGCAAGAACCTGATAACTCATCGAAAACCGTCGCATCTGGGAAGCGGAAGCGGGTAATGCTAGCGGAGCAAGGCCAAAATTGCATCCGGTGTGCTCGGCTAATCTGGCTAAGCTGGTATTTGGATCCGTTTTAATCGGCTCCTGCCGGTCTTTTTGCTGGAGAATTTATGCGTTCAGCCTTGGGGGCTTTGCTGTTGATCAGCGTCAGCGCTACTGGTGCGTCTGCGCCCCTGCGCTTTGCAATCACCGACAGTTGGGCGATGCCCATGGTGCAAATCGAGCACGGCCGACCGACCCAGGGCATTCTGTACGACGTGATGCTCAGCCTGGCCACACAACTGAGACTGCCGGCGGAGTTTCACGTGCTGGCCCGCGCACGCGTGCAGAGCGCCATGGAGCACGGGGAAATCGACATCCGTTGCTACGCGGCCCAATCCTGGCTGCCAAATCAGTCCGGCGACTATCTCTGGAGCGTTCCGTTGTGGTTTCAGCGCGACGTACTGGTCAGCACGCAAGGCGCTCCTGCCTCGGTCATCCCGGCCAGTCTTTCCGTGCAGCCGATCGGCACCGTACTCGGCTACAGCTACCCGACCCTGCAACCACTCTTCGACAACGGCCAACTCAAACGCGACGATGCGCGCAATCAGGAACAGGTGTTGAAAAAACTGGCGGCCGGCCGAAATCACTACGCTGTCAGCAATCAATGGGCCCTGGACTGGTTCAACCTGCAAATGATGCCTGACCGGCCATTGCGGGCAGTCGCGGTGTTGCAGGAGCAAAACGTCGGCTGCTACGTGCGTAACGACCCAAGGCTGCCGGTCCAGTTGATTCTGCAAACGCTGCTCAAGATGAAGATGTCCGGGGAAGTCGACGACATCATCAGGCTCTACACCGGAACCAACGAACCGACCCTGGCCGATCAGTAAGCCTCAGACCGCCTGGTCCAGTGCCTGCCACCGGGTCGGTGCAACGAAGGCCTCGACCCAGCCCGGCACCTCGCTGGCCGGCATCGGCCGCGCAATGAAATAGCCCTGTGCCACCTCGCAACCCAGACGCAACAGCAACTCGCCATGCTCGATGCTTTCCAGGCCCTCGGCGATCACCTCTCGCCCAAACGCCCGGGCAAGACCAATGACTGCAGTGGTCAACGCCAGATCATCGCGATCATGCAGAATGTCGCGCACAAATGACTTATCGATCTTGATGGTTTGCGTATGCAGGCGCTTGAGGTAACTCAGCGACGAATAACCCGTGCCAAAATCCCCCAGAGAAAACCTTACGCCCAGCGCCTGACAGGCCTGCAGGCAAGTGCTGACGTGCTGAATATTCTCGATCGCCACCGACTCGACAATCTCCAGGTCAAGCAGCTGAGGCGCAACCCAGGCGTGCCGTTCTAGCACGGTCTTGAGCCGATCAAAAAAGTCCGCCCGCTGAAAATGCCGAGCAGCGATGTTGACGCTGACCGGCCAGCGTTGACCGTTTTTTTGCCATCGCGACAACTGCGCCAGGACCTGCTCCATCACCCACTCGCCAATATCGACGATCAGGTCCGTCTCCTCGACAAACGGCAGAAACTCCTTGGGCGGCACCAGACCGTTCTGCGGGTGCTCCCAGCGCAGCAACGCCTCGAAACCAACCACCACACCGCAGCGCATGTTGACCTTGGGCTGAAAGTGCAGGCGCAACTCATCGTTGAGCAAGGCCTGACGCACCCGCGCGACCRTCTGGTGAGTGGCCTTGACCTCTTGGTCGCGCACCACATCAAACAGATGAAAACGGTTACGCCCGCTCTGCTTGGCCACGTACATCGCCTGATCGGCGTGGCGCAGCAGGGTTTGCGCATCCTCGCTGTCATCCGGGAACAGCGTGACGCCGATGCTGGCAAACACATTGATGTCCTTGCCCAGAATCGAATACGGCGCAGAGATCGCCCCCAGCACACGATGCAGCGCCGCGCGCAACTCCGGCATATCGCGCACAAACCGCAAGATCAGCACGAACTCGTCCCCGGCCAGCCGCGCCACCACATCTTCGCCTCGAACGATGGTGCGTAGACGCTTGGCCACTTCAACCAGCAACAAGTCACCGCTGGCGTGACCGTAGCCGTCATTGACTGCTTTGAAGCCGTCGAGGTCGAGCATGCACACTGCCAACGGCACGTTCTCGACGCGGGAGTAATCCAGGGCCTGCTCGAGCAAATCGGAGAGATACGCCCGATTGGGCAGGCCGGTCAGGACGTCATGGCCGACCCGCCATTGCAGTGAGTGCAGCAACTGACGCTTTTCACTGATATCGAAGCAAATCGACAGATACCGATGGACCCGTCCGGTCGATTCGTCCAGCACCGGCACCATGGTGCTGTCGACCCAGTACAGGCTACCGTCCTTGGACCGGTTGCAGATTTCGCCCTTCCAGACTTTGCCCAAGGCAACGGTGCGCCACATCGTGGTGAAGAAATCGTCAGGATGCAGACCCGAGTTGAGGATCCGGTGGTTGGCCCCCAGCAACTCCTCGCGACTGTGACCAGACACGGCACAAAACAAATCGTTGACGTAAGTAATGCGCCCCGCCAGGTCCGTCTCGGAGAAAATAGCGGCTGCATCTACGGCCCTGCGGTACTTCTCATCCATGAGTCCGGCTCACTGTGGCTAGCGGTTGTACCGCTCGACCAGCGCACAACGCCCGGAAGAGATGTTTTGAAGGATGCGGCACTGCGCAGAGGGTCGCAGCGCGTGATGCTGCCAGGGCAACATCCTTGTAAAAGAGCGGGCCGGCAAATTCAGATGCACGTTAAAACTCCATGAACAGCATTTGATGGCCCCCGAACAGACGAAGATCAACTAGGCTCAGAGGCCTCGTACAGGCACGTCAAAAACACCGACTCTGGTAATATTGAAACGGCATTTCGCGTCGTCAGCGGCGCCTCTGCACACCCTGCGAGGTAACACAATGCTGGCTATCTCACATTGCCTGGACTTATGAAGCCAGGTCACCAAATGCCTGTACGAAACAGGGATTCTACGAAATACATCACATTTTGCAAAGCAAGGTGATGGATCATGCAGTTGTCTAATGCAAAAATCTATCGTTAAGTTCTTGATTCTAAATGGGAATTGAGCGATGCAAATTTCAAGTTTGGGTCCAGCCATAAGGCGCTATCGCAAGGTGGCGGGGCTTACTCAGGCTGAACTCGGTGAAAAAACCGGTTTTGACCCCAAAACCATCAGCCGCTTCGAAACCGGCACCTATACCCCCAGCGTGGAAGCCCTGTTCATGCTTGCCGATGTGCTGGGAGTGAAGCTCAAAGCGTTTTTTGCCGATCTTGGCGACGAAGACGAACAGCGAGCGTATTTGTTCGGTGTCATACACAAAGCCACCCCGAAGGATCTGGGAAAGCTGATCGCGGCGGTAGACCAGGCCTTGTCCAAGCCTTAGAGCCAGAAACAAAAAAGAGCAGGCAGGTGTATCGGATTGATACACCTGCCTGCTCTTTTGCTATCGACTACTGACAGAAACTGACAGCCCGACCGTCTAGGCTTGAGCCATCAACGCCAACGACATCGGAGTCGCCATGAACGCCCAACATTACCTGCTGCTGTACGTCGACAGCCCCGCCACCAGCGCAAACTTCTACAGCCGCCTGCTCGACAAACCACCGGTTGAACTGCAACCGACCTTCGCGCTGTTCATTCTTGATTCGGGGCTAAAGCTTGGGCTGTGGTCCAGACACACCGTTGAACCTGCGGCCGAAGCGGCGGGTGGTGGCGGAGAACTGGGATTCTCGGTGGCCGACAAAGAGACGGTCGACACGCTGTACGCCGCATGGACTGCACAAGGACTGCGCATCGCCCAAGAGCCGATTGAACTGGATTTCGGCTACACCTTCGTGGCGCTCGATCCGGATGGGCATCGGTTGCGGGTATTTGCTCTTTCGGAATGACGGCGAGGTTATTTTGGACGAAGCAAGGCATCGATCAGGAAAGATCAATGAGATAGAAATTCTGGATTTTTTTGAAGAGGTACAAGCCTTGCGAATGAAGGCCTGGCGTTAAGGTGGCGACCCCACCAGCCACACCCCGGCACACAATGTTCCCGCTGTGGCTGCTTCCTTCCGGATCTGACCAGGTTCACGGGTAATCGTTGCGGGGGGACCGATGGGGTCACCATAACGACGCTCACCTGACGGCGAGCCGCGCCATTGTACCTATCTGAGACGAAGTTACAACCGTTCGCGCAGATTAAAAAATATGAGTCACGTCAAGGACCTGCGTTGGTCCTTAAAAGATCGCGGCCTGCGGCAGCTCCTGCCGGCAAATGCCGATTCCGGAGCTGCCGCGGGCTGCAATCTTAAACGTTGATGTCGTGTGCCTTCAGAAACCCGACAAACGCTTCTTCGTCCAGCACCTTCAACCCCAGCTCATTGGCCTTGACCAATTTGGAGCCCGCACCGGGCCCCGCCACCACGCAGTAGGTCTTGGCCGATACCGAGCCCGCCACCTTGGCACCGAGGCTTTCGAGCTTGTCCTTGGCGACGTCGCGGCTCATCAGCTCCAGAGAGCCGGTGAGCACCCAGGTCTGGCCCGCCAGCGGCAAGCCTTCGACGACTTTCTTCTCGCTTTGCCAGTGCATGCCGAAGTCGCGCAATTGCTGTTCGGCATCCAGCGCCAACTGGCGGTTCGGTTCGATGGCGAAGAATTCCCGAACAGCATTGGCCTGTTTCTCCGGCAGCGCTTGACGCATGTCCAGCCAGTCGGCGCTGATGATCGCTTCCAGCGAACCAAACTTGTCGGCCAGCTTCTGCGCCCCGCCCGGCCCGACCGAGGGAATGTTGAGCTTGTCGATCATTCCGCCCAGCGTGGTACTGGCGGCAAACTCGGCGCCCAATTCGCCCTGATCCTGAATCTCCAGGCCATGCTTGAGCAGTTCTTCGATCACCTTCCGGTTGTGCGCGTCTTCGAAGAAGCTGTGAATCTCGTAGGCAACTTCCAGCCCGACATCCGGCAAGTACGTCAGCACTTGCGGCAATGCCTGCTGAATCCGCGCAAGCGATGCCAGTGAGCGCGCCAGGACCTTGGCCGTCTCTTCGCCGACATCCGGAATACCAAGGGCGTAGATGAAGCGCGCCAACCCCGGTTTCTTGCTGTCGGCAATCGCGCTCAGCAAGTTCTTGCTCGACAGCTCGGCGAACCCTTCCAGGTCGACGATCTGTTCGAAGCTCAAGGCGTACAAATCTGCTGGCGAACTGACCAGGCCTTCGTCCACCAACTGCTCGACGCTCTTCTCGCCCAGACCCTCGATGTCCATGGCCCGGCGCGAAACGAAATGGATGATCGCCTGCTTGAGCTGGGCCCCACAGGCCAGACGCCCGACACAGCGATATACCGCCCCTTCGCTGACCGTTTCGCGCCCCTTGCTGCGCTTGACCAACTGCGTGCGCTCGACATGCGAGCCACAGACCGGGCAGCACTTGGGAATCTGCACGGGACGGGCATTTTCCGGGCGACGCTCGGTAACCACTTGCACCACCTGCGGGATCACGTCACCGGCACGGCGAATGATCACCGTATCGCCGATCATCAAGCCCAGGCGCGCGACTTCATCCATGTTGTGCAATGTCGCGTTGGACACGGTCACACCCGCCACTTTCACCGGTTTCAAGCGTGCAACCGGAGTCACCGCACCGGTTCGGCCGACCTGGAATTCCACGTCGAGCAACTCGGTGAGTTCTTCCATCGCCGGAAACTTGTGGGCAATCGCCCAGCGCGGCTCGCGAGCACGGAAGCCCAGCTCACGCTGCGAGGCGAGGCTGTTGACCTTGAACACCACGCCATCGATTTCATAAGGCAGCGCATTACGGCGCTCGCCGATATCGCGGTAGTAATCCAGGCATTCACCAATACCCTTGGCCAGTTTCAACTCGTGACTGACCGGCAAGCCCCACAGCTTGAGTTGTTGCAGATTGCCGATGTGCGTGTCGGCAATCTCGGCCGAGACCTGGCCGAGGCCGTAGCAGCAGAACTCCAGCGGGCGACTGGCGGTAATCTTCGAATCCAGCTGACGCAAGCTGCCCGCTGCGGCGTTGCGCGGGTTGGCGAAGGTTTTGCCGCCGGCTTCCAGTTGCGCGGCGTTAAGGCGATCGAAACCGGCCTTGGACATATACACTTCGCCGCGCACTTCCAGGGTCGACGGCCAGCCGCTGCCCTGCAGCTTGAGCGGAATGTTGCGCACCGTGCGCACGTTGACGCTGATGTCTTCACCGGTAGTGCCGTCGCCGCGAGTAGCGCCGCGCACCAGCATGCCGTCCTGATACAGCAAGCTGACTGCCAGGCCATCGAGCTTCGGTTCGCAGCTGTACTCCACCTCGGCGCCAGCGCCAAACAAATCGCCGGCCGGCAAATCCAGACCTTCGGTGACCCGGCGATCGAACTCGCGCATGTCATTTTCTTCGAAGGCGTTACCAAGACTGAGCATCGGCACTTCATGCCGCACTTGAGTGAACGCCGCAAGCGCCGCACCGCCAACCCGCTGGGTCGGCGAGTCGATAGTGACCAGCTCGGGGTTTGCCGTTTCCAGCGCCTTGAGCTCATGGAACAGCCGATCGTATTCGGCGTCCGGAATGCTCGGCTCGTCGAGAACGTAGTAACGGTAGTTGTGCTGATCCAGCTCAGCGCGCAGCTCTAGAATGCGTTTTTCAACGGCGGTCATGGGTGCTCTCTCATAAAGCAAAAGAGCAGCCGAGGCTGCTCAATCTTCAAAATACGATATAGCGTAAAGACGCAGATTCTGTGGCGAGGGAGCTTGCTCCCGTTCGGCGGCGAAGCCGTCGTAAACCAGAATGGGGCCGCTTCGCAGCCCAGCGGGAGCAAGCTCCCTCGCCACAAGAAGCTCTCTAGTCTTAGAGAGCTTGATCATTCGATTCAGCGCTTCTGGGTCAGGGCGCGACGCTCGAACTCGACGATACGTTGACGGTAGTGCTCGATGGTCTGAGCCGTCAGCACGCTGCGCTGATCGTCCTTCAGTTCGCCATTGAGTTCCTGAGACAGTTTGCGGGCAGCCGCGACCATCACGTCGAAGGCCTGTTTCGGATGGCGCGGGCCTGGCAAGCCGAGGAAGAAGCTGACGGCCGGGGTGCTGAACAGATCAATGTCGTCCAGATCGAACACACCAGGCTTGACCGCGTTGGCCATGGAGAACAGCACTTCGCCGTTGCCGGCCATGCTTTCGTGACGATGGAAGATATCCATCTCGCCAAAACGCAGACCGCTTTCCAGGATGTTCTGCAACAGGGCCGGGCCTTTGAACCCACCCGGGTCACGGCAGATCACGCTGATGACCAGTACTTCTTCTGCCTGCGGCTGTTCTTTATTGGCGGCAGCACTCGGCGATTTGGTTTCGTCCGGGAAATCATCACGGCTACTGAAACTTGGGCCGCCATCCAGGTCCAGATTCAAATTCAGGTCACCCTGGGATGGCTCACTACCCCGCTTGCCGCGCTTGGAGCCCGATTCACGCGGCTCACGGGCAGGCATGCTCACCGACGGCAAGTCATGCTCGTCGAGTTGTGGTTCTTTATGGGTATCCAGTACGCGTGGCGGGCCCAGCAGCTCGGCACCACTGTCCTCGTCCGGCAGGTTGGACAGGCTTCGGTCCAGGCGAAACTTCAGCTTGCCCTTGCCGCCGCGCATGCGCCGCCAGCCATCAAAAAGAATACCGGCAATGACAATAATGCCGATGACGATCAGCCACTCGCGCAGACCGATTTCCATGTAATCCCGTGCCTCTATAAAAAATGCTGAAAAATAAGGGGTTTACAAGCTGTAAACCGCTTTAAAACGTGGCGCCAACTCTATGTTCTGAATGGCGTTTTGCCCACGCATACGAAAAATTGACATTAAACTAGCACGACCAAAGATAACTTTACACCGTCAGTCACAATGGCTTCAGCCATTATGTCGATTAGCCAGCATTCTCTGCGGGTAAAAATCCCTGCTTCGCGCAAATATCTGGCCTACGCGCCATGACTCAGGCGTCCACCATCGCCATCGCCTCCTCGACATCCACGGCTACCAGACGCGAACAACCGGGCTCGTGCATCGTGACCCCCATCAATTGGTCGGCCATTTCCATGGCGATCTTGTTGTGGGTGATATAGATGAACTGCACCGTTTGCGACATCTCTTTCACCAATCGGGCATAGCGTCCAACGTTAGCGTCATCCAGCGGTGCGTCAACTTCGTCGAGCATGCAAAACGGCGCCGGGTTCAGCTTGAAGATCGCAAACACCAATGCCAAAGCCGTCAGGGCTTTTTCACCACCGGACAGCAAATGGATGGTGCTGTTCTTCTTCCCGGGTGGACGCGCCATGATCGTTACCCCTGTATCGAGTAGATCTTCGCCCGTCAGTTCCAAATAAGCGCTGCCTCCACCGAAAACTTTTGGAAAAAGAGCCTGCAATCCACCGTTAATCTGATCAAAGGTATCTTTGAAGCGATTGCGGGTTTCCTTGTCGATCTTGCGAATGACGTTTTCCAGCGTATCGAGCGCTTCCACAAGGTCAGCATCCTGAGCATCCAGATAACGCTTGCGCTCGGACTGCTGCTGATACTCGTCGATGGCTGCGAGGTTGATCGCGCCCAGTCGCTGAATTCGCGCAGCAATGCGCTCGAGCTCTTCTTCGGCGTCTTTTTCGTTCGCTTCAGCCACCAGGGTGGCGAGCACCCCTTGCAGGTCATAGCCGTCTTCGAGCAATTGATCCTGCAAGGTTTTGCGGCGCACGGTCAGGGCCTGCCATTCCATGCGCTGCTGTTCAAGTTGACCACGGATCAGCTGTGATTGCTGCTCGGCCTGGCTGCGGCGTTTCTCGGCATCACGCAATTCACGGTCGGCATCTTCCAGGGCGATCTGCGCGGTTCTGAGTTCTTCGTCGACGCTCATGCGCTTGTCGAGCAACTCTTCGAGCTTGAGCCGCAACTCTTCCAGCGGCGCTTCGCCCTCCTCCAGATTAAGGCTGAGCTGCTCGCGCTTTTCGGTCAGGCGCTCGGACTGCAACTCCAGCCGTTCCAGCGCCTGACGGGTTGAATCGTGTTGCGCCTTGAGCGAGCCCAGACGCACCGCCAATTGGTGCGCGTGGTCTTTATGCTGACGAGCCTCCTGCCGCACCCGATCCAGGCGCTCGCGCAAGCTGTCGCGCTGAGCCAGCAGCAACTCGCGCTGTTCGGTATCGATCGCCATGCTGTCGAGGGCTTCCTGCAATTGCAGGCGCGACTCGCCAATCTGTTCATGTTCCAGCGCACGCTGCTCAGCCAGTTCACCGAGCTCTTCGTCGAGCCGCGTGCGGCGTAATGTCAGTTGCTCGGCCTTGGCCTTGCCGGCCGACAACTGAGCTTTCAATTCGCCTTGCTGGCGCGCTTCGTCCTGCAGCAAACGGCGCAGGTGTTCGCGGCCATTCTCTTGCTGACGTTGCTGGGCGCGCAGGTTTTGCAAAGTGGTTTCCAGCGTCTCGACGGTCGCTTCGCGCTCTTCGCGCTCAAGCCCCAGACGCTGGATTTCCTGCCCGCGCGCCAACATGCCGCTCTCGGCCTCACTGGCGCGGCGCACCCGCAAAAAGTGCCGCCCAACCCAGTAGCCATCACGACTGATCAGGCTTTCGCCGACCGACAACTGGCCACGCAGCGACAGCGCCTGTTCAAGACTGTCCACCGGCTTGACCTGCCCCAACCACGGCGACAAATCGATCTGCGCCTCAACCTTGTCGAGCAGGCTGCCGGGGATCCGCACTCCATCGCTGGCCGGGCTGAGCAAACGCAGATCGCCTTGGGCAAAGCCGGACAGATCGAAGCCCGCGAAGTCATCGACCAGCACGGCTTGCAGGTCGGCACCGAGCACGGTTTCCACCGCCAGCTCCCAACCCGCTTCAACCTTCAAGCCTTCAGCCAGACGCGGACGTTCGGCCAGATGCTGTTCACGCAACCACTCGGCGGCGCCGGTGCCCGGATCGAGCGCCGCTTGCTGCAACGCCTCCAGCGAGGCCAGGCGCCCGTTGAGCCGTTGCAAGTCGCCCTGTGCCTGCTGCTGGTTTTGCAGGGCCAGTTGCAGTTCCTGACGCAACTGCTCAAGCCGCTCGACCTGCGCTTCTTCGCTGGCCTGCAAATCTTCGAGGGTCGCTTCACTGGCGGCAAGCTGTTCACTCAGATCGAGAATCGCCGCGTCTTCCGGGGCTGCCGACAACAGGTCGCGCTCTTCGGCCAAGCRACGTTGGCGCTCGGCCAGACGTTCCATGCTGGTTTCCAGCTGCTGGATGCGCGACTGCTGGACTTCGGCCTGACGCCGTGGCTCGGCCGAGCGCAGGTTGAAACTGTCCCACTGCTCCTGCCAGCCGTGCATGGTGGTTTCGGACTCTTCCAGCGCGGCGGCGGCCTCTTCAGCAGCGGCGCTGGTGACTTCCTGCTCGGGCGTGAGCATATCCAGCTCTTCGCCGAGGGTCGCCAGCAAGGTGCGGTCGTGGCCCAGGTGCGACTCGGTTTCCAGGCGCGAACGCTCGGCTTCCTTCAAATCGTCCTGCAACTGACGCAAACGCTGCTGGCCGTGCTGGATGCTTTGCTCGACCCGGGCGATGTCGCCGCCGACCGAATAGAAGCGTCCCTGCACCAGATTGAAGCGCTCGGACAGGTCGTGATGTCCGTCGCGCAGCCGCTCGATGCTCGCATCGGCATTGCGCTGTTCAGCGACCAGGGCCTCGAAACTGATTTCCTGGTTGCCAATGATCGCTTCGCGCTGGCCAACCTGTTCGTTCAATTCCTGCCAGCGTAGCGCCGACAGTTGTGCCTTGAGCTGACGCTCTTCGGCTTTGTATTCCTGATACTTCTCGGCCGCCTGGGCCTGACGATGCAAGCGTTCGAGCTGACGTTCCAGCTCATCACGCAGGTCGGTCAGGCGCGCGAGGTTTTCGTGGGTGCGACGGATGCGGTTTTCGGTCTCGCGCCGGCGCTCCTTGTACTTGGAGATCCCCGCCGCTTCTTCAATGAAGTTACGCAGGTCTTCAGGCTTGGACTCGATCAGCTTGGAGATCATCCCCTGTTCGATGATCGAGTAGCTGCGCGGGCCCAGTCCGGTACCGAGAAAAATGTCGGTGATATCGCGGCGACGGCATTTGGTGCCGTTGAGGTAATAAGTAGTCTGGCTGTCGCGGGTAACTTTGCGGCGAATGGAAATCTCCGCGTAAGCCGCGTATTCGCCGATCAACGTGCCGTCGGAGTTGTCGAAAACCAGTTCGATGCTTGCCTGGCTCACCGGTTTGCGACTGGTAGAACCGTTGAAGATGACATCGGTCATCGACTCGCCGCGCAAGTTCTTGGCCGAGCTCTCGCCCATCACCCAGCGTACGGCATCGATGATGTTCGACTTGCCGCAACCATTGGGCCCGACCACCGCCGCCATGTTACTGGGGAAGTTCACCGTGGTCGGGTCGACGAAGGATTTGAACCCCGCCAGTTTGATGCACTTGAGCCGCACGCTCAGGCAACCGGCAAGGCAGACAACACCAGATCGCAACTGCGCCGGGCATAAGCCGAGAGCACGACGCGAATCTCTGGCAAATCACGCGCCAGCACGGCCGCGAGCAAGCGCTCGAACAGTTCGAGGAACTCGCTCATCTCGGCCTTGCGCTGTTCCAGGGCGAGAAAATACGCACGGCTCATGGCCGGTTGCAGGTTCTCGACGGTTTCCTGCAAGTACGGGTTATTGGCGAATGGGTACGCCGCGCGCATCACGCTGAAGCTGTCTTCGACAAAGGCGCGGATGTCCTGACGCTCGTAACTGGCGCTCAGGCGTTGCTGGATTTGCAGGAACGGCGCCATGTCGGCCTGGACCTGCCAGCCACTGGCCACTGAATTACCGAGCAGGATGTACAGCTCGCTCATCAGCGTGCACAGGCTCTGCACCTTGTGTGCGGTGAGCTCGGTCACATGAGCACCACGACGCGGCAGGATGGCGATCAGGTGCCGGCGCTCGAGAATCAGCAAGGCTTCGCGAACCGAGCCGCGGCTGACATTGAGGGCCAGCGTGACCTTCTGTTCCTGGATGCGCTCTCCGGGCTTGAGGTCGCCGCGAATGATGCGTTCGGCGAGGTGGTGAGCAATTTGCTCGGCGAGGCTGTCCGGCGCCTTGAACGTCATGGTTTTCCTTCAAACTCTTCGATCTGTACAAGCGGCGCAGTGTAGCGCACTTGCGAGGTGATGGCGCAGGGCCCAGCCAGCGGAATTTGGCACGATTCAAGCAAAAAGCGAGGTATCCCGAGAGGGTCAATAATGAAATAAGCCGTTGTTGATCGGCAAAAGCGAATTTCCTGACCCTTAAGTCAGAAAATCATTGACCGAAAAGTCAGACCTGATAAATTCAGGTTCGTCGGTTAACAACAATAATGAGTCTGCGAGGCCTTCCGTGATCCAGTTTTTACTTAACCAGGAACTCCGTAGCGAGCACGCCCTGGACCCGAACCTGACCGTGCTCAACTATCTGCGCGAACATTTGGGCAAACCCGGTACCAAAGAAGGTTGCGCCAGCGGTGACTGTGGCGCGTGCACGGTGGTGGTCGGTGAATTGCAGACCGATGACAACGGCCGCGAACACATTCTCTATCGCAGCCTCAACTCGTGCCTGACGTTTGTGTCGTCGCTGCACGGTAAACAGCTGATCAGCGTTGAAGACCTCAAGCATCAGGGCCAATTGCATAGCGTGCAAAAAGCCATGGTCGAGTGCCACGGTTCGCAGTGCGGCTTCTGCACACCGGGCTTCGTCATGTCGCTGTTCGCCCTGCAGAAAAACAGCGATCACGCCGATTCCCATAAAGCCCATGAAGCCCTCGCCGGCAACCTCTGCCGCTGCACCGGCTACCGGCCGATCCTCGCCGCCGCCGAACAAGTGTGCAGCGCCAAAAAGCCTGACCAGTTCGATGCTCGCGAAGCCGAGACCATCGCTCGCCTGAAAGCCATTGCGCCGACCGACACCGGTGAACTGAACAGCGGCGACAAACGCTGCCTGGTGCCACTGACCGTCGCCGATCTGGCCGACCTCTACGACGCCTATCCGCAAGCCAGACTGTTGGCCGGCGGTACCGACCTGGCACTGGAAGTGACCCAATTCCACCGCACGCTGCCGGTGATGATCTACGTCGGCAACGTCGCAGAAATGAAGCGCATCGAGCGCTTTGACGACCGCCTGGAAATCGGTGCCGCCACCGCCCTCTCCGACTGCTACGACGCCCTCGAGACCGAGTACCCGGATTTCGGCGAATTGCTGCAACGCTTCGCCTCCCTGCAAATCCGCAATCAGGGCACCCTCGGCGGCAACATCGGTAACGCCTCGCCGATTGGTGACTCGCCTCCGCTGCTGATCGCACTGGGCGCACAGATTGTTTTGTGCAAAGGCGAAACCCGCCGCACGCTGGCACTGGAAGACTATTTCATCGATTACCGGGTCACTGCGCGCCAGGAAAGCGAGTTCATCGAAAAGATCATCGTGCCGCGTGCCAGCGCTGAACAACTGTTCCGCGCCTACAAGGTCTCCAAGCGTCTGGACGATGACATTTCCGCGGTCTGCGCGGCATTCAACCTGCGCATCGAAAACGGCGTGGTTGCCGACGCCCGCGTCGCGTTCGGCGGCATGGCTGCGACGCCGAAACGCGCGAAAAGCTGCGAAGCCGCGCTGCTCGGCGCGCAGTGGAGTTCACTTTCTCAAGGGCAGACAACGGTCGAACGTGCCTGCGCCGCCCTTGCGCAAGACTTCACACCGCTCACGGACTTCCGTGCGAGCAAGGAATACCGTCTGCTCAGCGCACAGAACCTGCTGCGTAAATACTTCATCGAACTGCAAACACCGCACATCGAGACTCGGGTGACCGCTTATGTCTAACCATCACAAAGTCGAGAAGACCCAAGCCGAACTGGCCGAACTGTTTGCCAAGGACCTGACTACCGGTGTCGGTCGCAGCGTCAAGCACGACAGCGCCGACAAACACGTGTCCGGTGAAGCGCAGTACATCGACGACCGACTTGAATTTCCGAATCAGCTGCACGTTTACGCACGGCTCTCGGACCGCGCCCACGCGAAAATAATCAGCATCGACACCCAGCCCTGCTACGCCTTCGAGGGCGTGCGCATCGCTATTACCCATAAAGATGTGCCGGGCCTGAAAGACATCGGCCCATTGTTGCCGGGCGATCCATTGCTGGCCATCGATGATGTGCAATTCGTCGGTCAAGTGGTGCTGGCGGTGGCCGCGAAGGACCTGGAAACCGCGCGCAAAGCGGCCATGGCCGCGATCATCGAATACGAAGATCTGGAGCCGGTACTCGACGTGGTCGAAGCCTTGCGCAAACGCCATTTCGTGCTGGACAGCCACACCCACAAGCGCGGCGATTCAACCACTGCACTCGCGACCGCAGAACATCGGATTCAAGGCACGCTGCATATCGGCGGCCAGGAACACTTCTATCTGGAAACCCAGATTTCTTCGGTGATGCCGACCGAAGACGGCGGCATGATCGTCTACTGCTCGACCCAGAACCCCACCGAAGTGCAGAAACTGGTGGCGGAAGTGCTCGACGTCTCGATGAACAAAATCGTCGTAGACATGCGCCGCATGGGCGGTGGTTTCGGCGGCAAGGAAACCCAGGCCGCCAGCCCCGCCTGTCTCTGCGCGGTAATCGCGCACCTGACCGGCCAGCCGACCAAAATGCGTCTGCCACGGGTCGAAGACATGCTGATGACCGGCAAGCGTCACCCGTTCTACATTGAATACGATGTCGGCTTCGACGACAGCGGACGCCTGCACGGCATCCAGCTGGAACTGGCCGGCAACTGCGGTTGTTCACCGGACCTGTCGGCGTCGATCGTCGACCGGGCGATGTTCCACTCGGACAACTCGTACTACCTGGGCGACGCGACCATCAACGGTCACCGCTGCAAGACCAACACCGCGTCGAACACCGCTTATCGCGGCTTTGGCGGCCCGCAAGGAATGGTCGCCATCGAAGAAGTGATGGACGCCATCGCCCGTCATCTGGGCCTCGACCCGCTGGCCGTGCGCAAGGCCAACTACTACGGCAAGACCGAGCGCAACGTCACCCATTACTACCAGACCGTCGAGCACAACATGCTCGAGGAAATCACCGCCGAGCTGGAAGAAAGCAGTCAGTACGCCGAACGCCGCGAAGCGATCCGCCGCTACAACGCCAACAGCCCGATCCTGAAAAAAGGCCTGGCGCTGACCCCGGTGAAATTCGGTATTTCCTTCACCGCCAGCTTCCTCAATCAGGCTGGTGCGCTGATTCACGTCTACACCGACGGCAGCATTCACCTGAACCACGGCGGCACCGAAATGGGCCAGGGCTTGAACGTCAAAGTCGCGCAAGTCGTGGCCGAAGTGTTCCAGGTTGAAATCGACCGCGTGCAGATCACCGCGACCAACACCGACAAARTGCCGAACACCTCGCCGACCGCCGCGTCCAGCGGTGCCGACCTGAACGGCAAGGCTGCGCAAAACGCCGCCGAAATCATCAAGCAACGCCTGGTGGAATTTGCCGCGCGCAAGTATGCGGTCAGCGAAGAAGACGTGGAGTTTCACAACGGCCACGTGCGGGTTCGCGATCAGATCCTGACCTTCGAAGAACTGATCCAGCAGGCGTATTTCGCCCAGGTATCGCTGTCCAGCACCGGCTTCTACAAGACTCCGAAAATCTACTACGACCGTAGCCAGGCACGCGGCCGGCCGTTCTACTACTACGCGTTTGGCGCCGCCTGCGCCGAGGTGATCGTCGACACCCTGACTGGCGAATACAAAATGCTCCGCACCGACATCCTGCATGACGTCGGCGCCTCGCTGAACCCGGCCATCGACATGGGCCAGGTCGAAGGTGGCTTCATCCAGGGCATGGGTTGGCTGACCATGGAGGAGCTCGTCTGGAATAACAAAGGCAAACTGATGACCAACGGCCCGGCCAGCTACAAGATCCCAGCAGTCGCCGACATGCCGCTGGATTTACGGGTCAAGCTGGTGGAAAACCGCAAGAACCCGGAAGACACGGTGTTCCATTCCAAGGCCGTGGGCGAACCGCCGTTCATGCTGGGCATTTCCGTCTGGTGCGCAATCAAGGATGCAGTGGCGAGCCTGGGCGATTACCGACATCAGCCAAAAATCGACGCACCGGCCACACCGGAGCGGGTGTTGTGGGGCTGTGAGCAGATGCGCCAGTTGAAGGCGGTGAAAGCCGTGGAAGCCGAGACCGAGCTGGCTTCGCTGTAAAGACCGCGTCGCGGCCAATCGCGAGCAGGCTCGCTCCCACAGGGTTATGTGCTGATTGTTGGACCTGTACAAATCCAATGTGGGAGCGAGCCTGCTCGCGATGAGGCCCGAACAGACAACAGAAATGTTGAGGTGAACATGTACAACTGGATCGACGCCCTCGCCGACCTGCAAAACCAGGGTGAACCCTGCGTGTTGGTGACCATCATCGAAGAGCTCGGCTCAACGCCGCGCAATGCCGGCTCGAAGATGGTCGTCAGCGCCACGCAGGCGTTCGACACCATCGGTGGCGGGCACCTGGAATACAAGGCCATGCAGGTCGCCCGGGAAATGCTTGCCAGCGGCAAACAGGACACCCACCTGGAGCGTTTCACCCTCGGCGCCAGCCTCGGTCAATGCTGCGGCGGCGTCACGGTGCTGCTGTTCGAGCCCATGGGCCAGGTACAGGCACAGATCGCTGTATTCGGTGCCGGCCACGTTGGTCGGGCGCTGGTGCCGTTGCTGGCCAGCCTGCCCTGCCGCGTGCGCTGGATCGATTCGCGGGAAGCCGAGTTCCCCGAACAGATCCCCCATGGCGTGCGTAAAATCGTTGCCGAAGAACCGGTGGACGAAATCGACGACCTGCCCGCTGGCAGTTACTGCATCGTCATGACCCACAATCACCAGCTCGACCTGGAACTCACTGCGGCAATCCTCAAGCGCAACGACTTCGCCTACTTCGGCCTGATCGGCTCGAAGACCAAACGGGTGAAATTCGAACACCGCCTGCGCGACCGCGGTTTCGACAACGCCGTGCTGCAACGCATGCGCTGCCCGATGGGCCTGGGCGAGGTCAAAGGCAAATTGCCGGTGGAAATCGCCATCTCCATCGCCGGCGAAATCATCGCCACCTATAACGCGAATTTTGGCCAGCACGGCGCGAAAGCCGAACCTATTGCCAAACTGCTGCCCGCCTCGCGCCGCAGCCACGCCTCGAACTAAAAAAGCCACGAACCGAGAACGACAATGCCTTTGACTCGCAAAGCCTACCGCGCCGCCATTCTGCACAGCATCGCCGACCCAGCCATGGTGGGTATCGAAGCCTCCTACGAGTATTTCGAAGATGGCTTGCTGGTGACTGAAAACGGCCAGATCAGCGCCGTCGGCCCTGCCTGCGAACTGCTCGCCAGCCTGCCCGCCGACATTCAAGTCAGCCATTACCAGGATGCGCTGATCACGCCGGGCTTCATCGATACGCACATCCACCTGCCGCAGACCGGCATGGTCGGCGCGTACGGCGAACAACTGCTGGACTGGCTCAACACCTACACCTTCCCGTGCGAAAGCCAATTCGCCGACAAGGCCCACGCTGAAGAAGTCGCCGGTATCTTCATCAAGGAACTGCTGCGCAACGGCACCACCACCGCACTGGTGTTCGGCAGTGTGCACCCGCAATCGGTGGACTCGTTCTTTGAAGCTGCCGAAAAGCTCGACCTGCGGATGATCGCCGGCAAGGTGATGATGGACCGCAACGCCCCGGACTATCTGACCGACACCACCGAATCCAGCTACGTCGACAGCAAGGCGCTGATCGAGCGCTGGCACGGCAAGGGTCGTTTGCACTACGCGGTAACGCCACGTTTTGCACCGACCAGCACCCCGGAACAACTGACCCTCGCCGGCCAGTTGCTCAGCGAATACCCCGACCTGTACATGCAGACCCACATCAGTGAAAACCTGCAGGAAGTTCAATGGGTCAAGGAACTGTTCCCCGATCGCAAGGGCTACCTGGACGTCTACGACCACTACAAACTGCTCGGCGAACGCTCGGTATTCGCGCACGGCGTGCACCTGTGCGATGACGAATGCGCGCGCCTGGCCGAAACCGGTTCGGCGATTGCCTTCTGCCCAACCTCGAACTTCTTTCTTGGCAGTGGATTGTTCAACCTGCCAATGGCCGAGAAGCACAACCTGAACGTGGGCCTGGGCACTGACATCGGTGGCGGCACCAGTTTCTCACTGCTGCAAACCCTGAACGAAGCCTACAAAGTCATGCAGCTGCAAGGCGCCCGCCTGAGCCCGTTCAAATCGCTGTACCTGGCAACCCTCGGCGGTGCCCGTGCACTGCGCCTGGAAGACAAGATCGGCACCCTGCAACCGGGCACCGACGCCGACTTCCTGGTGCTGGACTACAACGCCACGCCGCTGCTCAGCTATCGCCTGAAACAGGCCAAGAGCATCGCCGAGACGCTGTTTGTGTTGATGACATTGGGTGATGACCGGACGGTGTTGCAGACGTATGCGGCGGGCAACCTCGTTCACCAGCGTTAAGTCTTTCCAGACATAAAAAATCCCCCGCAGCCATTCGGTTGCGGGGGATTTTTTTATCGTCTGTCAGACCGCCATCGCGAGCAGGCTCGCTCCCACAGGGGAATGCGGTCAAATGTGGGAGCGAGCCTGCTCGCGATAGGCGCGCCGCGGTCTATCAAAGCTTGGCGGTTGGCCGCCCTGGCTTCTTGGTCTGCAACAGGTGCGAGAACACCGCGTGCAAATCATCCGAGGCGCTTTCTTCGTCGAGGTTGAGCTTGCTGTCGATGTGATCCATGTGATGCATCATCAGGTTCACCGCCAGGTCGGCATCGCGGGCCTCGATGGCGTCGATCAGCTGAGTGTGTTCATCGTAGGAACAGTGCGAGCGGTTACCGCTTTCATACTGGGCGATGATCAAGGAAGTCTGCGACACAAGGCTGCGCTGAAAGCTGATCAGCGGGGCGTTCTTCGCTGCCTCGGCCAGCTTCAGGTGGAACTCGCCAGACAGACGGATACCGGCACCGCGGTCGCCACGGGAAAAGCTGTCGCGCTCGTCGTTGACCATCTGCCGCAGCTCGGCAATCTGTTCGGCCGTTGCGTGTACGACTGCCAGCTCGGTGATCGCTTTCTCGACCAGACGCCGCGCCATGAATACCTGACGGGCTTCTTCGACACTCGGGCTGGCAACCACGGCACCCCGGTTGGGACGCAACAGCACCACGCCTTCATGGGCCAGACGCGACAACGCGCGGCGAATGATGGTGCGACTGACCCCGAAAATTTCTCCCAGCGCCTCTTCGCTCAACTTTGTACCGGGCGCCAGGCGCTGTTCGAGGATGGCCTCGAAGATATGCGCATAGACGATATCGTCCTGGGTTCCGCTGCGGCCGGCTTTGCCTGCTCGCGGTTGTTTCTTGAGGGGCTGCAACTGTTCGTTCATGGGCACTCGAGTCGGGAGAACTGCGGCGAATTGACTGTGACTGTAATACGTCACAGAGGGTCGCTGGCAAGTATTGCGTAAAAAACACAGCACATTGTACACAACCGCTGGTGGCAACACGACTGTACGGCCACATACGCCCCCGGCTGTATCGCAACGAGATGCCAGGTTTAAGTTTAGGCTTGAACACCTGGCCCATGGCGAGGGAGCTTGCTCCCGTTGGACTGCGCAGCAGCCCTGAAACCTGCCGACTCGTTTACTCAGATAACCTCGCTCACACATTACGACCGCTGCGCGGCCGAGCAGGAGCTAACTCCCTCGCCACACCGGTAGCAGCGGACTTTATTCGTATATCAAGAACAAGGAACACCGCGCCATGACCGACGCCACTCACGTGCAACTTCGCCCACTGGCCGACACTTCACCTTCGGCCATCGTCGCCGGGTTCATTGCCATGATGACCGGCTACACCAGTTCGCTGGTGCTGATGTTCCAGGCCGGCCAGGCGGCGGGCCTGACCAGCGGGCAGATTTCGTCGTGGATCTGGGCGATTTCGATTGGCATGGCGGTGTGCTCGATCGGTTTGTCCTTGCGTTATCGCACACCGATCACCATCGCCTGGTCGACGCCCGGTGCGGCACTGCTGATCACCAGCCTGTCGGGGGTGACTTACGGCGAGGCGATTGGCGCCTACATCACTTGCGCCGTGCTCGTCACTCTTTGCGGCATGACCGGCAGCTTCGAACGCCTGGTCAAACGCATTCCGGCATCCCTGGCGGCAGCGTTGCTGGCGGGGATTCTGTTCAAGATCGGCAGCGAAATTTTCGTCGCCGCCCAGCACCGCACCGGCCTGGTACTGGGGATGTTTTTCACCTACCTGGTGGTCAAGCGCCTGTCGCCGCGTTATGCGGTGCTGGCGGCGCTGCTGATCGGCACGGCACTGTCCGGCGTCATGGGCCTGCTGGATTTCAGCGGTTTTCATCTGGAAGTGGCCACGCCGGTCTGGACCACCCCGCACTTTTCCCTCGCGGCAACCATCAGCATCGGCATTCCATTGTTCGTGGTGGCCATGACCTCGCAGAACATGCCCGGCATCGCCGTGTTACGCGCAGATGGCTACAACGTGCCGGCCTCGCCGCTGATCACCACCACCGGCATCGCCTCACTGTTGCTGGCGCCATTTGGCTCCCACGGGATCAACCTGGCAGCGATCAGCGCCGCAATCTGCACCGGGCCGCATGCCCATGAAGATCGCAACAAGCGTTACACCGCGGCCGTCTGGTGCGGGATTTTCTACGGGATTGCCGGGGTCTTTGGCGCAACCCTCGCAGCGCTGTTCGCCGCCTTGCCGAAGGAGTTGGTGCTGTCGATTGCCGCGTTGGCGCTGTTCGGCTCGATCATCAACGGCCTGAGCATCGCCATGGCGCAAGTGAAGGAACGTGAAGCGGCATTGATCACCTTTATGGTCACTGCGTCGGGGTTGACGCTGTTTTCCATTGGTTCGGCATTTTGGGGGATTGTGGCGGGGGTGGTGACGCTGATGATTCTGAACTGGCGCAATGCCTGAAACGCAAAAAAAACGGCGACCTTCAGGTCGCCGTTTTTTTGAACATCAGGCTACCGGATTGATCGGCTTTTCCGGGTACCAAACGTCCAGCAACGGGCTGACTTCTACGCTGGTCAGCTCGGTGCGGGCTTTCAGCCAGGCTTCAACGGCGGCGCGTTGTTCAGCGCTGACCGAGCCACGTTTTTGCAGGCAAACCAGACCGAAGTCGTCGCCGCCAACGTAGCCGAGGCCGTTCGCTTCCATGGCTTCTTTCAGAAACGCGTCGAGGAAAGCGTCAACAGCCTCATCAGCCAGATCTTCTTTGAAATCCAGGTTCAGTTCGAAACCCAGCTCTTGAAATTCATCGACGCAAAGCTTTTTGCGCAGACGCTGGGAACGGTTAGTCGCCATTGGAACAATCCTCAAAAGTAATAACGGGCAGCACTTTAGCAGTTTAAGCCGTTGTTTGCCCGACTCTCTGGCCGCTTGTGCCTACCGCCGGTAAAAAAATAGCGGATTCGGCCCTCTGGATACGGCACAAGCCGCTACTCCTTGGGGCATAATGCCGACACTTTCGCGACCACCGAGGGAATTTATTCTCATGCCCTCATCTTTTTCCCCCTCGGCAGTAGGGTTTTATTTCAGATGATCAAATCTTTACGTCCATTGCTTCTCGCCAGCCTGCTTGTGCCGCTGGCCTTCCCTGTTTCCGCTGCCCCGACCAACACCAGCCTGCCACCCAGCGTTGAAAAAGCCCTCAAAGCCAGCAAGCTCCAGGACAGCGCCCTGTCGCTGGTGATGATTCCGCTCAACGGCCCAGGCACACCGACGGTCTTCAACGCTGACGTTTCGGTCAATCCGGCCTCGACCATGAAACTGGTCACCACCTACGCCGCGCTGGAAATGCTTGGCCCGAACCACCAGTGGAAAACCGAGTTCTACACCGACGGCACCCTCAATGGCGGCATCCTGCACGGCAACCTGTACCTCAAGGGTGGCGGCGATCCAAAGCTGAACATGGAAAAACTCTGGCTGCTGATGCGTGACCTGCGAGCCAATGGCGTGCAGCAAGTTACCGGTGACCTGGTGCTGGACCGCAGCTTCTTCGTCCAGCCGCAATTGCCGGAGTTCAATGACGACGGCAAAGACGAAAACAAGCCATTCCTGGTCAAACCCGACGCGCTGATGGTCAACCTCAAGGCCCTGCGCTTCGTCGCTCGCAACGATTCGGGCAAGGTGCTGGTGTCGGTCGAACCACCGATCGCCAGCATTCGCATCGACAACCAGGTCAAAGCCCTCAGCGGCAAACAGTGTTCCGGGGGCGTGCGCTACAACCCGGTGACCCAGGCCGACGGCAGCGTGTCCGTGACCGTTGCGGGCCAGTTGGCCGACGGTTGCAGCTCGCAGACTTACCTTTCGCTGCTCGATCATGCGACCTACACCGCTGGCGCTGTACGGGCGATCTGGCAGGAACTGGGTGGCAGCATCCAGGGCAAGGATCGTCTGGCCGCTGTACCAAAGGATGCCAAGGTACTGGCCCGGGCGTTCTCGCCGGACCTGGCGGAAATCATCCGCGATATCAACAAATACAGTAACAACACCATGGCTCAGCAGCTGTTCCTCAGCCTGGGCGCGAAATACCGCACCGACGCCGATGCTGACGATGCCAAAGCCGCACAACGCGTAGTGCGTCAGTGGCTGGCGAAGAAAGGCATCACCGCGCCGCATCTGGTGATGGAGAACGGCTCGGGCCTGTCGCGTGCCGAACGGGTCAGCGCCCGTGAAATGGCGAGCATGCTGCAGGCTGCCTGGAGAAGCCCGTACTCGGCCGAGTTCGTCAGTTCGCTGCCGATCAGCGGCATGGACGGCACCATGCGCAAACGCCTCAAGACCACCGCAATGCGGGGTGAAGCACACGTCAAGACCGGCACCCTGAACACTGTGCGCGCTATCGCCGGTTTCAGCCGCGACAACAACGGCAACACCTGGGCGGTGGTCGCGATCCTCAACGATCCGGCACCTTTTGGCGCGCATACGGTGCTCGATCAGGTGCTGCTGGACCTGTATCGCCAGCCGAAACTGGCAACGGCCGAGTCGGCGCTTTAAGCCGATCGATCAAACACCACAGATCCAATGTGGGAAGAGCCGGGCGACGTTCGTCTGCTCGCGATGAACGATGACACGGTCATTCTGATGCACCGCGTTGCCTGCATCGCGAGCAGGCTCGCTCCCACAAAAGCTTGTGTACAACGGGCTTACACCAGCTCCATCTCAACCCGATCCCGCCCGGCCTGTTTCGCCGCGTAAACCCCCGAGTCAGCGCGCAGCAGCAAGGCATCAGCCCCCTCCCCGGAACGCCAACTGGCGATACCAAAGCTGGCAGTCACCGTGCCCAGGTCGTCGATCGGCGTATTACGCAAGCTCTGCCATAACTCGACGGCCAACGCATGGGCATGCTGCCCGTTGGTGTCCGGACACAGCACCATGAACTCCTCGCCTCCCAGGCGACAGAACACATCGGTGCGCCGCAAACGGTGGCGGATGCGCTGACAAATCGCCTGCAACACCCGATCGCCGGCCGCGTGGCCGTACACATCATTGATGCGCTTGAAGTGATCGATATCCAGCATGATCACCGCCAAGTCTCCAACACCTCGCTCGACGCGGGCCATTTCCATGGTCAACCGCTCCTGGAAATAGCGTCGATTGTGAATGCCGGTCAGCGAGTCGGTCACCGACAAGGCGCGTAGCTCTTCCTCGACCCGTTTGAGGTCGGAAATATCCGAAATGTAGCCATGCCACAACACCCCGCCACCGGGCAGTTCTTCCGGCGTTGCCTCACCGCGTACCCAACGCAGGCCACGGACCGGCAACTGTACGCGGTACTCTTCGCGCCACGGGTTGAGCTTTAACGAAGAGATCCGGATCGAGGAACGCACCCGAGCGACATCCTGCGGATGGATCCGCTCGAAAATGGCCTCGGCGTTCTGTTGCAGCACGTCCGGATCGATCTCGTAAATGTCGCGGATGCCATCACTCGCGTAAATCACACTGAATCGCCCGTCAACCGCCATCTTGAACTGATAAATGCCGCCCGGCACATGAGCGCTGAGTTTCTTGAGCAGCAAATCGCGCGCCGCCAACGCTTCATGCACCCGCTTGCGCTCGGTAATGTCGATGCAGATCGCCAGATTCCCGACCCACAGCCCCTGCTCGTCGAGCACGGCAGTGGCGAGCATGTTCACCGTCAGATAGCTGCCGTCCTGGCGCACCAAGGTCCATTCACGCGCTTCATGCCCACCCGCTTCGCCACCTTCCATCAGCATCGCCTGACAGCTCGGCACCGGTTTGCAGTAACGCTGACTGAGTTCCACGGCTCGCGCTTCCAGCTCAGCGGGCAGATGCAGGCTTTCCAGGGTCGCCTGCCCCAACACATCGACACTGCGATAGCCGAGCATGTGCTCGGCACCGGCATTGAAGGTGGTGATCACACCACGCAGGTTGGTGGCGATCACCGCCACTTGGGTCGCCGCGTCCAGCACCCCGCGTAACTGACCATGAGCGCCGCTCAACTCCTGTTCTCGCAGGCGCAACTCGCGGGTGCGCTCTTCGACCAGCGCCAGCGCTCGTTGCCGTTGACTGACCAGAATGTAGAGCAAGGCACTGAGCAGCACGCTCAACAGCGCCCCCATCACGACCAGGYTGGCAACCGCCGAATGATTGGCATGTTCGAACACGGCGCTGGTGCGAATATCGAGATCGTAGACATGATCGCCCAATCGCAGCATCGAGCTGTAATGCAATGGCTGATTCGCCACCCGATTGGTAGATTCGTAGAGCGCTTGCGCCTGACCGTCCTGCGCCCGACCGCGAATCTGCACCACAAGGTTGTCCTGACCGGGCAACGGAAACCCATCGATGACCAACTGACGCATGCTGATCACTGCCAGCACGTAACCAAGGGGCACAGCGTCATGAGCTGACGCTGCGGCATCACGCAAAACCGGCTCGACCAGCAGCACGCCATGGGCATATTCAGGATCGACGCCAACCAGCAGCGTGGGCTCGGACACCGCCATCGCGTTGAGGTCGCGAGCCCTTTGCAGGGTGGCCCGACGTGTCGGTTCCGAGAGCAAATCAAAACCCAGCGGCGCACCTTTTGCACTTTGCGTCTGGCTATACAACACCGGCGCGTATTCATCACGCTCGGCGGCAGGTTGCAACGTGGCGGAAGGTGTCAGATCGCTGATGGAGAACCCTGCTTTACCTTGCTCGCGCACCCGTTGCTCGAACGCGGAACGTTCACTACGGGCAACCAGCGGCGCCCAGGCGTAGGCCTGAGTTCTGTGCAACAGTGCTTTGGTAAAGCCGTCGAACTCTTCACGGGAGACCGACTCGGAGTTGACGAAGAAACGCCGCAGGCTATCAAGACGCTGTTCCTGATCGCCGAAACGCTCGGTAATCCGGCCCTTGCGCTCATTGACCAGCATTTGAAAACGCCGCGCCATCTGCTGATGGTGCTCATTGAAGCTGGCCCAGGCGAGCAGCCCCGTCAGTACGCCGCCGGCCAGTAGCACCAGCAGCGCAATGAGCCAGGCCGAAACATCTTCACTGATCAGGCCCAGGATCTTGGGTCGTACGGCGTGCGACGGCATAAACAAAACTCAAAACGCCGGCGTGCTTTGACGTCACCTTGGCTTTGAGTGAAGTTATAGCTATCAGCCACTCGATTAGCCAGCGCAAAAAGGCCACAGAACCTCGAAAAATCAAGGTTCTGTGGATCCAATCAGCCTCAGCGCGCCATGATTTTCCAGGCGCGGTGGATCTTGCCGTTACGGGCAAAATCCGGGTCGATGGTTTGTGCGGTGATCTCCTCGACGGCATAACGCGCCGTGAGGTTTTCTTCGAGCTGGAACTTGCGGAAGTTATTGGAGAAATACAGCACGCCACCCGGCGCCAGACGGGCCATGGCCAGGTCCAGCAACTGCACGTGGTCACCCTGTACGTCGAAGATGCCTTCCATGCGCTTGGAGTTGGAGAAGGTCGGCGGATCGATAAAGATCATGTCGAACTCGTCACGGTTGGCTTCCAGCCAGGCCATCACATCGCCCTGCTCCAGGCGGTTCTTGTCGGAGAAACCGTTCAGCGACAGGTTGCGACGCGCCCAATCCAGATAGGTTTTCGACAGGTCGACGCTGGTGGTGCTGCGTGCACCGCCCTTGGCCGCGTGAACGCTGGCGGTTGCGGTGTAGCAATACAGGTTGAGGAAGCGCTTGCCCGCCGCCTCTTTCTGAATCCGCAGGCGCATTGGACGGTGGTCCAGGAACAGGCCGGTGTCGAGGTAGTCGGTCAGGTTGACCAGCAACTTCACACCGCCTTCGTTCACCTCGGTGAACTTGCCCTGTGCGCTCTGGCGCTCGTACTGCTTGGTGCCGCTCTGACGTTCGCGACGTTTGACGACCACGCGATTCTTGTCGATGTTCAAGGCCTGTGGAATGGCTGCCAGCGCATCGAACATCCGCGCCGAGGCTTTTTCCGGATCGATCGATTTCGGCGCCGCATATTCCTGAACGTGGACCCAGTCGTGATACAGGTCGATCGCCATGGAGTATTCCGGCATGTCGGCATCGTAAACACGGTAGCAGTCGATACCTTCACGCTTGACCCACTTGCCCAGCGCCTTGAGGTTTTTTTGCAGGCGGTTGGCAAACATCTGCCCGCCTTCGCTCAGACGTGGCTGCTCGACAACAGGAGCCGGCGCCGGTACAGGCTTGATCGGGTTGCCGTTCTTGTTGTACTGACGCTCTTGCGGCTCGGCCGGCGACTGATCGTAGGCCGCCTGCTCGCGTTCGGCCTGACGCTGTTCCGGGGTACGACGCTCACCCGTGACGAACTGGTCCGGCAGTACTTTGATCAGCAGCAATTTGCACGGCAAGGCGCCGTTCCAGAACGAATACTGTTTGTGGCTGCGAATACCCATGCGCTTGCCCAGGTCCGGTGCGCCGGTGAACACCGCCGCTTCCCAGTTCAGGCAGGCCTGACGCAGACGCTCACCGAGGTTCTGGTAGAGATAGAGCAAGCTCGCCTCATCACCCAGACGCTCGCCATACGGAGGGTTGCAGATCACCAGGCCTTTCTGGTTCTGGTCCGGACGCGGCTCGAAGGTTGCGACTTCACCCTGGTAGATCTTGATCCACTCACTCAGGCCTGCGCGCTCGACGTTATTGCGGCCGGGTTGAATCAGCCGTGGGTCGGCCTCGTAACCGCGAATCCACAGCGGTGGCTTGGCCAGGCCGGCAGCAGCGCGGACGACGGCTTCTTCGTGAAGTTTTTTCCACAGCGCCGGCACATGACCGAGCCAGGCGGTGAAGCCCCACTGCTCGCGACGCAGGTTCGGCGCCATGTCGGCGGCGATCATCGCGGCTTCGACGAGGAACGTACCGACACCGCACATCGGGTCAGCCAGGGCGCCGCCTTCAGCCGCAATGCGCGGCCAGCCGGAGCGGATCAGAATTGCGGCGGCGAGGTTTTCCTTCAGTGGCGCCGCACCTTGCTGCAGGCGATAGCCGCGCTGGTGCAGGCTGTGGCCGGAGAGATCGAGGGACAGAATCGCTTCGCCACGGTCCAGGCGCAGATGAATACGCAGGTCCGGGTTGAGCTTGTCGATGGACGGACGCTCGCCTGATGGGGTGCGCAGTTTGTCGACAATGGCGTCCTTCACTTTCAGGGCGCCGAAGTGCGTGTTGTCGATGCCCGAGCCGTGACCGCTGAATTCGACGGCCAGGGTGCCGTCATTGAGCATGTGGTCTTGCCACTCGATATCCAGCACGCCGTGGTACAGGTCTTCGGCATCCTTCATCGGGAAACGCTTGAGTACCAGCAGCACCCGGTTAGCCAGACGCGACCACAGGCACAGGCGATAAGCCGTTTCCATGTCGGCCATGCCGCGCACAGCCGACGTGTGCTCACGCGCTTCCTCAAGGCCAAGCCCGACGGCTTCCTCGATCAGCAAGCCTTCGAGGCCCTTGGGGCAAGTGAGGAAGAGTTCGTAACGATCCGACATGGGAGTTCCAGGGCCTTTAGCAATAAGTGAACGGACAACGCATTGACCGCTCGGTTTTCAATCAAGCGCTTTTCTTGAAGAGCGCTCGCGTGGCACGAAAGTGTGCCGCCCCACCCTGGCCACACAGCCAACCAACCGGTTGAATGAGCTTAGATGCCCGGGCAGATAAAAAATTCTGTGCAACAAAATGTCATAACTCGACCCTTCGTCGAATAGTACCCGAGTGCAATGGGTGGACATTTTTACTCAATCATTAGCCGCATCATCCAGTGAAAGGCCGATCATAGCGAGCTTTGGTCAATGAACACGGGAATTACATCGTGTTACTTATGGCCTTAGCATCATTATCGTTACGTCCTTATGACAAAACGATCATTCCCTCGATGTGACGCATTGGTTAGAACTCAACACAGGTTGACGTCGCAACGGCGTCAACACCTTGGCTCGTGACGCCGGCAGCGAGCCACCAACGGCAGAATTTTTCTGCCTGACCTCGATCGAGGTCGACGCGACAAATACAGTCAACAAGTGAGGGAAACACCCTATGAGAAGACTTAAGCGTGATCCGTTGGAAAGAGCATTTTTGCGCGGATATCAATATGGCGTTGGTGGAAAATCCCGTGAGCTTTGCCCCTTTACTCTACCGTCGGTACGCCAAGCCTGGATCAACGGCTGGCGAGAAGGACGCGGCGACAACTGGGACGGTATGACCGGCACTGCGGGAATCCATAGACTCAACGAACTTCACGCCGTCGGCTAAAACAGGGCACACACTCCGACACGAAAATCTGAATAGGTAACGACTTAACCACGCACGTCCTCTCCGGACGGCGGGCTTCGGCCCAAGGGCTCCTTCGAGGAGCCCTTTTTTATGCCAACTTCTCCACAATCCCTGTAGCAGCTGCCGAGCCTGCGAGGCTGCGTTCGGCTGCGAAGCAGTCGTAAACCCGGAATGCACCGCGCACCTGCAAGACCACGGTGTCTGATTTCACGACGGCTTCGCCGCCGAACGCAGCCTCGCAGGCTCGGCAGCTGCTACGAGGTCAACGCAGGGCTGCGATCGCGTCTACAGATTCGCGAATCAACGCCGGGCCCTTATAGATGAAGCCAGAGTAGAGCTGCACCAGACTGGCGCCCGCAGCGATTTTCTCAGCTGCATGCTTGCCTTCGGTAATGCCGCCCACCGCGATGATCGGCAAACGCCCGGCCAGCTCGGCCGCCAGGACCTTGACCGTGTGAGTACTCTTGTCGCGCACCGGTGCGCCGGACAAGCCACCCGCCTCGTCACCGTATTCCATGCCTTCGACGCCTACGCGGCTCAGGGTGGTGTTGGTCGCAATCACCGCGTCCATCCCGGTGTCGATCAGCGCTTGTGCCACCTGAACGGTTTCTTCGTCGGTCATGTCCGGTGCGATCTTGATCGCCAGCGGTACACGCTTGCCATGGCGTTGAGCCAGGTCTTCCTGGCGCTGACGCAAGGCTTCGAGCAGTTGCTTGAGCGAATCACCAAATTGCAGGCTGCGCAGGCCCGGAGTGTTCGGCGAGCTGACGTTGACCGTCACGTAACTGGCGTGGGCGTAGACCTTGTCCAGGCAGATCAGGTAGTCGTCGACCGCACGCTCAACCGGCGTGTCGAAGTTCTTGCCGATGTTGATCCCCAGCACGCCCTTGTATTTGGCCGCGGCCACACGCGCCAGCAGATGATCGACGCCGAGGTTGTTGAACCCCATGCGGTTGATGATCGCCTCGGCTTGCGGCAAGCGGAAAATCCGTGGCTTTGGATTGCCCGGTTGCGGACGCGGGGTAACAGTGCCGATTTCGACGAAGCCGAAACCCAATTGCGCAAACCCGTCGATGGCCGCCCCGTTCTTGTCCAGACCAGCCGCCAACCCCACCGGGTTTGGAAAGTCCAGGCCCATGACATTCACTGGCAACTGCGCTGGCGCCTTGCACAGCAAGCCATTGAGACCCAAACGCCCGCCTGCGCCGATCAGGTCCAGGGACAGATCGTGGGAGGTTTCCGGGGAGAGTTTGAACAGCAGTTGGCGGGCCAGGGTATACATGGGTGGGCTTGACTCGGTTGGCGGCGAAATAAGGCGGCGATTATAGCCGTGCATCGGGGTCGCAAGCGAGGTGCGCGATGAAATCAGACCTCAGTGGCATATGCCTTGCACTGGTACTGACATCGGCACCCATGCCAATGGCGGGATGCGTGCCAGGTAACGATTAAAAAGGACAACGGCGTCGTCACCTGGCCTGGTTTGCACATGGGGCCTGGGTACGGCGCTTTTTTCATGCAAGGTGCTTATGTGATGACTGAACCTGAAGCAGGACCGCTGGCCTGGGTCAATGGCAGCGATGCCCCGGAAAAGACCGCGATCAACCTCGGTTTCATGGCCCTGAGCGACTGCGCATCCGTGGTGGTTGCGGCGACTCAGGGCTTCGCCCAACCCTACGGGTTGACCCTGAACCTCAAGCGCCAGTCGTCGTGGGCCAACCTGCGGGACAAACTGGTCAGTGGCGAACTGGATGCCGCCCACAGCCTCTATGGTTTGATCTATGCGGTGCATCTGGGCATCGGCGGCGTCGCCGCGACGGACATGGCCGTGCTGATGGGGCTGAACCAGAACGGCCAGAGCATCAACCTTTCTCATGGCCTGCAAGGGCTAGGCGTGACCGGTCCTGAAGCGCTGGACCGTCACGTGCACCAAAGTCGCCCAAAACTCACCTTCGCCCAGACCTTCCCTACCGGCACCCACGCCATGTGGTTGTATTACTGGCTGGCGAGCCAGGGCATCCATCCGTTGCAGGATGTCGACAGCGTCGTGGTGCCACCGCCACAAATGGTCGCGCACTTGCAGGCCGGACGAATCGACGGTTTCTGCGTCGGCGAACCCTGGAGCGCCCGTGCGGTGAAGCAGAACCTCGGCTTCACCCTGGCGACAAGCCAGACCATCTGGCCCGACCACCCGGAAAAAGTTCTTGGCTGCACCCGCGCCTTCATCGAGCAATACCCGAACACCGCACGAGCGCTGGTCATGGCGATCCTTGAGGCCAGTCGTTTCATTGAACAAAGCACGGAAAACCGCCGCAGCACCGCGCAACTGTTGAGTGCTACCGAATACCTGGACGCACCGCTCGACTGCATCGAACCGCGCCTGCTGGGCGATTATGCCGACGGTCTGGGCAATCGCTGGCAGGACCCTCACGCGCTGCGCTTCCATGGCGGCGGCGAGGTCAACCTGCCGTACCTTTCCGACGGTATGTGGTTCATGACTCAATTCCGGCGTTGGGGCTTGCTGCGCGAAGACCCGGACTATCTGCAGGTGGCGCGTCAGGTCCAGCAACTTGGCGTCTATCGCGATGCCGCCAGCGCGCTGGGGATCGCGGTCCGGGATCAGGAAATGCGCAGCAGCCAGTTGATCGACGGTAAAATATGGAATGGCTCGGACCCGGCGGCGTATGCCCGCAGCTTCAAGCTGCACGCCATGGCCGACACCCCCGCTCTTCTCGCCCGCCGCTGACAGGAGGCTGCAAATATGTTGCGTATCCTGCTGATCAACGACACGGCGAAAAAGGTCGGGCGGCTCAAGGCCGCGCTGACCGAAGCCGGGTTTGAGGTGATCGATGAATCAGGCCTGACCATCGACCTGCCTGCGCGCGTCGAAACGGTGCGTCCGGACGTGATCCTGATCGATACCGAGTCACCGAGCCGTGATGTGCTGGAGCAAGTAGTGCTGGTCAGCCGCGACCAGCCTCGGCCGATCGTGATGTTCACCGACGAGCACGACCCGGACGTGATGCGCCAGGCGATCAAGTCCGGCGTCAGCGCCTATATCGTCGAAGGCATTCATGCCGCGCGCCTGCAACCGATCCTCGACGTGGCCATGGCACGCTTTGAAAGCGATCAGGCCTTGCGTGCCCAACTCCAGGCCCGCGACCAGCAACTGGCCGAGCGCAAGCGCATCGAACTGGCCAAGGGCTTGCTGATGAAAATGAAGGACTGCAATGAAGAACAGGCCTACACCCTGATGCGCCGTCAGGCCATGAGCCGCCAACAGAAGCTGATCCAGGTGGCCGAGCAGATCATTGCCATGAGCGAGCTGCTGGGCTGACCCTTCTAGCGCCTGTTGGGGCGCCCATCGCGAGCAGGCTCGCTCCCACAAGGAAATTGCGTCGTACACAAATCAACTGTGGGAGCGAGCCTGCTCGCGATTGGCCGCGACTCGGTTTCGTCTGTTGGCACAGATCTCGCTAAGTAAACCGCACAGGTAGCCAACGGCGGTTGCCCCACCTACGACAAAGACGTCGCATACCCCTTTCGCGCAAGTGCAGCGGGTTGCGGCGTTTTTTCGTTTTGGCCCCACAGCCCGGGGCCGGTGGTGCGGCCGTCGCGGCGCGCCACCGCAAAGCTCATGACTCCCTTCGAGACTCTTTACAGCTGAGGTGCGCGATGAATTCAAGCTTCTGGAAATCCGGCCATACCCCGACACTCTTCTCGGCCTTTCTGTATTTCGACCTGAGCTTCATGGTCTGGTACTTGCTCGGCCCGCTGGCGGTGCAAATCGCCGCCGACTTGCACCTGACTACCCAGCAACGCGGGCTCGTGGTGGCCACGCCGATTCTGGCCGGGGCGTTCTTGCGCTTCGTGATGGGACTGCTGGCAGACCGTCTGTCACCGAAAACCGCCGGGCTGATCGGTCAGGTCATCGTGATTTGCGCCCTGTTCGGCGCCTGGAAACTCGGCATCCACAGCTACGAACAAGCGCTGCTGCTGGGCCTGTTCCTCGGCATGGCCGGCGCCTCGTTCGCGGTCGCCCTGCCCCTGGCTTCGCAGTGGTATCCACCACAGCATCAAGGCAAGGCGATGGGCATCGCCGGCGCGGGCAACTCGGGCACGGTGTTCGCCGCGCTGATCGCCCCGATGCTGGCGGCCTCATTTGGCTGGAGCAACGTCTTTGGCTTCGCATTGATCCCACTGATACTGACGCTGATCATCTTCGCCTGGCTGGCGAAAAACGCACCTGAACGGCCGAAAGCCAAATCCATGACTGACTACCTCAAGGCCCTCGGTGACCGCGACAGCTGGTGGTTCATGTTTTTCTACAGCGTGACCTTCGGTGGTTTCATCGGCCTGGCCAGCGCCCTGCCCGGCTACTTCAACGACCAATACGGCCTGAGCCCGGTCACCGCCGGCTACTACACCGCAGCTTGCGTGTTCGGCGGCAGTTTGATGCGGCCACTCGGTGGCGCACTGGCGGATCGTTTCGGTGGCATTCGCACCTTGCTGGTGATGTACACACTGGCCGCGACCTGCATTGCTGCCGTGGGTTTCAACCTGCCCAGCTCCTACGCTGCACTGGCACTGTTCGTCTGCACCATGCTCGGCCTTGGCGCGGGTAACGGCGCGGTGTTCCAGCTGGTGCCACAACGCTTTCGCCGCGAAATCGGCGTGATGACCGGGTTGATCGGCATGGCAGGCGGCATCGGCGGTTTCGCCCTCGCGGCAGGCATGGGTGCGATCAAGCAAAGCACCGGCAGCTATCAACTGGCCTTGTGGCTGTTCGCGAGTCTCGGTGTTCTGGCCTGGTTTGGCCTGCACGGGGTCAAGCGCCGCTGGAGAACCACCTGGGGTTCGGCTGCTGTGACCGCCGCGCGGGTATGATGCACCAATGAGCCTGCAATTGAGCTTCGCCGAGGCCAGCGCCATCGGCCCACGGGACGAAAACCAGGACGCCCTGCGCCTGGTCACGCCCGCCGCTGAACTGGCGGCGAGCAAGGGGTTTCTGTTCGCCATCGCCGACGGCGTCAGTCAATGCGCCGATGGCGGGCTCGCAGCCAGGGCAACCTTGCAGGCCCTGGCCCTCGATTACTACGCCACTCCGCAAACCTGGGCTGTGGCGCAAGCGCTGGACCGCCTGTTGCTAGCGCAAAATCGCTGGTTGCAGGCCAATGGCGGCGGCCAGCCATTACTCACCACCGTCAGCGCGCTGGTGCTACGCGGTCGTCGCTTCACGTTGGCGCACGTTGGCGATTGTCGGGTGTATCGCTGGCACGCCGACCAGTTGCAGCGCATCACTGAGGACCACGTCTGGGAACAACCGGGCATGCAGCATGTGCTCAAGCGCGCATTGGGACTGGATCAGCATCTGGTGCTGGATTTTCTCGACGGCGAATTGCGCGCCGGCGAGAGTTTCGTCCTGTTGAGCGACGGCGTTTGGGCGACGCTGGGCGACACCGCCATCGCGGCCATTCTGCGCGATCAACCCGACCTCGACAGCGCGGCACAAACCCTGGTCAACGCCGCTCACCTGGCCGGCAGTCAGGACAACGCCAGCGCGCTGCTGGTGCGGGTCGACACCCTCGGTGAAACAAGCATTGGCGATACGCTGATCCAACTGCAGCAATGGCCATTGCCACCGCCGCTCAAACCCGGTCAGGTCTTCGAGGGCTGGCACGTCGAAAGACTGCTCGGGCAGAGTCAGCAGTCGCTGATTTACCGTGTCCATGATGGGCAGCAACAGCCCTGGCTACTGAAAACACTCCCCTCACAGTTGAACAACGACACAAAGGCCGCTCAGGCTCTGCTCTCTGAAGAGTGGTTTCTCAAACGTGTTGCCGGTCGCAGCTTTCCGGAAGTTCACCCAGCGGCGCAACGTCAACACCTGTATTACGTGATGCGCGAGTATCCGGGGGTGACCCTGGCCGAGCTGTTCGCACAAAACGGCCCGTTGCCGCTGCCCCAATGGCAACAACTGGCCGAACGTTTGCTGCGGGCGGTGGGCATGCTGCATCGGCGGCAGATTTTCCATCGCGACATCAAACCGGAAAACCTGCTGCTGTCTGAGGACGGTGAGTTACGGCTGCTGGATTTCGGCCTGGCGTACTGCACCGGCTTATCCGAAGACCAATCCAACGCGCTGCCGGGCACCCCGAGCTATATCGCCCCGGAAGCGTTCAACGGGACTCCACCAACACCACAACAGGATCTGTATGCCGTCGGTGTGACGCTTTATTACCTGGCCACCGGGCATTATCCCTACGGGGAAATCGAAGCCTTTCAACGTCCGCGCTTTGGCTCGCCCGTCGCAGCCAACCGCTATCGGCCGGATTTGCCGGACTGGCTCGGGCAAAGCCTGGAACGTGCGGTATGTGCCGACCCGGCGCAACGCTATGAAACGGCGGAGGAATGGTTGCTGCTGCTGGAACAAGGCGAACGGCGCAGTTTGAGCGTACGACCCAGGCCGTTGCTGGAACGTGAACCGTTGAAGGTGTGGCGGACCCTGGCGCTGGTGTCGTTGTTGATCAATCTGGTGCTGTTGTATCTGGCATTTCATACCTGACGCCTTGCTTTACGTAGCAGTTGGCGCAGCCTGCTGCTACAGGGATTTGTCGCGCCAATTGCGGGCGGCGCGCTTTGATTTGGTGCAAAAAGCTCCAACCCGACACTGCTTAACGAAGCGAAACCCAACAAAACCGCGCCCTCCGCCGATTTGGCACGACCACTGCATTACCTTTTCCAACAGACATAAAGCCCGGCCTTCAACGACGAAGGGCGTGCTTCCCGAGAGAACGGGACCAGGACAAAGGCGTCCTCGCTAGGTAACTAGCGGGACGCCTTTTTTTGTTTGCGCAAAATTTGTCGAGCCAGCCTGACCGCCCTGATGAGGCAAGCCTGAGCTCCCCGGAGAACCTGATGAAAAAACTAAAACTGGTGATGATCGGCAATGGCATGGCCGGGGTTCGCACCCTGGAAGAATTGCTCAAGCTGAGCAGCGAGCTGTATGACATCACGGTCTTCGGTGCCGAGCCCCATACCAACTACAACCGCATTCTGCTTTCGCCGGTGCTGGCGGGTGAGCAGACCTTTGAAGAGATCGTGCTTAACGATCTTGATTGGTACCTGGAAAACAACATCAAACTGCTGCTCAACCGCAAGGTAGTGGAAATCGACCGGGTCAAACGCCGGGTCATCGCCGAAGACGGCAGCGAAGCCGAATACGACCGGCTGCTGATCGCTACCGGCTCGACGCCGTTTATCCTGCCGATTCCGGGCAATACCCTGGAAGGCGTCATCGGTTACCGCGACATCGCCGACACCCAGGTCATGATCGACACCGCGAAGACCCACAAGCACGCGGTAGTCATCGGCGGCGGCCTGCTCGGCCTTGAAGCGGCCAATGGGCTGATGCTGCGCGGCATGCACGTGACCGTGGTGCACCTCGGCGAGTGGTTGCTGGAGCGGCAACTGGACAAAACCAGCGGCCAGCTGCTGCAAACTGCCCTGGAAGGACGCGGCTTGCACTTTCGCCTGTGCGAACAGACCCAGGCCCTGCACGACGCCGGCAATGGCCGGGTCGGCTCGGTGCAGTTCAAGAACGGCGACATCATTCCCGCTGACCTGGTGGTGATGGCTGCCGGCATTCGCCCCAATACCGAACTCGCGGAAAAATCCGGCATCCCGTGCAACCGCGGGATTCTGGTCAACGACACCCTGCAAACCTATGACCCGCGCATCTATGCGATCGGCGAATGCGCCAGTCACCGCGGCATCGCCTACGGCCTGGTAGCGCCACTGTTCGAGCAGGCCAAGGTCTGCGCCAACCACTTGGCGCAACTGGGGTTTGCCCGCTATTCGGGCTCGGTGACCTCGACCAAGTTGAAAGTCACCGGCATCGATCTGTTCTCCGCTGGCGACTTCATGGGCGGCGAAGGCACCGAAACCATCACCCTCTCCGACCCGATCGGCGGGGTCTATAAAAAACTGGTGATCAAGGATGACGTGCTGGTCGGTGCCTGTCTGTACGGCGACACCGCGGATGGCGGCTGGTATTTCCGGCAGATTCGCGAGAACCACGCCATCGGCGAGATCCGCGATCACCTGATGTTCGGCGAAAACGCTCTGGGGGATGTAGGCCATCAAGGCCAGGACAAAGCCATGAGCATGGCTGATAACGCCGAAGTCTGCGGTTGCAATGGCGTCTGCAAGGGCACCATCGTCAAGGCGATTCAGGAACACGGGCTGTTCAGCGTCGACGAGGTCAAGAAACACACCAAAGCGGCCAGCTCCTGCGGCTCCTGCGCCGGATTGGTGGAACAGATCCTGATCAACACCGTCGGCGGCGCGGCGGACGTCAAACCGAAAAGTGAAAAAGCCATCTGCGGTTGCAGCGACCTCAACCACGGACAGATCCGCCAGGCGATCCGCGAAGAGCATCTGCTGACCATCGCCGGGACCATGAGCTACCTCAACTGGCGCACCCCGAATGGCTGCGCCACCTGCCGCCCGGCGCTCAATTACTACCTGATTTCCACATGGCCAGGCGAGGCCAAGGACGATCCGCAATCACGGCTGATCAACGAACGTGCCCACGCCAACATCCAGAAAGACGGCACCTACTCTGTAGTCCCTCGGATGTGGGGTGGTGTGACCAATCCTTCGGAGCTGCGGCGTATTGCCGATGTGGCAGACAAGTACAACGTGCCCATGGTCAAGGTCACGGGCGGCCAGCGCATCGACTTGCTGGGGATCAAGAAGCAGGATCTGCCCGGCGTCTGGAAGGACCTCGACATGCCGTCCGGCCATGCCTACGGTAAATCGATCCGCACGGTCAAAACCTGCGTCGGCAGCGAGTTCTGCCGCTTCGGCACGCAAAACTCCACGCAACTGGGCATCGAACTGGAGCATGACCTGTTCAACATGTGGTCGCCGCACAAGGTCAAGCTGGCGGTCTCTGGTTGCCCGCGCAACTGCTCGGAAGCCGGGATCAAGGACGTAGGAATCATCGGCGTCGACTCGGGTTGGGAGATGTACATCGGCGGCAATGGCGGGATCAAAACCGAGGTCGCGGAATTCTTCGTCAAACTGAAAACCGCCGAAGAGGTGCGCGAGTACAACGGCGCGTTCCTGCAGCTGTACCGCGAAGAAGCCTTCTACCTCGAGCGCACCGTGCACTACCTGCAACGGGTCGGCATGGAGCACATCAAGAAAGCCGTACTGGAAGACCCGGAGCGCCGTAAAGCGCTCAACGACCGGCTGCAATTCTCCCTGTCGTTCGAGCAGGACCCATGGAAAGAACGCCTTGAGCAGCCATTGCTGAAGAAGGAGTTCGATGTCATCCCCGTGAAAAACCTGGAGGTGCCGGCATGAACTGGCTGGATATCTGCGCACTGGAAGAAATCAACGCCCTGGGCTCGCGCATCGTCAGCGGCCCCAAAGGTGACATCGCGATTTTTCGCACCAGCGACGACGAGGTTTTCGCGCTTGACGACCGCTGCCCACACAAGGGCGGACCGCTGTCCCAGGGGCTGATCTACGGTAAACGCGTCGCTTGCCCGTTGCACAACTGGCAGATCGACCTGGAGTCCGGTGAGGCCCTGGCGCCTGATGTCGGCTGCGCTCATCACCATCCGGCACGGGTGGAGAACGGTCGGGTCATGCTGGCTCTGCGGGAAGCAGGCTGATGAGCCGCCAGACGACCGCCTCGACCTGCTGTTATTGCGGGGTGGGCTGCGGCGTACTGATCGAGCATGACGGCGAGCAGATCCTCGGCGTCAGCGGCGACCCGACGCACCCGGCCAACTTCGGCAAGTTGTGCAGCAAAGGCTCGACCCTGCACCTCACCGGCGACCTCGCGGCACGGGCGCTGTACCCGGAACTGCGCCTCGGCAAAGGTATGGCCCGCAGCCGTACCGATTGGGACACCGCCCTCGATCACGCCACCAGCGTTTTCGCCGACACCATCGCCGAGCACGGCCCGGACAGTGTGGCGTTCTATATCTCCGGGCAATTGCTGACGGAAGACTATTACGCCTTCAACAAGTTGGCCCGGGCGCTGGTTGGCACCAACAACATCGACAGTAATTCGCGACTCTGCATGTCGTCGGCGGTGGTCGGCTACAAGCGCAGCCTGGGCGCCGACGCCCCGCCGTGCAGCTATGAAGACCTTGAGCTGAGCGATTGCGTGATGATTGTCGGCAGCAACATGGCCTACGCCCATCCGGTGCTGTTTCGCCGACTGGAAGAAGCCAAATCCCGCCGACCACAGATGAAAGTCATCGTCATCGACCCTCGACGCACTGACACCTGTGATCTTGCCGACCTGCACCTGGCCATTCTGCCGGGCACCGATGTCGCGCTGTTCCACGGAATTTTGCACCTGCTGTTGTGGGAAGACTGGGTCGACCGTGAGTTCATCAAGGCGCACACCGAAGGCTTGGCCGAGCTGAAAAGCCTGGTACGCGATTACACCCCGCAAATGGTCGCGCAACTTTGCGGGATCAGCGTTGAACAGCTGCAGCAATGCGCCGAGTGGGTCGGCACCTCAAGCAGTTTTCTCTCGCTATGGTGCATGGGGCTGAACCAGTCCACTGTCGGCAGCGCAAAAAACAGTGCACTGATCAACCTGCACCTGGCCACCGGGCAAATCGGTCGGCCGGGCGCCGGCCCCTTCTCGCTTACCGGTCAGCCGAATGCCATGGGCGGGCGCGAAACCGGCAGTTTGTCGAACTTGCTGCCTGGCCATCGCGAAGCAGCCAATGCGCAACATCGCGCCGAAGTGGCGGCTTACTGGGGTGTCGAAAAACTACCTGACACCACCGGGCTAACCGCCATTGAACTGTTCGAACAGGTCCAGAGCGGCAAGATCAAAGCATTGTGGATCGCCTGCACCAACCCTGCGCAGTCRCTGCCGGATCAGCAAACCGTGCGCGCTGCATTGCGGGCTTGCCCATTCGTGGTGCTGCAAGAAGCCTTTCGTACCACCGAAACCGCACCCTTCGCTGACCTGCTGCTGCCAGCCGCCAGTTGGGGTGAGAAAGAAGGCACCGTGACCAACTCCGAACGGCGGATTTCCCACGTTCGCCGCGCCATAAGCGCACCGGGTGAAGCGCGCCCGGACTGGGCGATCACAGTGGATTTCGCACAACGCCTGGAGCGGCGCCTGCGTCCAGGACAGCCCAGCCTGTTTACTTTCGAACAACCGGCGCAGGTCTTCGATGAATACAAACAACTGACACGCGGACGCGATCTGGACCTCTGCGGGATCAGCCATGCGCTGCTCGATCGCCTCGGCCCGCAGCAATGGCCGTTCCCGGACGGCGCCTCGAGCGGAACGCCACGGCTTTACGCGGACGGGATTTTCCCTACCGAGAGCGGCCGTGCACAGTTTGTCGCCGATCCATATCGCGCGGCCAAAGAGCAGCGTGACGCACGCTTTCCGCTGACCCTGATCACCGGGCGCCTGCGCGATCAATGGCATGGCATGAGCCGCACCGGCACGGCTGCACAATTGTTCGGCCATGTCAGCGAAGCCCTGTTGAGCCTGCACCCTGATGAACTGCGTCGGTATCGGCTGCAGACCGGCGACCTGGTCAACCTCAAAAGCCGTCGAGGCAGCGTGATCGTCGCCGTTGGCAGTGATGACAGTGTGCGCCCGGGCCAGGCGTTTCTGCCGATGCACTGGGGAGACCGTTTCCTCAAGGGTGGCGTCAATACGCTCACGCAGCCGGCGTTCGATCCTCTGTCGAAACAACCTGAACTCAAGCACAGCGGCGTGCGAATCGAGCCAGTAAAACTGCCATGGCATTTGTTTGCACTGGTTGAGGGCGATGTTCAGCAGCATTTCGAGACCTTACGACCGCTATGTGAGGACTTTGCCTACGTCAGCCTCAGCCTGGCCGGCCGTGAACGCCCTGCGCTGCTGATACGCGCTGCCAGCGCCCAGGCGCCCGACCCACAATGGCTGCATGACATCGATCAACAACTGGGACTCAACGATGGCCCGGTCCTGGCTTACGACGATCCACGGCGTGCCATTGGCAAACGCGTACGCATCGAACAGGGCCGGATTACCGCCATTCGCCTGGCCGGTGAAACCCTTGCACAACACTGGCTGCAAAACCTCTGGCTGGAAGGCCGCGCCGACGAACAACTGCGGCGCTGGCTCTTGGCGCCGTTGAGCACGCCACCCGGCAGTGCGGGCTCATCCGTCAGTGCCACGAAAACTCTGTGCAATTGCAAGAACGTCAGCGAAAGCGCGGTGTGCGCCGGCATTCGCAGTGGCCTGGATTTGCAGGGTCTGAAACAACAACTCGGTTGCGGCACGCAATGCGGCTCCTGTGTCCCGGAAATCAAGCGTCTGTTGGCGGCCAGCGTGCAGCCCATCGCAATCACCTCGTGAGGAATAGAACATGAGCGCAAAAGTCTGGTTGGTGGGTGCAGGTCCGGGTGACCCTGAATTGCTGACCCTCAAAGCTGTACGGGCGCTGAACGAAGCCGATGTGGTGCTGATCGATGACCTGGTCAACGACGCGGTGCTGGTGCATTGCCCGCAGGCACGAATCATTGCGGTCGGCAAACGTGGTGGCTGTCGCTCTACCCCACAGGCGTTCATTCATCGCTTGATGCTGCGTTATGCCCGCCAAGGCAAGTGCGTGGTACGGCTCAAGGGTGGCGATCCGTGCATTTTCGGACGCGGCGGCGAAGAAGCGCAGTGGCTGCGCGAGCGCGAGATTGAAGTGGAGTTGGTCAATGGCATCACCGCAGGCCTGGCCGGCGCAACGCAATGCGATATTTCGCTGACCCTGCGCGGCGTCGCCCGCGGCGTAACCCTGGTCACCGCGCACACTCAGGACGACAGCGAGCTTAATTGGCGAGCCTTGGCCCAAAGTGGTACGACGCTGGTGATTTACATGGGCGTGGCGAAATTGAGCTCAATTGGCGAGCAATTGCTTGCCGGTGGGATGGCGGCAGATACGCCCGTGGCGATGATTGAAAATGCTTCACTGCCCCACCAGCGCGAATGCCGGAGCAACCTGACAGCGATGCAGGAAGATGCCCACAACTTCCAACTGAAAAGCCCGGCGATCCTGGTGATCGGTGCGGTGGCTGCCAGTGACAATGTTAAAAGATCGCAGCCTGCAACAGCTTCCAGAGAAGAGTTCTGGAACGCTAACCTCGCATAAGTGCCCTTGAAGGCTCGGACCGCGTTTGGACGATTCTTCCAAAAAGCTAAATCGCAGACAAAGAAAAGCCCGGCCTAAGCCGGGCTTTTCCGAACTACCAGGCTAATTACTTAGCGGTAGCTTCAACCTGCGCTTCTACGCGACGGTTTGCAGCGCGGCCAGCTTCAGTGCTGTTGTCAGCAATTGGGCGGGACTTGCCATAACCAACCGAGTGAACGCGGTTAGCTTCAACGCCATCTTTGACCAGGACTTGCTTAACAGCGTCAGCACGACGCTGGGACAGCTTCTGGTTGTAAGCGTCAGGACCGACGTTGTCGGTGTGACCTTCAACTACGGTGGTGGTGTTCGGGTACTGCTTCATGAAGTCAGCCAGGTTCTTCACGTCGCCGTAGCTGTTTGGCTTGACAACAGCCTTGTTGAAGTCGAATTTCACGTCCAGTTGAACGCGAACAACTTCAGCAACTGGAGCTTCTGCAACTGGCTCTGGAGCCGGTGCCGGAGCTACTGGAGCTGGAGCAACTTTACCGCCAGTGCCGCCGAAGTTAACGCCCAGGCCGATCAGAGCCTGGTAGTCCCAACGACCGCTGTCCAGCTTGTAGTCGGCTTCAACGCCAGCACGAGCGTACAGGTTGTCGGTCATGTACCACTTGGCGCCAGCACCAGTGGTCAGGTAGGTGGACTTGTCACGACCAGTGTGACCGTCAGCAGCGACGTTGGTCATGCTGCCGTGAGATACACCGCCTTCAACGTAAGGACGGATAGCGTCGCCTACGGTACCGAAGTGGTACTGGGATTTCAGACCGAAGTGATCGCCTTTGATCCGCTGGTTGCCAGTATCGGTGTCCGAACGGGTGTATTCGTCTTTGCGATAGGTCGCGTTCACAGACACGTCATCGGTCAGGAAGTAGCCGATCGAGACGCCAGGAGTGCGGCCGTTCTCGTAGGAATCGACGCTGTGGTTCCAGGTTTTGCCCCAGAATGCTTCCCCTTCGACCGCGCCTTGGCCTTGTGCCAGAGCGCCGAACGAAGTAGCGGCAATAAGAGAACCAATGGCCAAGCCCAAGGTGTTTTTCAGTTTCATCCGTTAAATCCCCATCTGGTGATTGTAAAGCAGTCCCGCAAACCGGGGGACAACTCGGCGGCAAGTCTATCAGAACTTGCCTACACGTAAGAAGTATTTGCGCTGAACTAAGCCTCAGCGATGCCTGCAAATTTCTCACGCAATTTGTCAAGAGCGCGTTTGTACCGCATTTTCGTTGCACTCAAACCCATGTGCATGATGTCCGCGATCTCCTGAAACTCCAACTCTGCGACAAATCGTAGCACTAGAATTTCTCGGTCAATCGGGTTCACATACACTAACCAGCGATCAAGTCCACCCTTTTCCTCAGGTTTCGGCGCCTTCTCTTCAGACGCTTCCTCAAGGGGGTCCAGACTCAAAGCGTCCATCAAGCGACGCTTACGCCGTTCCTTCCGATACTGTGTGATGCATTCGTTGTATGTGATGCTGTAGAGCCACGTTTTGAACTTCGATTTACCCTCGAAGTTCTTCAGACCGTACAACACCTTCAACATCACTTCCTGACAGACATCATCTGCGTCACGATCGTTCCCAAGATACCGTGCACAAACGTTAAATAATGTTCTCTGATAACGCCGCATCAGCTCTTCGTAGGCGCGCGTCACGTGAAACAGCTCCGTGTGCGAGCGCGCGACCAACTCCTCATCAGAGAGCTCGCGGGGGTCGTAGCGCATGGATAGCGATTGGGCTTTATTCAAAACAAGTCGGGCCGACAGTCAGGTCAATGTCCGCCGCAGCCCATCGTATCGGGCATTTTGCGGCGGCATACATTAGCAGGGTTTGCCGGGTTAGCGGCTACTAACATGCTGTTCCAGGAGGATCCGATTGGAAAGTGAGACTAGCTCACCCTCATCGGTCAGCAATGTAGTTTTAACCGTGCCGATCTCTTCGATCTGACCTTCGACCTCACCAACACGCACTTGTTGCCCAACCTGATACAACTCACGCACATAGATTCCAGCAAGAATCTGACCGGCGATTTCCCGGCTTCCCAACCCCATGGCCAAGGCAACTGCCAGACCAACGGTAATCAAGACAATCACGATTACATGGTTCAGCAGGTCTGTTTTGACCTCAAGCTGACTGATCGCGACCGAAATACTGATGATGATCACCAGGCCCTGAGCGATACGTCCAAGGCCCGATGCGTAATCCAGCCCTACACCTTCTGCGGCGCCACGCACCAGCCCGTTGGCCAATTGTGCGAGCAATACGCCCACCAGCAACACCAGCGCGGCACCAAATACTTTCGGTAAATACAGTGCCAGCATGTCGAGCGTAGCCGAAACTCGCTCCAAGCCAAGGGATTCTGCAGCAGAAACCAGAAAAATCAGCAAAACGAACCAATAAACGATCTTGCCGATCAATGTAGAAATCGGCACCTGCAGCCCTGCGCGGGACAGCAGCTTGGTCAAGCCGGTACCGCCCATCAAGCGATCCAGACCCAGTTTTGCGAGCAATTTCGAGAGCAGGGTGTCGAGCAGCTTGGCCACGACAAAACCCAGCAGAAGCACTACCAGTGCGCCGAACAGGTTCGGAATGAAGTTCGCTACCTTGGTCCACAACGCAGTCATTGCAGTGACGAGGCTCTGAGTCCAGAGATCAAGTTCCATATTCAATCAGCCTTATCAGCAGTGCGGGCAGCAGGTTTATGACGGGAAACCGGCATGACATGGGCCGATCCGTTATTTAGGGCGATCATCAGCGCGGGCAGCCAGCGGCCCAGCAGACTGAACAGATCACCGGCACCAACCTGGCGGTTGGCGGTTTTCAGCACACGCCCCAGACAGGCATCGTCGTCACGGGTGGACGGTGATGCCTTGAGCATGTCGCGCAAGGACTGTTCAAACGGATCGTGCATACGCACCTCTCGTGATATCTGTGAAAGACGCGATCAAAATTCCTCGGGTCACATGGCTCTCCCTCATACCCAGCGCAAACGCCGGAACAACCACCACTGCCCCACCCCTACCGTCACCATCATCAGGCAGGCAATCACGAAGCCATAAGGGTTCCCGGAAAAAGGAATTCCGCCGACGTTTATTCCGAGCAAACCGGTCAGAAAACTCATCGGCAAAAAGATCCCGGTGATGATCCCGAAGCGGTACATGATGCGATTCATGTGCACGTTCAAACGCCGGTCTTCAGTCTCAAGCACCAGCCCCACGCGCTCCCGGGTCAATTCCAGCTCTTCCAGGTAACGCGTCAGGCTGTTGTTCAATTCGTTCCAGTAGTCGCCGTCATCGTCGACAAACCATGGCAGTTTTATCCTCGTCAGTTGGCCGAAGATATCCCGCTGCGGAGCAAGGAAGCGCTTCAGTCCGGCCGCTCGCCGACGGATCTGCACAATGGCGCCATGCTCCGGAGTATACCGTTCGTCGGCATCCAGCTTTTCTTCTTCGTCATCGACGATTTCGGAGAGATCGCTGACCAGATCCTGCACCTTATGGGTGAGGTACTGAGCCAGATAAAGGACCAGTTCGGAGGTGGTTTTCGGCCCCTTGCCCTCGTTCAGTTGCACCAGCAACTCATCGGTGGCGCGTAACGGGCGTAAACGCAGGGAAATGACCCGCTGAGCAGAGGCGAAGATGCGCACCGACACCATGTCTTCAGGCTCGGCACCCGGGTTGAGGTTGATTCCGCGCAAAAACAGCAACAACTCGGAGTCCGGCAGCGCCAACAGGCGCGGCCGGGTGTTCTCTTCGAGCAGCAGGTCACAGCTGAACTCGCTCAGACCGCTGGATTTACGCAACCAGGTCTGAGTTTGCGGGTGACTACGATCCCAGTGCAGCCAAAGGCTTTCATGAGGTTGCAGTTGCAGGTCATCCAGTTCAGTCCGGGCAAGCCAACGCGCACCACCTTTACCATCCAGCACCAGGGCATGCACCAGCCCCCACTGCGCGTTTTCTTCCTCGAACATCCTCACCCCTGGTTTGAATCAGCTGTTTATTCTGGCATTTTCAACGGACTTGGCGAGACGATCACGCCGTTATTGTCCGCGTAGATGTATTCACCCGGACGGAAAGTCACGCCGGCAAAGGTTACCGCAACGTTGAGGTCGCCGAGGCCACGCCTGTCGGTTTTCATCGGGTGACTGGCCAGCGCCTGCACGCCCAGGTCGGTTTGCGCAATAACGTCGACATCACGGATGCAGCCGTAGATAACCAGCCCTTCCCAACCGTTTTTCGCGGCTTTCTCGGCGATCATGTCGCCCAGCAAGGCGCGACGCAGCGAACCACCGCCATCGACCACCAGCACCTTGCCATTCCCTTTGAGCTCGGCCTGCTCCTTGACCCGTGAGTTGTCTTCGAAGCACTTGATGGTAACGATTTCGCCGCCGAAGGAGTCACGGCCACCAAAATTGCTGAACATCGGCTCCAGCACCTGCACCAGTTCCGGGTAGGCATCACACAGGTCGGGAGTGAGGTAATGGTTCATCGAGAAACTCCTGTAAGAGAGAAAGAACACGATCGTGGGCTGTCGAAAATCGCAGGGATTACGGCACCGAAACGAGTACCAGCAAAGAATTTAAACATCTATTCCGATGCGATCCCCCTCGTAAGCCACCTTCAGCATACTCAAGCTAGGACACTGTGCCTGTACCGGCACGCCGCTGGGCAACTGAAACTCGATACCGTGGCGCTGACAACGCAGGATATTTCCCGACAATGTCGCGCTGCCTAGCGGCGAGCCTTGATGTGGGCAGCTGTCTATCAGCAACAACGGCTGATTATCCAGCACCAACAACAGCAGGCTACGCCCTTCAACCTGGAACGTCCGCCGATAACCTTCATTCAGATTGATCAGACGCTCAAGAGGTACGAACATAAGGTCGACTCAACAACCGTTTGTGACCAGAACAGCTCAATGCGTCATATGTTAGCCGTTCGCTGATCAGAGCGAAACGCTCTTGTCAGAGCATTCGTACTCAGACAGCTGTCGCCACATCCGGCTTGCCCGCCAGCAACGGCGCCTGCGGGTCTGTCAGCCAGCGCTGCACCAACGGCCAGACTTCGGCCTGTGCGGCTTTGCTGACGAGCATTTCAACATGCCCGAAATTGTCCGAAAAACCCTGCTCGCGCCCCAGGCAGATGAACTGTTTGTGCTCGGAACCGATCTGATCGAACAGCTTGCGACACGCCCAATCCGGGTCCTGATGATCGCTGGTCGCGCTGACGCCCAAGACCGGCACCTGAACCTCCGCCAGCCCGGCCCACCAGTCTTTCTCGGCATCGCCAAAGCGCCCGAACAAGCCGTACCAGCGCATGCCTTCCAGAGCCAGGCCTATGGGCTCGTCCTCTGGACCGCGCTTTAGACGAGAACCGGAAATTTGCGCGAAACGCTTCAGGATAAACCGCCCGCTCCACTCCACCGGGGGAATTTTCAGCGGCCAATAAGTGCGACTGACCTGCGTACCAAAAAATGCCGCAGAGGCCACGGCAGGTTCACCCAGGTACTGACCACCCAGCGCTGCGGCCAGGGTGATGCCACCCAGTGAATGACCAATCCAGTGCGGAACCTGACCGCTTTGCTCACGAACGAATGCAGCAATCGCTGGCAAATCGTAACGGGCATAGTCGGCAACGCGGTTTTTTCGATAGTTCTGGTTGCGCTGGGACAAGCCGTGACCGCGCATTTCCGGTATCCACACATCAAAGCCGGCGCGCGCCAGATAGGCGCCCAGACCAAGGCCCTTGGGGGAAAACCAGAAACGCCGATTGGAAAAACTGCCGTGAAGCAAAATCACCGGAACGCCACGCACGGTGGGCTCATCGGCCATGCCCAGGCGGGTGACCGCCAGCTCGACAGTGCCGTCCGGGCTGTTGCCGGGTTTCAAACGGTAGACGTCCTCGCTCAGATCGCCGCGACGCTCGGCGCTGATCAAGGCGACAGGAAATAGGTTACTGCTGCTTTGCATAATGCTCTTGCACAAAAAAGGGCGGCATCCACCGGAGCCCGCCCTACTCGAATCCTAAAGGGGCCAATCATCGATCAGCCCCTTCACTCAACACATCAGACCGCAGCCTGACCTTCAGCCAGGAAGAACCAGGTTTCCAGTACGGAATCGGGGTTCAACGAAACGCTTTCGATACCCTGTTCCATCAGCCACTTGGCCAGGTCTGGGTGGTCGGAAGGGCCCTGGCCGCAAATACCGATGTATTTGCCAGCCTTGTTGCAGGCCTGAATCGCGTTGGACAGCAGCTTCTTGACCGCAGGATTACGCTCGTCGAACAGATGCGCGATGATCCCGGAGTCACGGTCCAGGCCCAGGGTCAGCTGGGTCAGGTCGTTGGAGCCGATGGAGAAACCGTCGAAGAATTCGAGGAACTCTTCAGCAAGGATCGCGTTGGACGGCAGTTCGCACATCATGATGACGCGCAGACCGTTTTCGCCACGGGCCAGGCCGTTTTCGGCCAACAGCTCCACAACCTGGCTGGCTTCGCCCAGGGTACGGACGAACGGCACCATGATTTCGACGTTGGTCAGGCCCATCTCGTTGCGCACGCGTTTCAGCGCACGGCATTCGAGTTCGAAGCAGTCACGGAACGACTCGCTGATGTAGCGCGAAGCGCCACGGAAGCCCAGCATCGGGTTTTCTTCTTCCGGCTCGTAGAGCTTGCCGCCGATCAGGTTGGCGTATTCGTTGGACTTGAAGTCCGACAGGCGCACGATGACCTTTTTCGGCCAGAACGCGGCAGCCAGGGTGCTGATACCCTCAACCAGTTTCTCGACGTAGAAGCCGACCGGATCGTTGTATCCGGCAATACGCTTGTCGACGCTTTCCTTGATGTCCAACGGCAGGCCGTCGTAGTTCAGCAGTGCTTTAGGGTGCACGCCGATCATGCGGTTGATGATGAACTCCAGACGGGCCAGGCCCACACCGGCGTTCGGCAACTGCGCGAAATCGAAGGCGCGATCCGGGTTGCCGACGTTCATCATGATTTTGAACGGCAGTTCCGGCATGGCGTCAACGGAGTTTTTCTTGATGTCGAAGCCCAACTCGCCTTCGAAGATGAAACCGGTGTCGCCTTCAGCGCAGGAAACGGTCACGCCCTGGCCGTCTTTCAACAGCTCGGTGGCATTACCGCAACCCACGACTGCCGGGATCCCCAGCTCACGCGCAATGATCGCCGCGTGGCAGGTACGGCCGCCACGGTTGGTGACGATGGCGCTGGCGCGCTTCATGACCGGTTCCCAGTCCGGGTCGGTCATGTCGGAAACCAGAACGTCGCCCGGCTGGACTTTGTCCATCTCGGAAACGTCTTTGATGATGCGGACTTTACCGGCGCCGATGCGCTGGCCGATGGCGCGACCTTCCACCAGCACGGTGCCGGTTTCTTTCAGCAGGTAACGTTCCATGACGTTGGCGTGGGTACGGCTTTTCACGGTTTCAGGGCGAGCCTGAACGATGTACAGCTTGCCGTCGTCGCCGTCTTTGGCCCATTCGATGTCCATCGGGCACTTGTAGTGCTTCTCGATGATCATCGCCTGCTTGGCCAGTTCGCTGACTTCAGCATCGGTCAGGCAGAAACGTGCACGCTCGGCCTTGTCGACATCGACAGTCTTGACCGAACGACCGGCCTTGGCCTCGTCGCCGTAGATCATCTTGATGGCTTTGCTGCCCAGGTTGCGGCGCAGGATCGCCGGACGACCGGCTGCCAGCGTGCCTTTGTGGACATAGAACTCATCCGGGTTCACCGCGCCTTGTACGACGGTTTCGCCCAGGCCATAGGCGCCGGTGATAAACACCACGTCACGGAAGCCGGATTCGGTGTCCAGGGTGAACATCACGCCGGCAGTGCCGGTTTCCGAACGGACCATGCGCTGCACGCCAGCCGACAGGGCCACCAGCTTGTGGTCGAAGCCTTGGTGCACGCGGTAGGAAATGGCACGGTCGTTGAACAGGGAAGCAAACACTTCCTTGGCAGCACGAATGACGTTTTCAACGCCGCGGATGTTCAGGAAGGTTTCCTGTTGACCGGCGAAGGACGCGTCCGGCAAGTCTTCGGCTGTTGCCGAGGAGCGCACGGCCACAGCCATGTCCGGGTTGCCGGCCGACAGCGTGGCGAACGCGGTGCGGATTTCGGTGTTGAGCTTCTCCGGGAACTCGGCCTCCATGATCCATTGACGGATTTGCGCACCGGTTTTCGCCAGGGCGTTCACGTCGTCGACGTCCAGCGCATCGAGGGCTGCGTGGATCTGGTCGTTCAAACCACTTAATTCGAGAAAATCACGATAAGCCTGAGCCGTCGTGGCGAAGCCACCCGGGACCGAGACACCGGCACCCGCAAGATTACTGATCATCTCGCCGAGGGATGCGTTCTTGCCCCCCACATGCTCCACATCATGGACGCCGAGCTTATCGAGGGAAACTACGTACTCTACCAAGGTGATCTCTCCACTAACTGTGTTGGAAAAGCTCAGGGCGCCGGCAGCTCATCAGGAGCATTTGCCAGCAATATGGCCTGGACCTGGAAAATAAGTGAGAATGCGGGCCAATCCAGGCCGACAAACCGCGCCTATCATATCCAAGAATCGTCACCAGCTTAAGGCCCAAGGCGCAAATGAAACGATCTGCTTTCTTTATCTCCGATGGCACGGGCATTACAGCCGAAACCCTGGGTCAAAGTCTGTTGGCGCAGTTCGAAAACATTACCTTCAGCAAAATCATACGACCGTACATCGACAACGTGGACAAAGCGCGGGCCATGGTACAACAAATCAATATGGCCGCCGAAAAGGACGGATTTCGTCCGATCATCTTCGACACGATCGTCAACCAGGATATTCGTGAGATCCTCGCGACCTCCAATGGTTTCATGATCGACATTTTCTCGACCTTCCTCGCGCCGCTCGAGCAGGAGTTGAGCGAACACTCGTCGTATTCGGTCGGCAAGTCCCACTCCATTGGCCACAACTCCAATTACATGGAGCGTATCGAGGCGGTGAACTTCGCCCTCGACAACGACGACGGCGCCCGCACCCACTATTACGACACGGCCGACCTGATCCTGGTCGGCGTGTCACGCTGCGGCAAAACCCCGACCTGCCTGTACATGGCCATGCAATTCGGTATTCGCGCGGCCAACTACCCGCTGACCGAAGACGACATGGAGCGCCTGCAACTGCCAGCGGTATTGCGTGCCCATAAGCACAAGCTGTTTGGCCTGACCATCGATCCGGACCGCCTCACCGCGATCCGCAATGAACGCAAGCCCAATAGCCGCTACTCGAGCTACGCCCAGTGCGAGTTCGAAGTGCGTGAAGTCGAAAACCTGTTCCGCCGCGAGAACATCGCGCACATCAACTCCACGCATTTTTCCGTGGAAGAGATTTCGGCGAAGATTCTGGTGGAAAAAGGCGTCGAGCGGCGGTTCAAGTAGCTCCTTGCTGCCAGGCCTACCGCCATCGCGAGCAGGCTCGCTCCCACATTTGATCTTCAGTGAACACGTTACTTGTGTACGACGAAGAAATAATGTGGGAGTGAGCCTGCTCACGATGAACGATAACGCGGTCTGGCTAGATCACCCACAAATCGACAAAACGGTTAACCGACGTGGCCTCAAGGCTCGCCTGATCCTTGCACAAGGAAAAGATCTGCGCCGACCGTTGCGCAGTGAAGCGCGTCGCCAGATTGGCCTTGAACTTGTCCTCCAGCAAGGGAATGCCCTCGGCGCGGCGACGACGATGACCAATCGGGTATTCGACCACCACTTGTCCGGTACTTGAGCCGTCCTTGAAGAACACTTGCAAGGCGTTGGCAATAGACCGCTTGTCGGCCTCCAGATATTCGCGGGTGTAGCGCGGCTCTTCGACAATGACCATCTTCTCGCGCAACTCGTCGATGATCGGGTGCGCCGCGTGAAACTCGTCTTCGTACTGTTCAGCCACCAGAGTGCCGAAGGCCAGCGGCACGGCGGTCATGTACTGGATGCAGTGGTCGCGGTCCGCGGCATTGGCCAGTTGGCCGACCTTGGAAATGATACGAATCGCCGACTCGTGAGTGGTGATAACGATCTTGTCGATTTCACCCAGACGATCGCGCACCTGCGGGTGCAGGGTCACTGCCGCTTCGCAGGCGGTTTGCGCGTGGAACTCGGCCGGGAAACTGATCTTGAACAGCACGTTTTCCATCACGTAGGTGCCGTACTGCTGCGAGAGGCTGAACGTACGTTTATCGGCGGGCTTGAGCGCCAGGTCCTTGTTGGTGTGGCTGAACAGCACGTCGTAGAAACCCCATTGCGGCGCGGTCAATACACCCGGAATGCCCATCTCGCCACGCATGGCGATGTCCGCCAATCGCACGCCACGACTGGAGGCGTCGCCCGCGGCCCAGGACTTGCGCGAACCGGCGTTCGGCGCGTGACGGTAAGTGCGCAATGCCTGGCCGTCGACAAACGCATGGGACAGCGCCGCCAACAATTGCTCGCGATTGGCGCCCATCAGTTTCGCAGTCACCGCCGTCGAGGCGACTTTGACCAGCAGCACGTGGTCCAGCCCAACCCGGTTGAAGGAGTTCTCCAGGGCAATCACACCCTGAATCTCGTGGGCCATGATCATCGCGTCCAGCACCGCTCGCATGGTCAGCGGCGCATCGCCATTGGCCACGCGTTTTTGCGACAGGTGGTCGGCAACCGCGAGGATCCCGCCGAGGTTATCGGACGGATGGCCCCACTCGGCAGCCAGCCAGGTGTCGTTGTAATCGAGCCAGCGAACGATACAGCCGATATCCCACGCCGCTTTTACCGGGTCGAGACGAAAATGGGTACCGGGAACACGTGCGCCAAAGGGCACGACCGTGCCTTCAACGATAGGGCCCAGGTGTTTGGTGCATTCGGGAAAGCGCAGGGCCAGCAGGCCGCAACCGAGGGTGTCCATCAGGCAATTGCGGGCGGTGTCCAGCGCCTCTTTGGACTCGATCTTGAAATTGAGAACGTAATCGGCAATGTCCTGCAGGACCTTGTCGTAGTCGGGACGTATGTTCAGGTCGACGTTGGCGCTCATGTTCGATTCACTCTGGCAGTGGTTCGTAAATGGGACCTCGGTTCAGGATCAATCTCTGTCGGTTACTGCTTTCTTATAATTGAAATGCAATGAACTGTGGGAGCAGCCGGGCGGCGTTCCGTATGCTCGCGATGGGGCCGGCACAGTCAACATTGATGTCGCCTGAGACAACGCTATCGCGAGCAGGCTCGCTCCCACATGGGCTCGGAGTCGGGATCAGAAAGAATCGCCCGGCACGCGCACCCAGCCTTCCATCAACACCCGCGCACTGCGGCTCATGATGGCTTTGGTCACGGTCCACTCGCCATCGACCTGTTGGGCTTCGGCGCCAACGCGCAAGGTGCCTGACGGATGGCCAAAGCGCACCGCGTTGCGGGGAATACCACCCGCGGCGAGGTTGACCAGCGTGCCGTCAATCGCTGCTGCGGTGCCAATCGCTACGGCAGCAGTGCCCATCATCGCGTGATGCAACTTGCCCATGGACAGTGCGCGGACCAACAGGTCGACATCGCCTGCCGCCACCGGCTTGCCGCTGGAAGCGAGATAATCGGCAGGCCGTGCGACAAACGCCACCTTGGGGGTGTGCTGACGCTTGGCGGCGTCGTCGAGGTTCGAAATCAGCCCCATGCGCAGTGCGCCATGTGCACGAATAGTCTCGAACATCGCCAGCGCTTTCGGATCGCCGTTGATATCGCCCTGCAACTCGGTGCCGGTGTAGCCGATGGCTTCGGCGTTAACGAAAATGGTCGGGATGCCGGCGTTGATCATGGTCACTTTGAGCGTGCCGACACCGGGTACTTCCAGGTCATCGACCAGGTTGCCGGTCGGGAACATCGAGCCGCCGGCGCCCYCTTCCTCGGCCGCCGGATTCATGAATTCGAGCTGCACTTCAGCGGCCGGAAAGGTCACGCCATCGAGTTCGAAATCACCGGTTTCCTGCACCGCGCCGTCAGTGATCGGCACGTGGGCGATGATGGTCTTGCCGATATTGGCCTGCCAGATGCGCACCACCGCCATGCCGTTGCGCGGAACACGACTGGCCTCGACCAGACCGCTGCCGATGGCGAACGAACCGACCGCCGCCGAGAGGTTGCCGCAGTTACCGCTCCAGTCGACAAAAGGCTTGTCGATGGAGACCTGACCGAACAGGTAATCGACGTCGTGATCAGCTTTGATGCTCTTGGACACGATCACCGTTTTACTGGTACTGGAGGTCGCCCCGCCCATACCATCGATTTGCTTTTCATACGGGTCAGGGCTGCCGATCACTCGCAACAACAGCGCGTCGCGGGAGGGGCCCGGAATCTGCGCCGACTCAGGCAGGTCTTGCAGGCTGAAGAACACGCCTTTGCTGGTGCCGCCCCGCATGTAGGTGGCAGGGATCTTGATCTGAGGTACGTGGGCCATAATGTTCCTTATGCGCCGGAGCAGGACGTCACTGCCCTGCCCCGGCAAGTCGCGTTAGACAGCAACAGCCGATTCAAGGAAGTCCTGGGCGAAACGCTGCAACACGCCGCCGGCTTCGTAGATCGAGACTTCTTCAGCAGTATCGAGACGGCAGGTAACCGGTACTGACACCTGTTCACCGTTCTTGCGGGTAATGACCAGAGTCAGCGTGGCACGCGGCGTGCGCTCGCCGATCACATCGAAAGTTTCAGTGCCGTCGATGCCCAGTGTCTTGCGGTCGGTGCCCGGCTTGAACTCCAGCGGCAACACGCCCATGCCCACCAGGTTGGTACGGTGAATGCGTTCGAAACCTTCGGCAGCGATGGCTTCGACACCGGCCAGACGCACACCTTTGGCAGCCCAGTCGCGGGACGAACCCTGACCGTAGTCGGCGCCGGCGATGATGATCAGCGGCTGCTTGCGCTCCATGTAGGTTTCGATGGCTTCCCACATGCGCATGACCTGGCCTTCCGGCTCGACACGCGCCAGCGAACCCTGCTTGACCTTGCCATTTTCCTGAACCATTTCGTTGAACAGTTTCGGGTTGGCGAAGGTCGCGCGTTGCGCGGTCAAGTGGTCACCGCGGTGCGTCGCGTAGGAGTTGAAGTCCTCTTCCGGCAAGCCCATTTTCGCCAGGTATTCGCCAGCGGCGCTGTCGAGCATGATGGCGTTGGACGGCGACAGGTGATCGGTGGTGATGTTGTCCGGAAGCACTGCCAATGGACGCATACCCTTGAGTGGACGTGCCCCGGCCAGTGCGCCTTCCCAGTACGGCGGACGACGGATGTAGGTACTCATCTCGCGCCAGTCGTACAGCGGTTTGACTTTCGGGCCGGTGTCTTCGTGGATGGCGAACATCGGGATGTAGACCTGGCGGAACTGCTCCGGCTTGACCGATGCCTTGACCACCGCGTCGATCTCTTCGTCGCTCGGCCAGATGTCCTTCAGGCGGATTTCCTTGCCATCCGCCGACAGGCCCAACACGTCTTTTTCGATGTCGAAACGGATGGTCCCGGCAATGGCGTACGCCACCACCAACGGCGGCGAAGCAAGGAACGCCTGCTTGGCATATGGGTGAATCCGACCGTCGAAGTTGCGGTTACCCGACAACACGGCAGTGGCGTACAGATCGCGATCGATGATCTCTTGCTGGATCACCGGGTCCAGCGCACCGGACATGCCGTTGCAGGTGGTGCAGGCGAATGCCACCACGCCGAAACCGAGTTGCTCCAGTTCAGAAGTCAGGCCAGCTTCATCGAGGTACAGCGCCACGGTTTTCGAACCCGGCGCAAGGGACGATTTGACCCACGGCTTGCGAGTCAATCCGAGCTTGTTGGCGTTGCGTGCCAGCAGGCCGGCGGCGATGACATTGCGCGGGTTGCTGGTGTTGGTGCAACTGGTGATGGCGGCAATGATAACCGCGCCGTCAGGCATTTGGCCGGGCACATCGTCCCACTGTCCGGAGATGCCTTGGGCCGCGAGATCAGAAGTAGCGACACGGGCGTGAGGATTGCTCGGCCCCGCCATATTGCGCACCACCGACGACAGGTCGAAGGTCAAGCCGCGCTCGTATTGCGCGCCCTTCAGGCTATCGGCCCACAGGCCTGTGGTCTTGGCGTAATTTTCGACCAACTGCACCTGCTCGTCTTCGCGGCCGGTAAGTTTCAGATAGTCGATGGTCTGCTGGTCGATGTAGAACATCGCCGCAGTGGCGCCGTATTCCGGGGCCATGTTGGAAATGGTTGCACGGTCGCCGAGGGTCAGCGCGGAGGCGCCTTCGCCGAAGAATTCCAGCCAGGCCCCAACGACTTTTTGCTTGCGCAGGAACTCGGTCAACGCCAGCACCATATCGGTGGCAGTGATGCCCGGTTGCAGCTTGCCGGTCAGCTCGACGCCGACGCTTTCCGGCAGACGCATCCAGGAGGCACGGCCGAGCATCACGCTTTCCGCTTCCAGACCGCCGACACCGATGGCGATCACGCCCAGGGCATCGACGTGCGGGGTGTGGCTGTCGGTGCCGACGCAGGTATCCGGGAAAGCCACGCCGTCACGCACCTGGATCACCGGCGACATTTTCTCCAGGTTGATCTGGTGCATGATGCCGTTGCCTGGCGGAATCACGTCGACGTTCTTGAAGGCCTTTTTGGTCCAGTTGATGAAGTGGAAACGGTCTTCGTTGCGACGGTCTTCGATGGCGCGGTTCTTTTCGAATGCCTCCGGATCGAAGCCACCGCGCTCGACGGCCAGGGAGTGATCGACGATCAATTGCGTCGGCACCACCGGGTTCACTTGCGCTGGATCGCCACCTTGCAGGGCAATGGCATCACGCAGGCCAGCGAGGTCGACCAGGGCGGTCTGGCCAAGAATGTCGTGGCACACCACGCGGGCCGGGAACCACGGGAAGTCGAGGTCGCGTTTGCGCTCGATGAACTGTTTCAGGGATTCGGTGAGCGTGGCCGGGTCGCAGCGGCGCACCAGGTTTTCCGCCAGTACGCGGGAGGTGTACGGCAGGGTGTCATAGGCGCCGGGCTGGATGGCCTCGACTGCCGCACGGGTGTCGAAGTAATCCAGATGGCTGCCGGGCAGCGATTTGCGGAAATCTGTGTTCATCGTCAGGACTCGGTCACGGTGATTACAAAAAGTGGGGGCTGGCACCGGCTTTGAAGCGAACTCGGTCAAATGTGGGAGCGAGCCTGCTCGCGATAGCAATGCAACTGGCGACATCAATGTTGAATGTCAGTCCGTCATCGCGAGCAGGCTCGCTCCCACAGGGTTCTCCGTTGCTCCAAAAATCGGCGGTCAGGCCCTCCACCATTCAGCGTTGTTCGATTGGCACGAACTTGCGCTGTTCGACGCCGACGTACTCGGCGCTCGGGCGGATGATGCGGTTATTGGCACGCTGTTCGAACACATGCGCCGCCCAGCCGGTCAGGCGCGAGCAGACGAAAATCGGCGTGAACAGCTTGGTTGGAATGCCCATGAAGTGGTACGCCGAGGCATGGTAGAAGTCCGCGTTGGGGAACAGTTTCTTCTGCTCCCACATGGTCTTGTCGATGGCTTCCGACACCGGGAACAACACGGTGTCACCGACTTCGTCAGCGAGCTTTTTCGACCAGCCCTTGATCACTTCATTGCGCGGGTCGTTGTCTTTGTAGATCGCGTGACCGAAGCCCATGATCTTGTCTTTGCGCGCGAGCATGTCGAGGGTGCCTTTGATCGCCTCTTGCGGCGACGCGAAGCGCTCGATCATTTCCATCGCCGCTTCGTTGGCGCCGCCATGCAGCGGGCCGCGCAGGGAACCGATGGCCGCGGTAACGCAGGAGAACAGGTCGGACAACGTCGATGCGCAAACGCGGGCGGTGAAGGTCGACGCGTTGAACTCGTGTTCCGCATAAAGGATCAGCGAAACGTTCATCACCTTGACGTGCAATTCGCTTGGCTTCTTGTCATGCAGCAGGTGCAGGAAGTGCCCGCCAACCGACTCTTCATCGGTCACGCAGTTGATGCGCTTGCCGTCGTGACTGAAGCGATACCAGTAGCACATGATCGCCGGGAACGCGGCCAGCAGCCGGTCGGTTTTGTCATGTTGCTCGGAGAAGTCATGCTCCGGCTCAAGGTTGCCGAGGAACGAGCAACCGGTGCGCATCACGTCCATCGGATGGGCGTCGGCCGGGATGCGTTCGAGCACTTCCTTCAGCGCTTGCGGCAGGTCACGCAGCTTGCTCAGTTTGTTGATGTAGGCGGCCAGTTGTGTCTTGTTCGGCAGTTCGCCGTACAGCAGCATGTACGCCACTTCTTCGAAATGCGCCTGGGCCGCCAGTTCGCGAACGTCATAGCCGCGATAGGTCAGGCCTGCGCCTTCCTGGCCCACGGTGGACAATGCGGTTTGCCCGGCCACCTGGCCACGCAGCCCGGCGCCACTCAATACTTTTGCTTCGGCCATTGCTGTCTCCAATCTTGAATTTGTTAGGGAAACTTGTGGGAGCGAGCCTGCTCGCGATGGTGGATGGCTCACCTCGGTGCATCAGGAACACCGCGTTATCATTAACGTCCATCACGAGCAGGCTCGCTCCCACAGGGTTTGATTCAGTTCTTCTTCTGCGCAAACAACGCATCGAGCTTCTGCTCGAAGGTGTGGTAATCGATGCGATCGTAAAGCTCCATGCGGGTCTGCATGGTGTCGATAACGTTCTTTTGCGTGCCATCGCGACGGATCGCGGTGTAGACGTTTTCCGCCGCTTTGTTCATCGCGCGAAAGGCCGACAGCGGGTACAGCACCAGCGACACATCGGCAGCTTTCAGTTGCTCGGTGGTGTACAGCGGCGTGGCGCCGAACTCGGTGATGTTGGCCAGGATCGGCGCTTTGACGCGGCTGGCAAACAGCTTGTACATGTCCAGTTCGGTGATGGCCTCCGGGAACACCATGTCGGCGCCGGCTTCGATGCATGCCGCGGCGCGATCCAGTGCCGACTCCAGACCTTCCACCGCCAGGGCGTCGGTGCGGGCCATGATCACGAAGCTGTCATCGGTGCGCGCATCGACTGCCGCCTTGATCCGGTCGACCATTTCCTGCTGGGAAACGATCTCTTTGTTCGGGCGGTGACCGCAGCGTTTGGCACCAACCTGGTCTTCGATGTGAATCGCTGCCGCGCCGAACTTGATCATCGACTTCACGGTGCGCGCGACGTTGAACGCCGAGGAACCAAAACCGGTGTCCACGTCCACCAACAGCGGAAGGTCGCAGACATCGGTGATCCGGCGTACGTCGGTCAACACGTCATCGAGCCCGGTAATCCCGAGGTCCGGCACACCGAGAGAACCGGCAGCGACCCCGCCACCGGACAGATAAATAGCCTTGAAACCGGCGCGCTTGGCCAGCAGCGCATGGTTGGCGTTGATCGTGCCGACCACTTGCAAAGGATGCTCGCTGGCAACCGCATCGCGGAAACGCTGGCCTGGTGTGCTCTTGTTCGAACTCATGACTCACCTCGTGGAGTGGCTGTCTGATGGGCTCCGTCCTGATAGTGACGGGCGATATTGCGTTTTGAAGCGCCGATGTGACGACGCATCAACAACTCGGCCAATTCACCGTCACGGTCGGCGATGGCATCGAGAATCCGGTGGTGCTCGGCAAACGCCTGGCGCGGACGATTGGGCGTGGCAGAAAACTGGATGCGGTACATGCGCACCAGTTGATACAGCTCGCCGCAGAGCATTTGCGTCAGTGTGCGGTTGCCGCTGCCTTGAATGATTCGGTAGTGAAAGTCGAAATCGCCTTCCTGCTGGTAATAGCCAACGCCTGCCTGAAACGCCGCATCGCGCTCATGGGTTTCCAGCACCTGACGCAACTCGTCGATTTCTTCGGCGGTCATGCGCTCGGCGGCCAGACGACAGGCCATGCCTTCCAGGGACTCGCGGATTTCGTAGAGCTCAAGCAGTTCGGCGTGACTCAGCGACACCACCCTGGCCCCCACGTGCGGGACGCGGACCAGCAGGCGCTGACCTTCCAGACGATGGATCGCCTCACGTAATGGCCCGCGGCTGATGCCGTAAGTGCGCGCCAGTTCAGGCTCGGAGATCTTGCTGCCCGGGGCGATCTCGCCTTTGACGATGGCCGCCTGAATGCGTCGGAAGACGTTTTCGGAAAGGGTTTCCGAATCGTCTGACGCCATCACCGGAGGATCAAGTTGACCCAGCATATTGTCGACACCTCATAAGCCAATGCGGCAAAAACTAACCAATATCGCGCAATCAGTCAAAGGAAATAGAGCTATTGTCGACAATCGTCTAATAAACGCCTTAAGTAAAACCTAAGTAAAGGACAGACCCGCGGCTGGCGCCATAAAACCACCGTGCTAGAATGCCGCCCGCATTTGTCTGTCATCTTTTTATGGCAGGCACGAGAAGGAGCTTGTGCAGCAATGCCAGTCGCCTTGAACTGAAGAACGGACGGCACCGCGCCAGGATCTATGAGACTCAAGCCCTTCACCCTGTTGATCTGTCTACTCTGTCTGCCTGGTCTCGCTATCGCGGGTGAAAAGACTGTGTACGGTCTCAACGAATACGCGCAGCTGGCAGGAATTGACCTGGAAGTCGCGGCCAAACTCGACACCGGGGCCAAAACCGCCTCCCTCAGTGCCCGTGATATCAAGCGCTTCAAACGCAATGGCGAATCGTGGGTACGCTTTTACCTGGCCATCGACACCGCCCACTCGCACCCGATCGAGCGCCCATTGGCACGTGTGAGCAAAATCAAACGCCGCGCTGGCGACTTCGATCCCGAGGAAGGCAAGCAGTACACCGCTCGCCCGGTGATCGAGCTGGACATCTGCATGGGCACGGCGCTGCGCAGCATAGAAGTGAACCTGACCGACCGAAGTGCATTCCAATTCCCGCTCTTGATCGGTTCCGAAGCCTTGAAACGCTTTGATGCGCTGGTCGACCCGAGTCTTAAATACGCTGCTGGCAAACCCGCCTGCGCCACCGACGCTCATACCGCAGAGTAATGCCCATGCGCTCCCTTACCCTCCACCTGAAAATCCTGATCACCCTATTGGTGGTGCTGGGCCTTTCAGTTACGGCCTATCAGATTTTCGTGCTGGGCATTCCGGTGACCGAAGACGCCACCGACGACTTGTGGAACATCGACGCCAAGGTCCAGTTCGTCGCCAGTGCCAAGGACCCGGTCAAGATCCAGATGTTCGTGCCACCGCTGAGTCGCGACTACGTCAGCCTCAATGAAAGCTTTATCTCCAACAACTATGGCGTTGCGGTCAACCGCGTAGACGGCAACCGCAAGGTCACCTGGTCCGCACGCCGGGCCAAGGGCAACCAGACGCTTTACTACCGCCTGGTGCTGACCAAGCGCTACACCGGTGAAAAATCCAAAGTCAAAGGCCCGACCTTCCGCGACAGCATCGCTGTCGAAGGCCCGGAAAAAATTGCCGCCGACGCCCTGCTCGCGCCGATTCGCCAGCACTCGGCAGACGTCGAGACCTTCATCGGCGAAGCGATCAAACGCGTCAACAATGCCAATGACGACAACGCAAAACTGCTGCTGGCCGGCGATCCGTCACCGGCGCACAAAGCGAAAATCGTCGAGCTGCTGCTGTCCATTGCCCACGTACCGATGGAAAAGGTCCACACCATCCGCCTGGTCGCCGATCAGCCGCAAACCCCGGAGCTCTGGCTGCGTAGCTTCAATGGCACTGACTGGCTGTACTTCAACCCGGAAACCGGCGAGCAAGGCCTGCCCACCGACCGTCTGCTGTGGTGGACCGGCGATGACAACCTGATCACCGTCGAGGGCGGCAAGAAAGCCAACGTCACCTTCAGCCTGAACAACAGCGAAATGAACGCCATTCGCCTGGCCAAACTGACGGACGAAAATACCGACGCCAGCTTCCTTGATTACTCGCTGTACGGCTTGCCGCTGCAAACCCAGCAAACCTTCATGATCATGGTGATGATCCCGATCGGCGTGCTGGTTATCCTGATCCTGCGCAACCTGATCGGCTTGCAGACCCTCGGCACCTTTACCCCGGTGCTAGTTGCCCTGGCCTTTCGCGAAACCGGCTTGGGTTTCGGCGTTGCGCTGTTTACAGTGATCACGGCACTGGGGCTGTCGCTGCGCTCCTACCTTGAGCACCTGAAGCTGCAAATGCTCCCGAGGCTGTCGGTGGTGTTGACCTTCGTTGTGGTGCTGATTGCCGCCATCAGCCTGTTCAGCCATAAACTGGGCCTGGAGCGCGGGCTGTCGGTAGCGCTGTTCCCGATGGTGATTCTGACCATGACCATCGAACGCCTGTCGATCACCTGGGAAGAACGCGGCGCCGGGCATGCGTTGAAAGTCGCGATCGGTACGCTGTTCGCCGCCTCTCTGGGACACCTGATCATGAGCATTCCGGAACTGATTTATTTTGTGTTCACCTTCCCGGCGATCCTGTTGATCCTGGTGGGCTTCATGCTGGCCATGGGTCGCTATCGCGGCTACCGCCTGACCGAGCTGATGCGCTTCAAAGCCTTCGTCAAGGCCGATTCGTAATGTTCGGTTTCTGGAAGACCTGGAAGGCCCTGCACGCCCGGGGCATCATGGGCATCAATCGGCGCAACGCTGACTACGTACTCAAGTACAACAAGCGCAGCCTGTACCCGATTGTCGATGACAAGATCATCACCAAGGAACGCGCAATCAAGGCCGGCATTCACGTGCCGGAGATGTACGGCGTGATCTCCACCGAGAAAGAAATCGAAAAGCTCGGCGACATCATCGGCAACCACAGCGACTTCGTGATCAAGCCGGCACAAGGTGCCGGCGGTGACGGCATCCTGGTGATCGCCGACCGTTTCGAGGGCCAGTACCGCACGGTTTCCGGAAGGATCATCAGCCATGAAGAAATCGAGCACCAGATCTCCAGCATTCTGACCGGCCTGTATTCCCTGGGCGGTCACCGCGACCGCGCGCTGATCGAATACCGGGTGATTCCCGACCAGATCTTCAAAAGCATCAGTTATGAAGGCGTGCCGGACATCCGCATCATCGTACTGATGGGCTACCCGGTGATGGCCATGCTGCGTTTGCCCACCCGGCAATCCAGCGGCAAGGCCAACCTGCACCAGGGCGCTATCGGCGTCGGTGTCGACCTGGCCACCGGCATGACCTTGCGCGGCACCTGGCTGAACAAATTCATCCTCAAACACCCGGACACCACCAACGCGGTAGATGGCGTGCAACTGCCCTACTGGGACGGCTTCATGAAGCTCGCCGCCAGCTGTTATGAGCTGTGTGGCCTGGGCTACATCGGTGTCGACATGGTGCTGGACCAGGAAAAAGGTCCGCTGATTCTCGAACTCAATGCGCGGCCCGGGCTGAACATTCAGATCGCCAATGATTGCGGGTTGACCACGCGCACTCATGCGGTCGAGGCACGCCTGGAAGAGCTGAAAGCCATCGGAACGCCGCCCGGAGCCGGCTCCGGGCGGCGTTCCGACGATGGCAGCCTGACATTCACCCAAGCCTTCAGCCCTGCCTCCAACCTGCCAATCACCGACATCCCCTCTAGGAGCAAATCCCGCAGAGGACTACAATCGCCACCCCCGCCTCGATGGCTGATCTACCCCGCTCATGTTGACCTGCTCCGTATACCCGCTTCCCTATCGCGCCAACCCCGCCGAGTATTTCGCGGCGATTCGTCATGCCCCGGGCAGCGTGCTGCTCGACAGTGGCCGGCCGAGTGCCGAGCGTGGACGTTATGACGTGCTCAGCGCCTGGCCACTGGCAACACTGGCGGTATCGCCTGACGAAAGTGGCGGCGCGTTCCTGCAACGCCTGCGCGCGACGCTGGCCCGGCTCGGCGATGCAGCGATCCCTGCCCCCTACGAACTACCGTTCGCCGGTGGCTTGATCGGCTACCTCAGTTACGATTTTGGCCGTCACCTGGAGGCCATGCCCTCCCAGGCTCACGATGACCTGCAACTGCCCGACGCGCGCTTTGGCCTGTATGACTGGGCGTTGATCAGCGATCACCTGATCGGTAGCAGTCAGTTGGTGTTCCATCCCAACCTGATCGAATCCGAGCGCCAACGTCTGATCGAACTCTTTGGCCAGCCCGCGACTGCTGCTGTCGCGCCGTTCACCCTGAACGGCGCCATGAATCCCGACCTAAGCGCCAGTGACTATCAGCAGGCGTTCGTGCGTATCCAGCAGTACATCCAGGCCGGCGACTGCTATCAGGTCAACTTCGCACAACGCTTTCGCGCACAATGCCAAGGCGATCCGTGGACGGCGTATTGCGCGCTGCGGGCAGCTTGCCCAACACCGTTCTCTGGCTTCCAGAGCCTGCCTGACGGCGGCGCGGTGCTGAGCCTGTCGCCAGAGCGTTTCGTCAAAGTCAGCGAAGGCCACGTAGAAACCCGCCCGATCAAAGGCACCCGTCCGCGCGGCCAGAACGCCGCCGAAGACGCGGCCAACGCCGCCGAACTATTGGCCAGCCCCAAAGATCGTGCGGAAAACCTGATGATCGTCGACCTGTTGCGCAACGATCTGGGCCGCACTTGCCGCATTGGCTCGGTGCGCGTGCCCGAGTTGTTCAGCCTGGAAAGCTACCCCAACGTTCATCACCTGGTGAGCAGCGTCACCGGCGAATTGGCTGACAACAAAGATGCCCTGGATCTGATCGCCGGCAGCTTCCCCGGCGGCTCGATCACTGGCGCGCCGAAAATCCGCGCCATGCAAATCATCGACGAGCTGGAACCAACCCGCCGCGGCTTGTACTGCGGTTCGCTGCTGTATCTGGACGTACGCGGGGAAATGGACAGCTCGATCGCCATCCGCAGCTTGCTGGTCAAGGATGGGCAGGTCTGTTGCTGGGGTGGCGGTGGGATCGTCGCCGATTCGGACTGGCAGGCCGAGTATCAGGAGTCCATCACCAAGGTGAAGGTGTTGCTCGAAACCCTGCAAGGCCTTTAAAAACATCGTCGGAACGCCGCCCGGAGCAGGCTCGCCCCCACAGGTACAGCGTTGTCCTTGTGGGAGCGAGCCTGCTCGCGATAGCGCCATCAGCCCCGACACATGACCTACAGGCTCAGCTCACGATTCGAAGCCTTGATGAACTCGCGCTTGAGATCCTCGAAGCTGTGCACCGCCGGAAACTGCGGGAACTCGCGGATCACGTTGTCTGGTGCGTGGAACAGGATCCCTGCGTCCGCCTCGCCCAGCATGCTGGTGTCGTTGTACGAATCACCGGCAGCAATCACCCGATAGTAAAGGCTCTTGAAGGACAATACCGACTGACGCTTGGGATCTTTCTGACGCCGTTGATAGCTCGTCACCCGACCGGTGTCATCCGTTATCAGACGGTGGCAGAGCAAGGTCGGGAAGCCCAGTTGACGCATCAACGGCTGGGAGAATTCGTAGAACGTGTCAGAAAGAATCACCACCTGGAACCGCTCGCGCAGCCAGTTGACGAACTCGATGGCACCGTCGAGTGGCTTCAGGGTGGCGATCACTTCCTGAATGTCGGACAGCTTCAGGCCGTGCTCGTCGAGGATGCGCAGGCGCTGCTGCATCAGCACGTCGTAATCGGGAATATCCCGGGTGGTTGCCTTGAGGGATTCGATCCCGGTTTTTTCGGCAAAGGCGATCCAGATCTCCGGGACCAATACACCTTCCAGATCGAGACAGGCAATTTCCACAAGACACTCCTATTTGTACTGATTATTGAGTTGAGCGAGCAAAAGGACTGCCGAACTCTAGCGAGACATACCGACCGACGCAACGCAGAGGAGCGCCCCCGTCGCTTCGGGATTTTGCTACCATCGCCACCATATAGAGCGCTTAGCGCCACCGACCTGTAGGAAACCGCCCTGATGAGCCCATCGTTCGACGTCACTGAACTCGCTGCGACCTATGCCAACAAATCCGCCCAGGACATTCTCAAACTCGCCTTTGCCGAGTTCGGGGACGACCTGTGGATCTCCTTCAGCGGCGCCGAAGACGTGGTGCTGGTGGACATGGCCTGGAAGATCAACAAGAACGTCAAAGTCTTCAGCCTCGACACCGGACGCCTGCATCCGGAAACCTATCGTTTCATCGATCAGGTGCGCGAGCACTACAAGATCGAGATTGAACTGGTTTCGCCAGACCATACAAAGCTCGAACCGTTCGTCAAAGAAAAAGGCCTGTTCAGCTTCTACAAGGATGGCCATGGCGAATGCTGCGGCATCCGCAAGATCGAACCGCTGCGCCGCAAGCTGTCCACCGTCAGCGCCTGGGCCACCGGCCAGCGCCGTGACCAGAGCCCGGGCACCCGCAGCCAGGTTGCCGTACTGGAAATCGATAGCGCATTCTCGACGCCGGAGCGCACCCTGTACAAATTCAACCCGCTGGCACAAATGACCAGCGAAGAGATCTGGGGCTATATCCGCATGCTGGAGCTGCCATACAACAGCCTGCATGAACGCGGCTTCATCAGCATTGGCTGTGAACCGTGCACCCGCCCGGTGCTGCCAAACCAGCACGAGCGCGAAGGTCGCTGGTGGTGGGAAGAAGCCACGCAGAAAGAATGCGGCTTGCACGCGGGCAACATCATCCAGAAAGCCTGATCCTTCTGCTCTACGAAGTCTCCCCCTGTGGGAGCGAGCCTGCTCGCGATAGCGGTGTAACGATCAACATCGATGTTGAATGTCAGTCCGTCATCGCGAGCAGGCTCGCTCCCACAGGGGTTTTCCATTGATTGCAAATTTTGCAAACGACACGGAGCTGATGTGGGGGCGCGGCTTGCCCGCGATGGCAGCGACTCGGCCTGGAGGCCTACTCAAACAGCACTGAACCGCTGCGCCAATTGCTGTTCGGCGAACTGCTCGATAATGAAATCCACGAACGCTCGCGTTTTGCCCGGTAACAGTTTGTGTTCGGCATAGTAGATCGAGATGTTGCCGTCATCGACGTACCAATCCGGCAGCACGCGCTGCAAGGTGCCGGCGTTCAGGTAGCCGACCGCAAACGGCATGCTCACCAGCGCAATCCCCAAGCCTTGCGCCGCAGTAGCGCAAGCGGCTTCGGAGTCACTCATGGTCATCCGCGCCTTGAGGCTCAGCGGGCTGTGCTCCTGACGACGGCTGGTCAGTTGCCAGGAGCGCACGCGGCCGGTCTGCGGTGAACGAATCAGAATCCCGTCGCAGTCACTTAAATCATCCGGCTCACGAATCGCCTCGCGTTGTGCCAGATAATCCCTGGATGCCACCAATACCCGGTGAGCCGGCGTCAGCTTGCGCGCTACAACCCCTGGCGGCAGTTCAAAACCGCCACCAATCGCCGCGTCGAAGCCTTGGCCGATCAAATCGACCTGGCGGTTATCGAAATGCCAATCCGGGTTGATCGCCGGAAAACGTCGCAGAAACTCGCCCAGCAACGGCACGATGTACAGCCGTCCAAACACCGTGCCCATGCTGACTTTCAGTGTTCCGGCCGGGCGCCCTTCGGCGCTGGCCAGATTGGCCACCGCGTTCTGAATGGTGTGCAGACTGGCACTGACTTCACCGAGAAACAGCTGACCGGCTTCAGTCAACGTCAAGCTGCGCGTGCTGCGCTGAAACAGCCGAACACCCAGGCGCGCCTCAAGCTTGGCGACACTTTTGCCCACCGCCGCCGGGGTCAGGCTCAAGCGCCGCGCGGCTTCGGCGAAGCTGCCGACCTCGGCGCTGCGCACGAAGCATTCGATACTGCTAAAGGTTTCCATGGCCGCCACTATAAACTTTTGGTTTACACAGACTATAGCAATGACCGTCTACACAGGGGGTAATCCAGTATCGATACTAGGCTCCATCAACCGAGACATCTCGCCTCGGGACTTTGGAGATCGACATGACCACTCAGAACCTCAGCGGTAAAGTAGCTCTGATCCAGGGCGGCTCCCGCGGCATCGGCGCCGCCATTGTCAAACGCCTGGCCGCTGAAGGCGCAGCGGTTGCCTTCACTTACGTCAGCTCGGCAGCCAAGGCTGAAGAATTGCAAAACAGCATCATCGCCAGCGGTGGCAAAGCCCTGGCCATCAAAGCCGACAGCGCTGATGCAGTCGCCATTCGCAATGCCGTCAACAGCACCGTCGAAAGCTTTGGCGGCCTCGATATTCTGGTCAACAACGCCGGCGTACTGGCCGTCGCCCCTCTGGAAGATTTCAAACTCGAAGACTTCGACCAAACCCTGGCGATCAACGTACGCAGTGTGTTCATCGCGACTCAAGAAGCGGCCAAACACATGACCGAAGGCGGTCGAATCATCAACATCGGCAGCACCAACGCCGACCGCATGCCCTTCGCCGGTGGCGGCCCTTACGCCATGAGCAAGGCAGCGCTGGTCGGCCTGACCAAAGGCCTGTCCCGCGACCTGGGCCCGCGCGGCATCACCATTAATAACGTGCAGCCTGGCCCGGTCGATACCGACATGAACCCGGCCCACGGTGATTTCGCCGAGAGCCTGATTCCTTTGATGGCTGTTGGTCGTTATGGCACCGCCGCCGAGATCGCCAGTTTCGTTGCGTACCTGGTCGGCCCGKAGGCCGGCTACATCACCGGTGCCAGCCTGAGCATCGACGGTGGTTTTGGCGCCTGATTCAGCTTTTTTGCAGCATAAAAAAACGCCGGGCAACCTTTGATCAGGTTGCCCGGCGTTTTGTCGTTCAGCGTTCTTTACACCTGTTCGAGTGCCGGCAAGCCGTAGGTGTGCGGTTGGAACGCTTTCAACGTACGCAGAATGCTGTCGGCATGCGCGTACTTTTCGTCGGCCATGGCCGCATCCGGCACGGCAATCGCGGTCATCCCCGCGGCTTTTGCAGCGGTGACGCCAAACGGCGAGTCTTCAAACACCAGGCAGTCACGCGGTGCCACCCCCAAACGTCGCGCAGCGATGAGGAAAATATCCGGCGCTGGCTTGGCCGCGCCGACCTCAGGGTCATCAGCGGTCACAATGGTGTCGAACAGCGCAAACCAATCGCCATGCAACGTGGTTTTCTGCCCGAATGACTGACTCGAAGAGCTGGTGCCCACGGCAATCGGAATATTGTTCGCCTTCAGATGCTGAACCAGCTCCTGCGCCCCCGGCATCGCCAGCGCACGCGGGAAACGTTCACGCATCAATGGCTCGCGGATCAGCAGAAACTCTTCGGCGCTGATCGGCAGGTCCAGCGCCTCGACGACATAGCGCGCCAGATCGCCAGCACCGCGGCCGATGATGTTCTGCTTGATGTGCCAGTCGAAGGTTCGGCCGTAGCGTTCAGCAATGATTTGCGTGACCTCGGTGTAGATACCCTCGGTATCGAGCAGCAAACCATCCATATCGAAAATCACGGCCTTGATCGGGCCGAAGTCGAGCGGTGCATTCATCGCATCTGATCCGTTATCAACACAACATTCCGGGAAGCGGCTCAGGTACGGCCAGTGTCTTGATCGATCGAAAAAGGATCGACCAAAGGGCACAGCAGCATAACGAGCGCGGTTCACATGCGGCAACTGTTTGCCGTCCCCCCCCTCAGATCACGGCCTAGGGTGTGTAGTGAGCGCAAGGAAAGCGCCGCACGGTTACTTATATAAATATAAGAAAACCATTGCATAACTTATGGAAGACTTATTAAGCTCTCATGAACGAAATCTACTGGACCCGCAAAGCCGTAAAACAACTGCTCAGGGTACACACGGAGCACCGGGCGCAAATCCGCGATGCCGTAACGCAGCTGGAGCGCATGCCCGACGCAATAAACGTCAAGGCGCTGGCCCTGCACAATTGCGGGTATCGCCTGAGAGTTGCTAACTACCGGGTTCTGTTTGACTGGGACGGCTCGGTCCAGGTGGTCAGCATTCAAGAGGTCAAAAAACGTGACGAACGCACCTACTGACATACAAATCATCAACGGCCCGGACGGTGAGCCGGCCTTTGTGGTCATCCCCTACCAGCAATATGTCGCTCAACACGGCGGCACCGAGCTGATTCCTCATCAGGTGGTCAGCCGTATTGTCGACGGTGCCACCCCAATCCGCGCCTGGCGCGAACACTTGAACCTGACGCAGGAAGAAGTGGCAAAGCGAATGGGGATTTCACAACCTGCGTTCGCCCAGCAGGAGGCGGTAAACAAACCGCGCCGAGCCACTCGGGAAAAGATCGCCATGGCGTTCGGGATCAGGGCTGATCAGCTGGAGTTGTGAAGTCCCGGGCATTGCAGGCTCTGGATTCAGGTAGCGCACTAGCCTGGGGTGCCAGGGGTCGAATAACCGAAAACGAAAAAGCCCGGCAATTAGCCGGGCTTTTTCAAATCGTATCGCTGGAACCAGTGCGCTTACTTGCCCATGAGCGCGCCGCCGGCTGCGCCACCAAGGCCAGCACCAATGGCGGAACCGGTCTTGCCGCCCAGCGAGTTGCCGATGACCGAACCACCTGCTGCACCTACACCACCGCCGATTGCTGCTTTAGCGCGATGGCCCTTTTTCGCGCCGGCAGCACTGCCTGCAGCGCCTGCAACACCTGCACCGATCGCCGCGCCGGTGCTGCCACCAAGCTTCTGACCGACCACATTACCCAGCGCACCACCCAGGCCGCCGCCGAGGGCTGCGCTGCCATCACCGGCCATTGCGCCTTGAGCGACCAGAAGACCCAGAACCAGAGCAGGCAAAGTTAAACGCATGACATGAACCTCAAAAAGGGTACTGATTAGTAAAAAACCGGATGCTTAAAAAGGCCGTCGATTCAATCAAAGAACCGGCCCAACCCTCATGAGCGCGAGGGTTGGACAGTTTATACGCAAAGAGTTTTATCGCAGGCAAAAAAAAAGCCCGCTGGGGAGACGGGCTAATGGAATTGCTTTTTAACGGATGAGTTGAGCCTACGGATATGCTTGTGAAAGAAGCGTGAAAGAAACGCCCGAGAATCATTAATGTTGATACCGCGCATGACACGTCGTAAGCCTTCACGCCCCCTGCACCACGCCACACGCTTAGACACCACTCACAAAAAACCCCGCTCAATGGCGGGGCCAGTCTAATTTTCGATTACTTGCGTACAGGCGCTGAGATCTTGGGCATGAACGGCTTTGCGGTGGTTTTTGTCACCACCGGCAGCCTGGCCTTGCCCGGCTTTGTCGGCGTTTCACCAAACCCCGCCACATAATCCGTCTGGCCACATTGCACACAATTGTTGACCGGATACTCAGCACCATCATCTTCAATGTAAGGAATGCTCATCTATCAGTCCCTCCAGACAGATCGATACCGGCAAGCAACTGATCGCCTAAAGAAATACCGACCTCAAGGTTTTTGAGACTAGCCGGTCATTCCCGGACCACCGATTCAAATGCGCAACACCCGACGAACGGCCAGGAAAAGCCTCAGACCTCATCGACCTGTTTCTGACAGATAAAACGTCAGTCAGCCTACTTGAGCGTCACTGCCGTTCCCGTCACGAACACCATCAGCATACTGCCCTTGCCGGAGGGCATGCTGATCTCGAAGTCCACCCCGACCACCGCATCCGCCCGAAGACTCTGTGCACGCTCCTTGAGTTCTTCCGTTGCCTGGGCTCGTGCCTCCTTCAACGCCCTTTCCAGCGTCTGGGAGCGCCCGCCGAAGAAATCCCGCATTCCGGCGAACATATCCCGCACAACGTTGATGCCCTGCACGGATTCGGCGCTAACAATGTCCAGGTAGGCTGCGATCTGACGGCCTTCGATGGATTGAGTGGTGGTTATGATCACGTGGCATTCCTTTATTGACTGAGTATCAGCCATGCTGCTGGCTGAAGCTGGAGAGACATACATACTAAGGACTAAGTTCAGCCCACGGTTTTGATGTTGGGTGCATGGGAGGTCGTATGACAGTATTTTTGCTGCTGTACCTATGCACTGACGCCTCCCGTACTGACTGCCAGGTGATACCCGTCGAACACTGGGTACACGCTGACGCTTACAAACAATGCATGGCTGCAGCGAAAAAGCTGACAGTAGATCTCACTGCCAAGAATCGAAAGAGCAATTATTTTGTCTGCGAAACTCGAGGCAGTCAGTGACCGCCAATGGAGACAGTTGTTGGCGCTCTTGCATCAGGAATAAGTCGCCAAGCCGTCTTGACGGATACACCCCATGCCCAGCAACGCCGCTTCGACAGCTTCATCCAACGGTGTATGCGGCTCGCGCCCCAGCACCGCGATCAATCGCGCATTGTCCATCTGCACCGGCGTACGCCACAAATAACGCATTTCCAGCATTTCACGGAAGGTCACGACAAAAGGTGAAGCCAGCGTCAGCAACCACCACGGGAACGCTGTCACTCGCGGCTTGATGCCTATGTGCCGATTAACAACACGCTGGATAGCACCGCTCATACAGGTACCGTCGGTGTCCAGGTGGCCGGCCATATGAAAGCTTTCGAAGGCGTGAAGTGAGGTACGGCGCTCCAGCAACTCGACCATGGTCCGCGCAACATCAGGCAGATAGGCCCACTGGTGAGCAACGCCCTGCTCACCTGGATAACTCACTGCCTTGACGGGCCTCCCCGGCTTGATCAAGCCCATGGAAAACCAGTTGCTACCGGCTCGCGGCCCGAAAAAATCCCCGGCGCGAACGATCAGCGCACGAGCACCCTTTTCAGCAGCCTTGCGCAAGCGCTGCTCCATCTCCACCCGAATAGCGCCTTTTCGGGTAAGCGGCTGCTGCGGTGAGCTTTCATGCAATACCGGAAAAGCATCAGGGCCAAAGTTATAAACCGTGCCGGGCAGCACGATGGTTGCACCCTCGACCACGGCCGCAGCGATGGTGTTGTCGAGCATCGGCAACACCAGCTCCGGCCATCGACGATAGCCCGGCGGATTGACCGCATGCACAATCACCGAACAGCCCTTCGCGGCCTCGATAACCTCCTGCCGATTCAGTGCATCACCGCGCAACCATGTGATACCCGCGTGTTGATCGATACCCTTCTCAAGATGACGTGTTAGCGCGCACACCTCCCAACCGGCGTCTTTCAATTGACGCGCCACTTCCCCGCCAATCCCGCCTGTCGCTCCCAGTACCAGCGCTTTGTTGCTGTTCATCCCGACACCTTCAAGTGTTATAGAGGGCTTGATCCTGAGCGAATGGACGCTATAGATAAATTGCAGAAGATCAGCGTGACGCTATACATTTATGCATGGCATCGAATATTGGTTGGGAGCTCTATCGATCCTTCCTGGGGGTACTCAATGAAGGATCGCTGTCGGGCGCGGCGCGCTTGCTCGGCATCACACAGCCTACGGTCGGCCGGCACATCGCCGCGCTCGAAAAAGCGCTGGATGTGGTTTTGTTTACACGATCACAAACAGGGCTGATGCCCACCGAAGTGGCACTGACCCTGCGCGCCCACGCACAAACCATGGAAAATACAGCGGCCTCGATTGAGCGAGCCGCCTCAAGTCAAGGTGCGGCAGTTCAGGGGATTATCCGTATTTCAGCCAGTGATGTGATTGGCGTCGAGGTGTTGCCGCCAATCATCACGCGGCTTCGCCAACAACACCCGGCATTGAAAGTAGAACTTGTACTGACTAACCGCGTGGTGGATCTCTTGCAGTTGGAAGCGGACATCGCCGTGCGCATGATGCGCCCCCGCCAAGAGCAACTGGTGGCACGTCGGATCGGTCATATCGAACTCGGGCTGCATGCACACGCCGAGTACTTGAGCCAACATGGCATGCCGCGCGACCTCAACGAACTGGCCAGCCATTCGATCATCGGCTACGACCAGCCGAACGCCTTTATCCGCAGTATCAGCAAGTCCATCAAAGGCATTGACCGCCAGCTCTTCTCACTGAGCAGCGACAGCGATCTGGCGCAGCTGGCATTGATACGCGCGGGGGCCGGTATCGGCTTCTGCCAGGTTCCGCTGGCCAAGCGTGATGGAGCATTGCAACGTGTACTGTCGACGACGTTTTCGCTGGGATTGGAAACCTGGGTCACCATGCACGAGGACTTGCGCAACAGCCCGCGCTGCCGCGCGACCTTCGACGCGTTGGTTGAAGGGTTGCAGCAGTATGCAAGTCGCAATGGCCCGGATGATTGAGATAGCGCCTTTGGCATTCACTCCAGTTACAATTTGATACTTATTCACTCCCCAAAGACCAAAGTCATGACTGAAGACTTCGAAGTCCCTAGCCCGCACGAAAAGCATCTGGAACACGCTACCGAGCACGCCCAGGCCCGCGGAGACAGTTTTGCCAGCAAGATAGCGGTGATGACCGCGATCATGGCGACCATCGGTGCCATGCTCAGCTATCAGGCGGGCTCCACGGAAAGCGAAGCGGCGATGGACAAGAACAACGCTGCCATCAAGAAAACCGAAGCCTCCAACGAGTGGAATTACTACCAGGCGAAATCCAGCCGACAAAACCTCTCTGAACTGGCGATTCACATCCCCGGCCTGGATGCCGCGCACTACACCGCCGAAGCGCAACGCTACAAGACCGAAAAGGAAGCAGTGCGCAAGAAAGCGGAAGAACTCGAAGCCGAAGCTCGCGAGTGGGATGCAAAATCAGAATTGGCATTGCACCAGCATCACCGTTGGGCACAGGCAATGACGGCGATTCAGATTGCAATTTCGCTGGCGGCGATCACCTTGTTGACGCGCAAGGAATGGCTGAAACGGATGGCGTACAGTGCAGCAGGCATTAGCGTCGTGCTGGGTTCGCTGGCGTGGCTGCATCTATAAGTTTATTGAGGGGGGGCGACGTCAGTTTCCCCCCGCCCTGCTGACTCATGAGCTACAAACAGTCGTGCACCGACTTCATCAGCGCGCTGGATTTGGCCCACGGCGGGCCTTGATACAGCGATATGCGGCTCCCATTCTTGTACTTCACGATATCCAGCGTCTCATCGGCCGTCACAACGCTTGGCGCAGTAATCCTGTAGCCGTTTGAAATCGTAGTCTGGGTGGTTTTAGGGATCTCACGCTGCCAGGCCGGCAGAACGCACTGGGCGTAATCCTTGGGAACCTTGGCAGTGATCTCGCTGACATTGGGTTCACCCGGCACCAAGGATGCTGGCAAAGAGCACCCAGCCAACGCTGCAACAGCAAGCGCGCCGATCAAAATTCGCATAATTGTTCCCTGCAATAAAATGTGGCAAATGTAACGCGAGGCCGGGTAGACATCCAGCGTAATTGAGAGAACGTTCTGTTGCAGAATTGAGAACAAATCTATCGAAAAGGAACCTTTTCGCGCGCATCCGAACGTCGCTCCTGCTCCTTTTCGCAAGTCCCGCATGCTGGCCTGACGCTTCGTCGCCTCGTCGTTGATAGCCTCTGGGCCCAGGAGCACACTCCAGATCGCTGACGGACCCAGCCCCCAAACAAAAAGCCCACCACGCGTGGGCTTTCTGTTATCTGCCCTTCCCTCGCACGCCCCAATTCCTCAGCCCTGAGGATATTTGGCGTGCACCGCCGAACTCGACTTTACTTTTATTGATGTACCCAAGAGTTTCTTCACGACACTCACTTTCGGGAGCCCAGTCATGAACACTCGTCTATTCGCACTGGTCGTCGTGCTGTCCGCGGTGGCAGGATGCAGCTCCGAGACATCGGTCTATCGAGAGCAACCGCTGGTCGCAAAGGTAGAAATGGGCATGAGCAAGGATCAAGTCCAGCAAATCGGCGGCAAGCCTTTATCAATCAGCGATCGCACCGTCGAGCCCGGCACCTGTTTTGACTACATGCTCACGCAAGCCGGCCAAAAGCACACGTTCAACGTCAGTTTTGATGGTCGAGGCAAAGTCGACCACAAAAGCTTTATGACGTGTGCGGAATGGAGTCATATGCAGCAAAAGGCCAGAGAGCCATCTGGCAGTACGGGCGGCGGGATGGGCGGTGGCGGTTATTAGCCTTTGACAGCCCTTGTCCTCACAAACTTCTATCTCCCTCTCCGACATCAGTTCAACCGTATTTCGTCGCAGAGTCGTTGACGCGCCCCTTTTTGGGGCGTGGAATAATCTGGATCTGTTGACGTTTGGTGGCGAACCGGGTTGCGATGCCCTGCGTCAAATGGGCCGCCGTCGAGGTMATCACAAAACATCAATAGCCCCTGATGCAACAGATGTCGGGAGGATTTCCACATGGCTAAAATAAAAGTTCTAGCTGGTGATTTTCTTCATGGAGTGGGGGCGTACGAATCCGGTGTTGTCAGTATCGAGACAGCACTCTATCCGTGGCCTGGTATCAATGTCCTGGTTACCGATATCAAACACATCAACGTTGTAAACCAAACCCCGATCACACTGACACATGGCTGTGCCGGAATGGGCTTGGCCGCTGCAATGGCTATAGCCCCCACCTGGTCCATGACAGACACCGCCATGGCCCGGGCTGATGCAGAGGTTACGTTCTGGATTGAACTCAGGGATGGCAGGAAAATGCTCTGTTTGACAGATATCGACACCTATCGACATCTGGAAGCGGGATGCTCGCGGCCCACCTCGGGATACGAGCAAGAGGAGACGTGAAAATGGCCAACGGCAGCCTGATGATCAAAGGCGAAAAGAGCGTGCAGATCAAAGCCGAATAAGCCGGTGACAGCCCACCCTATTGCCGTGAAACCGGCAAGAGGCTTTATCAGATGGTCACCTGAACACCCTGCGAGGGCTAGCTTTCGCAGGGTGTTTTGTTTTCAGGCGGGATGACTCGAGTGCGCTGATCAACTGCCAGCCTGCGCCTTCGGCACACCAACATGAAATTTTCATCAGAAAGTCAGGCAATTTTTATTGGCAAAATTGGACATCCGGTAATGTCTTTTCATTAGGTAACCGATATGTCCCGTATTTTGACCATAGAAGATGATGCCGTTACGGCTAAGGAAATCGTGGCCGAGTTACAAAGCCATGGATTTGAAGTGGACTGGGTGGACAATGGCCGTGAAGGCCTGGTGAGCGCGGTCAGTGGCAATTACGATCTGATCACGCTCGACCGTATGCTCCCCGAGCTCGATGGCCTGGCCATTGTCACCACACTGCGTACCATTGGCGTGGTGACGCCCATCCTGATGATCAGCGCCCTCTCCGATGTTGACGAACGCGTACGCGGTCTGCGTGCCGGCGGTGACGACTACCTCTCCAAGCCGTTCGCCACCGACGAAATGGCCGCGCGTGTCGAAGTGCTGCTGCGGCGTAAAAGCCCGGTCAGGGAATTCGAAACCACCCTTAGAGTCGCCGATCTGGAACTCAACCTGATCAGTCACGAAGCCATTCGCAACAATCAGCCGCTGAATCTGCTGCCCACCGAATACAAACTGCTGGAATTCATGATGCGCAATCCGGGACAAGTTCTCTCGCGGATGATGATTTTCGAAGAAGTATGGGGTTATCACTTCGACCCGGGAACCAACCTGATCGACGTGCATATCGGGCGCCTGCGCAAGAAGATCGATCCTCCCGGCATGACTCCCTTGATCCGGACGATGCGAGGCTCGGGCTATGTCATTGCTGAACCCCTCTAAAGGCTGGAGCTCTTCGACCAGTCGCTTGCTGGCGCTCTACAGTACGTTGTTCGTGATCTGGAGCGGCGTCCTGATGGGCGGGCTCTATTACGAAGTTTCCGGTTACATGAACCGTCTGGCCAAACACTCGTTGATGCAGCGCCAGCACCTGCTCTCGCGTTTTCAAGGCGATCAACTGATCGAAGCGCTGACCACCAGCATGCAGTTCGATATGCCGAACGTGGATGCCTTTGGGGTATTCGACAGCCAAAAAAAACCGCTGAACGGAGCGATCCGGAAAATCCCTGCACAACTGCCTCTGGACGGCCAGATTCACGAATTGAACAGCTGCGTAGATTCCGACGATCCGGCGCTGCCGCAGTCCAGTTGTTATGCCATCGCGACCCACATCCAGAATGACCGCTGGCTGGTACTGGTTCGGGATAACGGTTCATTACTCGCAGTCACCCTGATCATTTGGCATGCGCTGCTCTGGGGTATTTCCCTGACCATCATTCCCGGCATCGCTGCCTGGCAATTGTTGCGCCGCCGCCCACTGCACCGGATTCGAGCGATTCAGGCCAGTGCGCAATCCATTGTCGCCGGCAAACTGACCCAACGCCTGCCGCTGTCGGATCGACGCGACGAACTGGATATGCTCGCGGCTATCGCCAACGCCATGCTTGATCGCATCGAGCGGTTGCTGAATGAAGTCAAAGGTACATGCGACAACATTGCCCATGACTTGCGCACCCCCCTCACCCATATACGGACGCAGCTCTACCGCATTCAACAACAGGCCAGTGAAGGTTCGCCGCAGGCCTTGCAAATGAACAAGGTCATTGCCGAAGCCGATACGTTGATGGCGCGCTTTCGCGGCCTGCTGCGCATCTCTGAACTGGAAGATCATCAGCGTCGCTCCGCGTTCATCCAGTTCGATCCAATGACGTTGTTGAAGGAGGTTCATGACTTCTATTTGCCGCTTGCCGAGGAGCGCCAACTCACCCTGCGGTTGCAGCTACCGCAATCGCTGCCGTCCCTGGACGGCGACCGGGCATTGCTGTTCGAAGCGCTGGCCAACCTGCTGAGCAATTCGATCAAGTTCACACCGCACGGCGGTGAGGTCATCCTCAAGGCCGTCAGTCATGAAGGCAGCACACGGATCGAAGTGTTGGACTCCGGCCCGGGAATTCCTCCCGCTGAACGAGAGGCGGTATTCCAGCGCTTCTATCGCTGCGACAGCGCTCACCAGCAGAGCGGCTTCGGACTGGGACTATCGATTGTTGCCGCGATCATCGATCTGCACGGGTTCAGACTGGAGGTCGGAACCCGTGAGCATGGAGGCGCTCGGCTGATTCTGGATTGTCGTCCCGATTAGATCCGGTTCGGGCAAAACCTTAGTGCGCCGATCTGGCCAGTTTCAGTCGCGCACGACGGCCCCTGGATGTGTTTACCCCGGCATGCATCTAAAGTCGCCAGTCTGTGCGACTTGCTGACCGTGGGAGTCCTCCAGACGTGCACTGACTTCCTGCCCCAGGCTCGACTCCACCAGTGTGTAGTGTTCGCCCGCCTTGAATTGGTTGTAGTGGACCTCGCCTTGACAGTCCTGCTGGTTCGAGTCACCACTCGGGATCTCGAACAGCGTCACGGCCAGATCATGAGCACCGGGGGTCACTTCGAAAAAGCGTCCGTCATCGATACGTTTGCCATCCACCCGTTCCGCCAGCATGTCATTGGGTGCCTCATCCCGAAGCCCGATCCAGGCCATGCCCGGATCAGGTTTTGGCATCGGGCCGGCACAGGCGGACAACAGACAGGCCACGCTCAGGCCAGGAATCAGCAGCAGTTGTTTAAGTGTCATCGAATGACTCTCTCTCATGTAAAAAACACAGACCCCGGCATGCCTGCAGGTCAATCACCAATCGTTGGAAAGCTGGTCTACAAACACTTGAAGCGGTCGCTTTGCGCGACTTGCTTGCCGTGGGAATCGACCAGGCGGGCGCTGGCGGACTGCCCCTCGCTCGACGTATTTATCTGGTAATGCTCACCTGCCTGAAAGCCGCTGTATTGAAGATGCCCCATGCAAGTGGGCTCGACCGAGTCGCCATCTGCCCCGGTCAGCAGCGTCATCTGCAGGCGATGAGCGCCAGGCTTGACCTCGAAATAGCGACCATCGTCGACTCGCCGGCCATCGACCCGATCCGCCAGCAAACTGCTGCTCGAGGGTTGTTGCAGACCAATCCAGGCGTCGCTCGGATCGGACTTGGGAACCGGCCCCGCACAGGCGGACAACAGGCAGGCCAGGCCAAGACCTGGAATCAGTAACAGGGGTTTGAATGTCATTGAAAAAAACCTCGCAAATGACAGCCGATGTCGTCGTCAGGGTTGAAAGCAGCCCATCGGCTTGAGCATCAGAGTGGCGAGACAGGCAGGTGCAGACAAATGAATCCAGGTGAAAGGATTTTCAGGAAATCGGTAAAAATTTCTTCATTCCGGTGAAGGCAAATTGTTAGTTTGCAACCGCAAGACTGCCGAGGATTGCAACTCAACTCCTCGGAGGTTTACGGCATGCTCGGGCTGGTAAAGACTGCACTGCTAAAGCCCTACACGTTTATCGTGCTGGCAATTTTCATCTGCATCATCGGGCCCATGGCTGCGCTGCGCACACCGACCGATGTCTTCCCCGACATCGGCATTCCGGTGATTGCAGTGGTCTGGCAATACAACGGACTGGCCCCGCAGGATATGGCCGGACGGGTGATCTATACCTATGAGCGCTCCCTGAGCACCACGGTCAACGACATCGAACATATCGAGTCGCAATCGCTGCCGGGCATGGGCATCGTCAAGATTTTCTTCCAGCCAGGCGTCGATATCCGTACCGCCAATGCCCAGGTTACGGCGGTGTCACAGACAGTCCTGAAACAGATGCCCCCGGGGATTACCCCGCCGCTGGTCCTGAACTACAGCGCCTCCACGGTGCCAATCCTGCAGATGGCGTTCTCCAGCCCGACCCTGTCGGAAGCGAAAATTCGCGACCTGGTGCAGAACAGTATCCGCCTGCCACTGACTTCGGTCCCGGGCTTGGCGATCCCCACCCCCATGGGCGGCAAGCAGCGCCAGATCACCCTCGACCTCGACCCTCAGGCGCTGGCTGCCAAGGGGCTCTCGGCGCAGGACGTGGGTAACGCGTTGGCGGCTCAAAACCAGATCATCCCGGTGGGCACCGCCAAGCTCGGCCCCAATGAATACACGGTGTTGCTCAACAACAGCCCGCAAGCCATCGACGAACTCAACGACCTGCCGATCAAGACGGTCGACGGCGCGCTGATCACCATCGGCCAGGTGGCCCACGTGCGTGACGGCTCACCGCCACAGACCAATATCGTGCGAGTCGACGGCCGACGCGCCGTGCTGATGCCTGCCTTGAAGAACGGCAACATCTCCACCCTGTCGATCATCGACGGCATTCGCCAGATGCTGCCGCGCATCAATGAAACCCTGCCACCATCGCTCAAGACCTCGTTGCTGGGCGACGCTTCGGTGTTCGTCAAACAGTCGGTGGGCAGCGTAGCCCGGGAAGGCATCATCGCCGCCTTGCTGACCAGCGCGATGATTCTGCTGTTTCTCGGCAGCTGGCGTTCGACCCTGATCATCGCAGCCTCGATTCCGCTGGCGGTGCTGTCGGCCATCGCCCTGCTGGCCGCCAGCGGCCAGACCCTGAACGTCATGACCCTTGGAGGGCTGGCGTTGGCGGTGGGGATTCTGGTGGACGATGCCACGGTGACCATCGAGAACATCAACTGGCATCTGGAACAAGGCAAGGCGGTGAAGACCGCGATCCTCGACGGTGCGAAACAGATTGTCGGTCCGGCCTTCGTATCGCTGCTGTGTATCTGCATCGTGTTCGTGCCGATGTTCCTGCTGCAGGGCATCGCCGGATACCTGTTCCGGCCGATGGCCCTGGCGGTGATCTTCGCCATGGCCAGTTCGTTCATCCTCTCGCGGACACTGGTGCCAACCCTCGCGATGTTCCTGCTCAAACCTCATGTGCCCGAGCAAGGTCCGGGGCATCACCCGGAAGATGAATTCATCAATCATCATGAGGGCGAACATCACCACACGCCTCGGCATCCGTTGCTGCAAGCGCTGCTGAATTTCCAGCAGGGATTCGAACAGCGATTTTCAAACCTGCGGGACACCTACTACGGGTTGCTGCAACTGGCTCTGGAATACCGCAAGCGATTCCTGTTGGGATTTCTGGCCTGTGTCCTGGCTTCCTTTGCGCTGCTACCGAGCCTGGGCCAGGACTTTTTCCCGGCCACCGACGCCGGCGCGCTGTCCTTGCACGTGCGCTTGCCACTGGGCACGCGGATCGAAGAAAGCGCTGCGGCCTTCGACCGGATCGAAGCACGCATTCGCGAGATCATTCCGGCCGAGCAACTGGACACGATCGTCGACAATATCGGTATCCCGCTGAGCGGTATCGACATGGCCTACAGCAACAGCGGCACCATCGGTCCCCAGGACGGTGACATTCAAGTCACCCTCAAAACGGAACACAGCCCCACCGCCGACTACGTGAAGCGGCTGCGCGAGGCCTTGCCCGAAAGCTTCCCCGGCAGCCATTTCGCTTTTCTGCCAGCGGACATCAGCAGCCAGATCCTCAACTTCGGCGCACCGGCACCGCTGGACGTGAAAATCTCCGGACCCGATAGCAACGCCAACCGTGCCTACGCGGTGGAACTGGAGCGACGCCTGCAACATGTGGCCGGTATTGCCGACCTGCGAATCCAGCAGTCCACCGGTTATCCGTCGCTGCAAGTCAAGGTCGACCGACTGCGGGCCAATGGCCTGGGCATCACCGAACGTGACGTGACCAACAGCATGGTCGCGTCCCTGGCCGGCAGCTCCCAGGTCGCGCCGACCTTCTGGCTAAACCCGGCCAACGGCGTGTCGTATGGAGTGGTCGCGGCCACCCCGCAATATCGCCTGGACAGCCTGCCATCGCTGGAAGCGTTGCCGGTCACCGGCAGTGACGGGCGCTCGCAGATCCTCGGCGGCCTGGCGAGCATTTCCCGGGGGCAGAGCGAGGCGGTCGTCAGTCACTACAACGTCATGCCGACCCTGGACCTGTACGCCAACGTGCAGGGCCGTGACCTCGGCGGCGTGGCCAAGGACATCCAGAAAATTCTGGACGACACCGCTTCCTTGCGACCCAAGGGTTCGGTGATCAGCCTGCACGGGCAAATCGACGCCCTGCATGAAGCCTTCAGTGGGCTGAGCTTCGGCTTGCTGGGTGCGGTGGTGCTGATTTATCTGCTGATCGTGGTCAATTTTCAGTCCTGGGTCGATCCGTTCGTGATCATCACCGCCCTGCCCGCAGCGCTCGCCGGGATTGTCTGGATGCTCTTTCTCAGTGGCACCTCGTTATCGGTGCCGGCTCTGACCGGGGCAATCCTTTGCATGGGGGTGGCTACCGCTAACTCGATTCTGGTGGTCAGCTTCTGTCGCGAACGCCTGGCGGAACATGGCGATGCCCTCAAGGCGGCGCTGGAAGGCGGCTACACGCGCTTTCGCCCGGTGTGCATGACGGCCCTGGCGATGATCATCGGCATGCTGCCGCTGGCCCTGTCCGAAGAACAGAACGCACCACTGGGCCGCGCCGTCATCGGCGGCCTGATCCTCGCGACCACTGCCACTCTACTGTTCGTTCCGGTGGTGTTCAGCCTGGTCCACGGACGTCAATCTCGCGCTATTGCTGAAGAAAATTTTGCTGGAGAAAGCTCTCATGTCGCCTGATCAAAAACCGTCGCGCAAACGCCTGATGCTGGTGGGCATCGGAGGCCTGACCCTGGCCGCGCTGCTGGTCGCTAACGGCCTGGCCGCCCGCACCCGCCATGAAAAAGCCGTAGCCGCCTGGACCGAAACCGCAGCCGTACCGCAAGTCAGCGTGTTCCAGCCGCAACAGAACATTCACGGCGATAGCCTGCGTCTGCCAGCCCATCTGGAAGCCTGGAGCAAGGCACCGATTCATGCCCGGGTCAGCGGCTACCTCAAGGACTGGAAAACCGACATTGGCACTCAGGTCAAAGCCGGGCAGATCCTCGGCGAAATCGACAGCCCGGACCTCGATCAGCAGGTCGCGCAGACCCATGCGCGGCTGATCCAGGAGCAGGCCAACGCACGCCTCGCCGAAACCACCGCGACCCGCTGGCAAAACCTGCTGGCGACGCATTCGGTGTCGCGTCAGGAAGCTGATGAAAAACGCTCCAATGCCGCAGCAGCCAGGGCCAACGCCCAGGCAGCCGCCGCCGATTACGCCCGGCTCTCGGCGCTGGAAGACTACAAAACCATTCGTGCTCCGTTCGCCGGGACCATCACCGCCCGCAACACCGATATCGGCCAGTTGATCAAGGCTGACAGCGACAGCGATCCGGAGCTGTTCGACATCGCTGACACTCATCAACTGCGCCTGTATGTGCCGGTGCCGCAGAACTACGCCAGCGTGATCCGCCCCGGCATGCAAGCCCAATTGATCGTGCCGGAACACCCCGGCCAGCACTTCAGCGCCAGACTGATCGGTGACTCCACCGCCGTCGACCGCCTATCCGGGACCTTGCTCGCACAGTTTGTCGCCGACAACCCGGACGGGGCGTTGCTGCCCGGTGACTATGCCGAAGCCACGCTGCAGATTCCGGCCGACACTCATGGCGTGAGCATTCCCGCCAGCTCGCTGATCTTCCGCGCCCAAGGCACTCAAGTGGCCGTGCTCGACCCGGATAACCGTGTGCACTTGCGCGATATTCATATCGGTCTGGACCTGGGTGCACGGCTGGTCATTGACCAGGGCTTGAAGCCTGCGGACCGTGTCGTCGACAACCCACCGGATGCGTTGCGTGAAGGCGACGCCGTACAACTGGCCGACGCCGGAGGTACTCATGCGCCCAAGGCTTGAACCTCTCGCCGCAGTGCTGGCCATGGCGCTGACTCTGCAGGGCTGTTCGCTGGCGCCAAGCTACAAGGCGCCGCCGATCAACTTGCCCGCACAATACCGCGAACAGACCAGCGACGGTCCCTGGCACATGGCCAAACCCACCGAACAGCTGCCTTCGCAATGGTGGCAGTTATACCAGGACCCGCGTCTGGACAACCTGCAACAGCAACTGCTCAAGGCCAACCCGGACCTGGCGGCAGCCCTCGCACACTTTGATGCGGCGCAGGCTTACGCCGGCCAACTGCATGCCGGGCTGTTCCCCCAGGTCACCGCCAGTGCGCAGCCGCTGCGCCAGCGCCAGTCGGACAACCGACCCTTACGCGGGGCCACCCAACCGTCGGTGTACAACAGCAATACCGCAGGCTTCGCACTGAGCTTCGACCTCGACCTGTGGGGGCGGATTCGCAACCAGGTGGCCGCCGGCGATGCCCAGGCCCAAGCCTCTGCCGATGACCTCGCCGCCGCTCGTTTGAGCCTGCAGCATCAACTGGCAACGCTGTATGTCCAGCTCAATGGCCTCGATGCCCAGAGCAAGATCCTCACCAGCTCCCTCGATGATTACGGCCAGGCCCTGCAACTGACCCACGACCGCTATCAGGGAGAAATCGCCTCGGAACTCGATCTGACCCGAGCCCAGAGCCAACTGGCCGAGGCCAAGGCGCAACTGGACGATGTCCGCGCGCAACGCAATCTGACCGAGCATGCGATCGGTGAGCTGGTTGGCCAACCGGCCAGTGATTTCCATCTGGACGCAAACAGCCAGGCCCTGAATCTGCCATCGATACCCGGCGCGCTTCCGAGCACCTTGTTGCAACGGCGCCCGGACGTCGCAGCAGCCGAGCGAAGAGTCTTTGCCGCGAACGCCGGCATTGGTGTCGCCCGAGCGGCCTGGTACCCGGACTTCAGCCTGACGGGGCTGCTCGGAGGGCAAACCGCCGGCAGCGGCAATCTGCTGGCCGCCGGCAACCGCTATTGGGCGCTGGGGCCGTTGGTCAATCTGCCGATTTTCGACGGCGGTCGCCTGGATGCCAACGAGCGCCAGGCCAAGGCCGAGTTCGAAGAAGCGGCCGCCCATTACCGCAGTCAGGTGTTGCGAGCGGTACGCGAAGTCGAAGACAACCTCGCGCAAATGCGTGACCTGCAGCGCGAGGCTGAGGATGAGCAGGCCGCCGTCAACGCCGCGCAAACGACCCAGGCATTAGCCATGAACAGCTACGAAGCCGGGGCCGTGAATTATCTGGATGTGGTGACCGCACAAACCGCCGCTCTTCAGGCGCAGCGACGCTTGCAGGATCTACAGACCCGGCAATTGCAGGCGAGTGTCGGGTTGGTCGTGGCGCTGGGAGGGGGCTGGAACAACGCAGACTGAAACCGACCGGCAACCCATCACTCATCACCCTGTGAGAATCAATCCACGAAACTCCACCGCGCAATCCAAACGAACCTGCCCTGCGCGGCTTGTGCCACGCCAACCCCACCTGCTTCGGGATCAGCGTGGCACTGCTGCCATATACGCAGAGAATCAGGCTATCGATTGAACCGCTCGACCAGTGAGTACTGAGTAGCCGCTGTTTTAGTCAGTTCGTTGCTGAGCTCTGCCGAGTGATGGGCTTGCTCTGAGGTCTGATCGGCCAAATGCGCAATGGTGCTGATATTGCGGCTGATCTCCTCGGCAACGGCGGTTTGCTCTTCGGTAGCGGCCGCGATCTGAGTGGTCATGTCGGTGATATTGGCCACTGCTTCACTGATCCCCACCAACGCCCGGTCTGCCTCAAGCACCCACGCCACACCTTCTTCGGCCTGACGGTGACCGCTTTCCATCGCCTGCACAGCGTTATTGGAGGACGCCTGGAGCTTGGTGRTCAGGCCATGGATCTGTGTCGTCGACTCGGACGTGCGCTGCGCCAACTGACGAACCTCGTCAGCCACCACGGCAAAGCCTCGTCCCATATCGCCAGCACGTGCAGCTTCGATCGCGGCATTCAAGGCCAGCAGATTCGTTTGATCGGCAATGCCCTTGATCACGTCGACGACTGTGCCGATTTCATTGCTGTCCTTGGCCAACTGCGCCACCGTTTGCCCGGTTTCACCGACCACGGCGGAAAGACGCTCGATGGCTTCGCGGGTGTCTCTGGCCACATCGCGTCCGCGCCCGGTCAGTTGGTTAGCCTCTTGGGTGGCGTCAGCGGTGCGCTGGACATGGCTCGCAACTTCCTGCGTGGTCGCCGCCATTTGATTGACCGCGGCGGACACCTGCTCGGTCTCGACACGCTGGCGATCAAGACCTTGTGAGCTATCGGACGCCAGAACGTTGGATCTTCCGGCAAGCCCGCTGAGTTGCTCTGCAGTGTCTTGAAGGCGCGTCAGGCAGGTCTTCAGGCGCGCGTCCTGACTGACAAAGGCCGTTGCCAATCGTGCTTGAGGCCCCCGCTCATCGCTGTACATCTGTGCAATGAGTTGATCGGACGTGGAAGGTTCAGCCATCTGCAACAGACGCAGCGTACTTTGCTTTTGCCAGCGGGACGTCATCAGCCCGAGCGGAACCGAAATGCCTGCCGCGACGACAAAAGCCAGCGTGGAATCGAGGAACATCCCTCCCACAGTGCCCGCCAGCCCCATCACCAGATACGGCAGGCATTCCTCGAGGACAGGTTGCCATTTGTCTCGAGTGGGAATGGCCGGTTTTCCCTGACTGATACGCTTGTAGAGGGCTTCGGCGCGGCGGATCTGTCCGGCGGTAGGTTTGACCCGGACCGACTCAAAACCAACCACCTGGCTGCCTTCAAAAATCGGTGTGACGTAAGCGTTGACCCAGTAGTGATCGCCATTCCTGGAGCGGTTCTTGACGATCCCCATCCAGGGATTGCCTTGCTTGAGAGCACCCCACATATGGGCAAAAACGGCGGGTGGCACATCAGGATGGCGAACGATGTTTTGAGGGGCGCCAATCAGATCGGCTCGGTCGAAACCACTGATCTCGACGAAGGCGTCATTGCAGTAAGTGATGACGCCTCGGGCATCTGTTGTCGAGATCAGTTTTTGTTGCGGTGCAAGCGCGATTTCACGTTGTGTAACGGGTTGGTTGTTTCTCATTCCTGCAGCTCCCTGTGTCCTGTAAACGTGCCATCGGCAGGCACCCGGAAAAGGTTAGCTGTGTTTTCTTAGAAATTCCTTTAATAACAATGAGTTGCATTATTCCAACTCGATTGTATTGGATCCAAAACAGCATGTCGCTCTATCGTTGAATACCCTGGATAAATAGCGTTTCGAACAGGCTGGAGACGTTCATGGACGACCTGAAAGCTCGCATCATTTCTATACACGCGAAATGAGATATCAGCCTTGCCCACCGAATATTTGCGAAGGCCGACGCAGGGTCGGATCGAACGGGTTGATCTTCGGCCCGATGGCCGCGGCCTCGCGCTTGAGCATTTCCACGACGGTAGGTAATCGGTCCGGCCCCAATCGGTCACTGATGGTCGCCACACTGAGTGCGGCCACGGCATGTCCGTCGCGGTTGAGTATGGGAACGGCGAGCCCTGCCATGCCTGGCAATGCACCCGTGTTGCGGGCGGCATAACCCAGACGACGGACATTTTCCACCTCCGAGCGCAGGAACACCTCGTCATACAGGTGGAAGTCCTTGAGCCTCGGCAGGTTGTAGCGGATCACTGTCTCGCGCTCGTCTTCGGGCAGGAACGCCAGAATCGCCAGACTGCCTTGCCCCACTCCCAAGGCCACCCGCCCACCAATATCGCCGGTAAAGGTGCGGATCGGATAAGGCCCTTCACTGCGGTCCAGACAGATGGCATCGAAGCCGCTGCGCGCCAGCAGAAATAGCGAATCCCCCAGCGAAGCACTGAGCCGCAGCATGCTCGGCCTGACCAGATCGCGCAGGTTGCCGGTGTTGCCGGCGCGGGCGGCCAAGGCAAAGAACTCCAGGCTCAGGCGGTAACGCTTGCTGCGCCCATCCTGCTCGACCATGCCTTCGTCCATGAGGCTGCGCAGCAAGCGATGAGTCGTCGGTTGCGACAAACCGACCTGCTGCGCCAGTTGGGTCACCCGCTCACCACCTTCAGGGGCCGAGCCAAGCGTTCGCAGCACGGCGAATAACCTGGAGACGCTACCAACGCCGACTTCTTTGGCACTTTCATTCCGATCAGTGGAATTCATTTTGAGTATTTCTCTATAAAAATTTGATCATTGAAAGAAACAGTAGAAATACTCCTTTCAGTGAAATTAGCGCTTTCACCCATCCTAATCTTCGTCCTAATCTGAGTCCACAGGGGCGATTCGAACAATATTTGGCAGCCGACTTACGATCGAGCGCCAGCGCACCCGCGGTATCCCTTCGCATCTGCCCATCACAAAAAAGCGCGTTTCGACGCGTCCAATAAATACAGGTGGAACGCAGGCATGGCATTTCTCCAACTCGAAGGTCTCAGCAAACGCTACGGTGCAATCGACGCTGTCATCGCCACAGATCTGGCGGTGGAAAAAGGCGAATTCGTTTCTCTGCTCGGCCCTTCCGGTTGTGGCAAAACCACTACCTTGCAAATGATCGCCGGTTTCGTCGACGCCACGGCCGGGCGCATCGTGCTGGACGGTCGCGACATCACCCACGCCAAACCGAGCAGTCGTGGCCTGGGGGTGGTGTTCCAGAGCTATGCGCTGTTCCCGCACATGACGGTGCGCGACAACGTCGCTTTTGGCCTGCGCATGCGCAAGGTCCCGGCAGCCGACATTGCCCGGCGGGTGGCCACGGTGCTGGCGCTGGTGCGCCTTACCCAACATGCCGAACGCTATCCACGAGAACTGTCCGGCGGACAGCGCCAGCGTGTCGCCCTGGCCCGAGCCCTGGTGATCGAACCGCCGGTGTTGTTGCTCGATGAACCGCTGTCCAACCTCGACGCCAACCTGCGCGAGGAAATGCAGTTCGAGATTCGTCGCATTCAGTGCGAAGTCGGCATCACCACCCTGATGGTGACCCACGATCAGGCCGAAGCGCTGTCGATCAGCGATCGTGTGGTGGTCATGCAGGCCGGGCGCGTGACCCAGATCGACGAGCCGTACAAGCTCTACGAACACCCACGCACCCGCTTCATTTCCGGCTTCGTCGGCAAGGCCAATATGTTGGCCGGGGACTTCGACACGGCGGGTTGCCCGCAAGTGCGTCACAGCAGCGGCGATGGCGAACTGACCCTCAGCCTGCGCCCGGAAAAGATCGATATGCTCGACGCCGGCAGCGGTCGTCTGCAAGGGCGCATCCTGAGCCGCTATTTTCTCGGCAGCCAATGGCTGTATCGCATCGAGACCGCTGTCGGTGAACTGACCGTGGTCCGCCGAAACGACGGCAGCGCCCCGCTGGCACAAGGCACTGCGGTAGGACTCGACTGGCAGGCCGAACTATTGCGCGTACTCGCAGCTGATGAGGTGTCGGCATGAGCACCCTTGCCGCCATGCGCCAAGGCGGGCGCGGTTACCTGCTGTCGATGCCGGCAATGCTGTTGTTCGTCTGCCTGTTGGTCCTGCCGCTGTGCCTGACGCTGGTGTTGTCCTTCAACGTCTTCGACTACCAACTCGGAGTGAAAAGCGGCGCCTACACCCTCTCCCACTACATCGGCCTGTTCAGCGACTCGTACTTCTACGAGATCTTCTTGCGCACGTTCTGGATCAGTGCCGTGGTGACCTTTCTATGTGTGCTGATCGGCGTGCCCGAGGCCTACATTCTCAGCCGCATGGGGACACCGTGGCGCTCGATCTTTTTGATCCTGATCCTCACCCCGTTGCTGATTTCGGTGGTGGTACGGGCCTTCGGCTGGAGCCTGTTGCTCGGTGCCGACGGCTTGGTCAATCAAGCCATTCAGGGACTCGGCGGGCGTCCGGTGAAGCTGCTCTATACCTCCTTCGCAGTGATCATCGCACTGGTGCACGTGATGCTGCCGTTCATGATCATCCCGATCTGGACCTCGCTGCAAAAACTCGACCCGGCCGCCGAACAGGCGGCGCTGTCCCTCGGTGCCAGCCAGGCCAAGGTCATGCGTTTGGTGGTGTTGCCTCAAGTGATGCCCGGCGTGCTCTCAGGGACGCTGATCGTGTTCGGCCTGTCAGCCAGCTCCTTCGCCATCCCCGGCCTGCTCGGCGGACGACGGCTGAAGATGGTCGCCACCGTGGTCTACGACCAATACCTGTCGGAGCTGAATTGGCCCATGGGCGCGACCATCGCGGTGGCCCTGTTGCTGGCCAATCTGCTGATCATGCTGACCTGGAACCGCATGGTCGAAAGCCGCTATAAAAAAACCTTGGGGGAATAAGGCATGTCCAGAAACGGTCCTCTGTCGCTGGGTTTCCATACGCTGGTGGTGCTGTTCATGATGGCCCCGCTGGTGGTGGTCTGCCTGGTGGCCTTCACCCCGGAAAACACCTTGAGCCTGCCCACTTCCGGCTTCTCTTTGCGCTGGTTCAAAGCCGTCTTCGAACGTGCCGATTTTATCCACGCGTTCTACAACAGCCTGATCCTGGCTTTCGTCGCAGCGTCCCTGGCGACGCTGATCGCAGTGCCCGCCGCACTGGCGATCACTCGCTACACGTTCCCGGGCCGGGATTTTCTCAACAGCGTGTTCCTCTCGCCGATCATCATTCCGCACCTGGTGCTGGGCGTCGCACTGCTGCGCCTGTTCGCCCTGATGGGGGTCAATGGCAGCTTCACCTGGCTGATGCTGGCCCACGTCGTCATCATCACGCCGTACGTGTTGCGGCTGGTCATTGCCGCCGCCATCGGGATCGATCGCAGCGCCGAACAGGCCGCCGAATCACTGGGCGCCAGCCGCTTCACGCTGTTCCACCAGATCACCTTGCCAATGATTCTGCCAGGAGTGGCCGGTGGCTGGCTGTTGGCATTCATCAACAGTTTCGACGAAGTCACCCTGTCGATTTTTGTCAGCTCACCGGCAACCCAGACACTGCCGGTGCGCATGTACGTCTACGCCACCGAATCCATTGATCCGATGATGGCCGCCGTCTCGGCGCTGGTGATTGCATTGACCGCAGCGACCATGATTCTGCTCGACCGGGTCTATGGTCTGGACCGGGTCCTGGTCGGCAAACATTGAAAGGAAAGGACTGAGATGGCGTTGCTCAAACGACTGGCCGAACAGGATCGACCGGGGCTGGCTTTTACCCTCGACGGTCAACCCGCCACAGGCCTGCAGGGCGACACCCTGCTGACGGCAGTGCTGACCTGCACCGAGCACTTGCGTGGCAGCGATTTCAGCGCCGAACCACGCGCAGGTTTCTGCATGATGGGCGCGTGCCAGGATTGCTGGGTGCGCCTGGACGATGGCCGCCGCGTGCGCGCCTGCTCGACCCTGCTGGAAGCGGGACAGGTCGTCAGCCGTGAACCGGGGCGCAAGCCATGAGCGTCGTTATCGTGGGCGCTGGCCCCGCCGGGATTCGTGCTGCGCAAACCTTGCTGGCGCACGGCGTCAAACCGTGTCTGGTGGATGAAGCGCCACGCGGCGGCGGCCAGATTTATCGCCGCCAGCCGGAAAATTTTCGCCGTTCGGCGCAGCAGCTGTATGGCTTCGAGGCCTCGAAAGCCGAGTCGATTCATCGTGCTGTCGATGAGCTGGCGACGCAGATCGACTACCGCCCCGAGACACTGGTATGGAATGCCGAAAATGCTCGGCTGGATACTCTGAGCAATGGTCGCTGCGGGGTTGTGGATTATTCCCGACTCATCGTCGCCACCGGCGCCACTGATCGCATTCTCCCGGTGCCGGGCTGGACTTTACCGGGTGTGTACAGCCTCGGTGCTGCGCAAATCGCGTTGAAGTACCAAGGCTGCGCCATCGGGGAGCGCGTGGCGTTTTGTGGCAGTGGGCCTTTGTTGTATCTGGTTGCCTATCAATACGCCAAGGCCGGCGCAAAGGTCGTGGCAGTGCTGGACAGCGCACCGTTCACAGCCCAATGCCGAGCCTTGCCTGCCTTGCTGGGTCAGCCCGGCACCTTGGCTAAAGGCATGTATTACCGCAGTTGGTTGACCGCCCACGGCATCCCGGTGCATCAGGGGACAACCCTCGAACGCATCGACGGCGAGCAGCGCGTCAGCGCCGTAGCCTGGCGTCAACGTCAACACCAACAACGACTGGAATGCGACGCGGTGGCGTTCGCCCACGCCCTGCGCAGTGAGACGCAACTGGCCGATCTATTGAGCTGTGAGTTCTACTGGAGCGAATTGAACCGAGCCTGGTTACCGCTACGCGACAGTGCCGGACGCAGCACGGTCGAGGGCGTGTATTTAGCCGGTGATGGTGCCGGAATCATGGGCGCCGACGCCGCGGAAATGACGGGCGAGCGCGCCGCCCTGGCGCTGCTCGAAGACTGCGGGCACCCGGTCGACAGCGCCCGCAGCAAGTACCTGGAACAAAAACTTGTCGCCATCGAACGCTTTCGGCATGGCCTGGAAACAGCGTTCCCCTTCCCGGCCGATTGGGCGGCGCAGGCACCGGACGAACTGATCATCTGTCGCTGCGAAGAAGTCTCGGCCGGTGAGGTGCGGACCGTCGTCGATGAAGGCCATTGGGAACTCAACCGGGTCAAGGCCCAGTGCCGGGTCGGTATGGGTCGGTGTCAGGGGCGGATGTGCGGCGCGGCGGCGGCAGAGATCGTCGCCCAGCGCAGCGGCCGGGCGCTGGCCAGTGTCGGCCGGTTGCGCGGCCAGGCACCGATCAAGCCGCTGCCGTTCGGTGTGGAGGTCGAGTCATGAGCACGCTGATAGAAACCGATGTGGTGATTCTCGGTGGCGGTATTGTCGGTGCTTCGGCGGCCTTGATGCTCGCGCGCAAGGGTCAGCAGGTCGTGCTGCTGGAGCGCGACTTTTGTGGCTCGCACGCCAGTGGCGTGAACTACGGCGGCGTACGTCGTCAGGGTCGGCCACTGAGTCAATTGCCACTGTCCCAGCGTGCCCACGAGATCTGGGGCAACTTGCATGAACTGATCGGGATTGACGGCGAGTATGTGCGCTCGGGGCATCTCAAGCTCGCCCGCAGTCATGCGGACATGACCGCGCTGCACGCCTACGCCGAGGCCAGTCGCGGCTTTGGCCTGGGGCTGCAACTGCTCGATCACGCCGAGTTGCGCGCACGTTTCCCGTGGGTCGGTGATGTCGCGGTCGGCGCCTCGCTGTGTCCAGACGACGGTCACGCCAATCCACGGCTGGTTTCTCCGGCCTTCGCCCGCGCCGCACAACGCCTGGGCACACGGGTGTTCGAGCAGACCAAGGTTATACAGGTCGAGCATGACGGGCAGGCGTTCCAGGTGCACAGCGCCAATGGTCTTCAGGTCCGCGCACCATGGCTGCTCAATTGCGCTGGTGCTTGGGCTGGCAGCGTTGCGGCGAAGTTCGGTGAGCCGGTACCGATGCACTCCGGGTATCCGGCGATGCTCGTGACTGAGCCACTGCCTGTGGTCATGGATGTGAGTACCGGTGTCGAAGGTGGCGGCATTTATGCGCGCCAGGTTGCACGCGGCAATTGTGTGTTGGGCGGTGGCCAGGGATTTGCCCTCGGCCCGGAGCAGGCTAGGCCAGGACAGGCGGCAGTGCTCGAGATCCTGCGCAACGCCGCCGAGCTGTATCCGTTTTTGGCGGGTGCCCAGGCGATTCGGACCTGGAGCGGCACCGAAGGTTATCTCCCGGACCGGGAGCCGGTGATCGGCGCCAGCACCACTCAAGCCGGTTTGCTGCATGGCTTCGGCTTCGCCGGGGCGGGTTTCCAGATTGGCCCGGCGGTGGGAGAAGCCTTGGCCGAACTGGTCTGTGCCAGTCACACAACACACCCCATCGAAGCGTTTTCAATCCGTCGTTTTTTATCCACTCCGGCCGCCGTCAGCGGGGACCGTCATTCAATTGCCTAGAGGAAGTCGCGCCAATGAAGAACGTCAATCGTATCGCCCTGTCTTGCCTGCCCTTGGCCAGCCTGCTGCTCACGGCCCCGGCACATGCCGAGCCGACGCTGTATCTGGGCATGAACGGCGGCACCATGGAACGTGTCTATGCCGACAAAGTGTTGCCGGCGTTTGAGAAAGCCAATCACGTCAAGGTCGTGATCGTACCCGGCACTTCCTCGGACATTCTGGCCAAGGTTCAGGCCAGCAAGGACAACCCGCAAATGCACGTCATGTTCCTCGACGACGGCATCATGTATCGCGCCATTTCCATGGGCTTGTGCGACAAGCTGCAGGACAGTCCGCCACTGGCGGACATTCCGGCAAAAGCCAGGATCAAGGATGAGGCCGTCGCCGTCACACTGGGTGTGACCGGTCTCGCGTACAACACGCGAATGTTCAAGGAAAAGGGCTGGACCCCGCCGACCTCATGGATGGATTTGGCCGACAGCCGCTTTAAAGACAAGGTGGTGTTCCAGTCGCTGGCCTCGTCGACCTTCGGCCTGCACGGTTTCCTGATGTTCAACCGCATCCAGGGCGGCAACGAATCCAACGTCGAGCCGGGTTTCAAAACCTGGCCAAAAACCGTTGGCCCCAACGTGCTGGAATACATTGCCAGCTCCGCGAAGATTTCCGAAATGGTGCAAACCGACGAAGCAGCGATCTTCCCGCTGACGCCGACCCAAGTCACCACCCAGAAACTGCTCGGTGTACCGGTTGAATACGCGCAACCCAAAGAAGGCGCAGTGGTACTCAACGTCGCCGAATGCACCATTGCCCACAACGACCAACCGGAACTGGCGCAGAAACTGGCGGCCTTCCTGTTGACCCCGCAAGCACAAGCACCGGCGCTGGAAGAAGGCGACCAGATCCCGTCCAACCCGAAAACCCCGACCACCGACAAGACTCGAGGCCGGGTCGAGGCCATGAACAAATACCTTGAGACGGCCATCTCTATCGACTGGGATCAGGTCAACCAACGGCGGCCGGAATGGAATGCGCGCTGGAGCAAGACGATCGAGCGGTAGGCCACTTCGGTTAACGCCTGCAAAAAGAAAGCACAAACAAAAGGCCCGTAGCGTGGATCGCTACGGGCCTTTTGTTTGCAACCGAGAATTGAGTAGCCCCCTCCCAGCCTGACGGCCTTTTCCCTGGAACAACGGGCGAATCAAAAAGTGCGTAACACACGGCGTTGTGCGGGATGACGAAGAAAGTTCTTACTCTGAACACCCGGCGCGTGCCGCGTGAGGCGACGCATTGGAGTGGCAGTGGTCAGAGTAGGATAAGATGCCTGTAAATCAGGCTCGCCATGAGTAGCCCCGCATGACAGATAACAGTCGGAACACCACCCGTCTGATCAAGAAGTACCCGAATCGCCGTCTATATGACACGCACACCAGCAGTCATTTGACCCTTGCGGATATACGCCAGTTGGTCGTCGATAAAATCCCGTTCGAGGTGGTCGACGCCAAGACCGGCGAGGATCTGACCCGAAGTATTTTGCTGCAGGTCATTCTGGAAGCCGAAAGTGGCGGTGAGCCGATATTCTCCAGTGAGATGCTGATGGGGATTATTCAGTTCTACGGTCCCTACCAGAGCGTCCTCGGCAGCTACCTGGATAAAAGCATCCAGACGGTCATCGACATCCAGTCCCAGACCGGAGCCCAGTCCTCTGAAGCCTGGAGCGAGTTCATGCACCAGCAAGCACCGGTCATGCAGGATTTGATGCGCCAGTATGTCGACCAGTCAAAAGCCCTCTACCTGAACACTCAGAACCTCTTCGGCCTGTTCGGCGGCATGGCACCTGGCAAGCCGGGTGCCGGTGGCGGGACGAAAAAAAATGGCGATGGGGAGTAACCCCATCGCCATCCGTTCAACCGCTCTAATGTGACTTACTTGTTGCCGCTTGTAGCCTTGGCACCTGGAGCAGCTTTGCCGGCTGCTGCGGTCGCTGCCTCAAAACCGCTCTGGGCAACGTCAGTAGCCTGTTTTACGGCTTTCTGTGCGCTTTCAAAAACGGTACCGGCATTCGCCAGCGACGACTTGAATGCAGCCACAACAGGCTCGGAGCCTGCCGGTGCATTCTTGCTGATCACGTCAACGAACTCTTGCACCTGCTGGGTGCCCGCCTCGACCTGACGCGAGRCCAGCTTGGTGATTTCCGAGTGAGTGCCGACAATCAACGCTTGCACCTGGCGATTGAACTCAGCCAGGCGTTCKGCTTGCACATTTGGCTGGGTGAAAGAAGCCTGGAGCTCAGCGAACCCTTGTGGATCACGGACCGCCAGCAGCTTGCGAAAGACTTCGAACTGCTCCTCGGTGGAGGCCTGCAGTGTCTTGAACTGCAATTGGCTGAGCTGTTCAACACTGGAGAAGATTTTGCCGCTGATTTGCTGCAGGAGGTCTAGGTTGGCTTTCTGAGCGTCTTGCAATTTTTCCGAATTGAAAAAAGACATGCTTGAATCTCCTGATTCTGAAAGGCCGACTTGGGCCTGAGGACGCGATAGCGATCCTGCCGGTCATCGCGCTAGACTTAATATTGCAGCGCACAATTTTTTTTGGCAATGGTTTTTTGTGCGGCGCACAAAAGTTTTTCCACCACTGCTGATATTCGCTATAGACTCCTGACATCAAGCGGACAGCCAAGGTCTCGTTCATCTATGAGCCGTAAGCCGCCGCTTCGCATGCATAACCTCAGGAGATCACCATGGGCCAGGAAGACATTATTGCATCGCAATATGAAAAACCTTTCTCTCAACGCGGCCTGTTCGAACACCTGAGTCATCTGCAGCGCCTCAATACGCTGAACATCCTTGATGCTTTGCGCCAGCGCCAGAAAAAAACCCTCGCGCCGCTGAAGCAGGGTCAACTCAGACAACCTACGCCCGCTGAATGGCAGGAATATGTCACTGACCTTGGCCAACGCTGCCTGCTGTTCTGGGACACCCTGCGCCAGCGCGGCGACAATACGCTGGCCCATGAACGCGCCGGGTATCCACTGCTGCTCAAGTTCGATCATGAAACCCTTATCGCAGGCGCCGATCTCCCGCGCCCGGTCAACTATTCACTGCTGCGAATCCTCCCGGGGCCCGAGCAAAAAATCGACAGCAATGGCCAGCCGGTGATCATCATTGACCCACGCGGCGGCCATGGCTCGGGAATCGGCGGCTTCAAACAGGATTCGGTACTGGGCGAAAGCCTCAGAGCCGGCCACCCCACTTATTTCATCTCTTTCAGCCACTCACCACAGCCTGGGCAAACCCTGGCCGATATCGTCGAAGCCCAGGCCCGGTTCATCGAGGTCGTCAGCGCCCTTCACCCAGCCAACAGCAAGCCGATCATTATCGGCAACTGCCAGGCCGGCTGGGCCTTAATGGGATTGGCGGCAACACGGCCGGAACTGCCGGGATTGATCATTATCAATGGTGCCCCCTTGTCGTACTGGGCCGGTGTCAATGGACGCAATCCAATGCGTTACACCGGTGGCCTGCTGGGTGGCGGCTGGATGGCACGCCTGGGCAGCGACTTGGGCAATAACCGTTTCGACGGCACTTGGCTGGTCAGCAATTTCGAAAACCTGGACCCGGCCAACACCTATTGGGGCAAGTACTACCAGTTGTTCAGCCAGATCGACAGTGAGGCTGCACGCTTTCTCGACTTCGAACGCTGGTGGGGCAGCCCGACCCTGCTCAATGGCGAAGAGATCGAGATGATTGTCGATGACCTTTTCATCGGCAACCGGTTGTCCGGCGGCCTTGGCCGCAAGAGCTCCGGTATTGACCTGAAACGGATCGAAGTACCGGTGGTGGTGTTCTGCTCCTACGGCGACAACATCACCCCTCCCCAGCAGGCGTTGAACTGGATCGTCGATGTCTATCCCAGCGATCTCGCCTTGCATGATGCAGGACGTACCATCGTCTACCTGCGACACGCCAGCATCGGCCATTTGGGCATCTTTGTTTCCGGCAAGGTGGCGCGACGTGAACACCGTGGATTGCTCGGTGCAGTCGAAGCCATCAACGCGCTGCCGGCAGGGCTATACGAAATGCTGATCGACGATCTGCCGGCCCCCTCAGGCAGCAGTGACGTGCAATACAGCGTGAGTTTCGAATCAAGGCGAATCGCTGATATCCATGATGATGTCGAGCCAGCCCGTGATGACGATCGCGAATTCTCTCTGGTGGAGCATGCCTCTGAAATCAACAGCGAGTTTTACGACGGGTTCATACGCCCGTGGCTGCGTCAGGTCGTCAACGAGCCCATTGCCGAACTGATGCGCAGGATGCACCCCTTCCATCAGCAGCAAGTGCTATGGAGCAGCCTGAATCCGGCGCTGTGGTGGTTAGCCGGGGCCGCCTCCCAAGTGAGCAGTGATCGTCGTCCCGCACGCCAGGACAACCCGTTGCTGGCGTGGCAGGAGCTGTTCTCCAACCAGATACAAGACGCCCTGAATGCTTATCGCGATGTGCGTGACGCCACTCAGGAGCTGTGTTTTTACGGTATCTACGGCGCACTGGGTACCCTCACCAACAACCACCCGGTGCGAAATCTCCAGGCACATGCCGACCAGCAGGACCAGGCCCTGATCGAACGCCTGCAGGATGCGCTGCCCCATGGCGGCACCCTGGAAGCGTTGGTGCGGATTCTGTTTTTGCTGGGCCGCAACAGCGACAAGGCGGGCAAGGAAAGCATAGAGAAACTGATCCAGCAGGTGCACTTGCTGGTCCAGGATTACAGCACTGAGCCCACAGCCCTGCGCGAAGCCATCCGATTGCAGAACCTGCTGGTTTTTGCCCACCCGCAAGAAAGCTTGCGCAGCCTGCCCTTGTTGCTACCCGAGGCCAAGGAACGCCAACAGGTGCTGACAGCCGTTGGGCAATTAATGCCTGAATTGCTCACGACTGCTGGAACCGAAGGCAAATTCTGGCGTGAACTGCACACGCTGCTCGAAGTCCCCCTGCCCGCTCCCGCCATCGTCGCTAAAGCCCCAAAGCGCCAAGCGACAAAAGATCCAAAGCCTCGATGACCCTCCATAGGGATTAGCGGTGTATCCGTTCGGCGTAGGCGCTGGCGAAGCCTGCGGTCTTATGGTCTCTGCGCTGACCGACGGAGTTCATGGCTCGGACCGGCACGGGCACGGACGCGACTTCCTCGAGCGCAAACAACGACTCATCGGTTCGATACTGACCGGGGGGCATGCCGAACCAGCGGGTGCATGCCTTATGGAAGCTGCTGTGATCATGAAAACCGAGCAGATACGTCACATGCTTCATGTTGAAACGAGAATGGCGCAAATAGAAGTCGGCCAGCTGCCGGCGTACATCGTTCAGGACATCCTTGAATTGCGTGCCATCCTTCTCAAGGCCTCGCTGAAGCGTTCGCTTGCTGATGTTCAGCGCCGCCGCAATCGATTCCATATCACATTGCACCTGGCCCTGCCCCTGGCTCAAGCGCTCGATAATCAGCGCGCGAATCCTGCCAACAATAGAGCCGCCGGACAACTGGTCCAATTGAGCCTCGGCATAGCTGTCATGGAGTATGGCAAGCGCCTCGTTGGCCATGCTCAAAGGACTCAGAAGCTCCTCGCCATCGAACAGGATGCTGTCATAAGCCGCCCCGAAACGCAGCGGGCAGCCAAAAAGCCGCTGATGCTCCGACGTGTCTTCAGGCTCGGGATAAGCGAACTCTACACTCAACGGTTGCGGCGACTTGCCACCCGCCAGCCAGCGGCAGAAACCCAGCAGCGAAGCCAAGCCCGCATCCGTATATTGCCGGGGTTTGACCGAGTCACGTTGCTGATGATCGAGGCTGGCCAGACGGAAATGTTGCTGCTCCTGGACAAAGAAAAGGCTGAATCCGGTACTAATCAACGGGCTGAAACGAACCAGGCGTTCGAGCGCCCTTTTCAGATTCGAACTGGACATCATCGTGTAGCCCACGATCTGAAACACGCCGGGGTGGAAACTCCCGTAGGCTTTCAAACCGATGTTCGGATCATTCGAGGCCTGAGCAGCCAGATCCCAAAGACGATAGATAACGCTCCGCTCGCAGTATGCTCCAGGTTTATTCACGAACTCGACGTCCAGTCCCGCCTCCTGGCACAGACCGGTAACGTCCAGTCCTTGAGCCAAAAGCGTATTCGCCAGCATGCCTGCATAACCTGAACTCATTCTATACATAGCGCCCTCAATAACCTGTGGAACCGAACATCCTGTCCGGAGCCGATATTGACCTACGCTGAACATATTTCAGCCATGTTTCACGAATATTAATTATCCGTTCCGTTTCAAGTATTGATCCCAGTATAGGTACTCCTCATTTTTTGCAAGCGGTCTAAAACGCCTGTGTGGCACCGATGGACACGAATACGTCACCTACCAACACTTCCGCACGAACCGTTGATATCGAACAATCTTCTCTCCTGCAGCGCAAAAAGAAGGGAAGTAGAAATATGGAGTCGCGTAGTCGTATTGCGGTAGTAACAGGTGGTATGGGCGGCATTGGTACAGCCATCAGCCAACGTCTGTACAAGGAAGGCTTCAAGGTTATTGTCGGCTGCAGTGCCAATTCCGGCCGCAAGGATGACTGGATGGCAACACAGCTTGCAGCAGGCTATCGATTCGACTGCGTCGAAACCGACATCACCGATTGGGAGTCGACCCGCAAGGCCTTTGAGATGGTGCGCGAACACTTCGGGCCGATCGACGTACTGGTCAACAATGCAGGCATCACTCGTGACGCGTCCTTCCGCAAGCTCACCCCGGAAGACTGGAACGCGGTGATCGGAACCAACCTGAACAGTTTGTTCAACACCTCCAAGCAAGTCATCGAAGGCATGCTCTCCAAGGGTTGGGGGCGGATCATCAACATCTCGTCGATCAACGGCCAGCGTGGCCAGTTCGGTCAGACCAACTACTCGGCCGCCAAGGCTGGCATCCATGGCTTCACCATGGCACTGGCCCGGGAAGTTTCCGGCAAGGGCGTGACCGTCAACACCGTCTCCCCAGGCTACATCCAGACCGACATGACTGCGGCAATCCGCAAGGACATTCTGGACGGCATGATTGCCGGCATTCCGGTGGGTCGCCTTGGCCAACCCGACGAGATCGCCTCGATCGTGGCCTGGCTGGCCTCCGATGAGTCCGCCTACAGCACCGGTGCCGACTTCTCGGTAAACGGCGGCATGAACATGCAGTAAGCCCAACCAGGGCATGAATGCCCTGGTGTGTTCGACGAATTTTGTCTTTTCAATGAGGTCATGCATGAACGAAGTCGTAATCGTTGCCGCTACTCGTACCGCCATCGGCAGTTTCCAGGGTGCTTTGTCTGCCATTCCCGCGACCGAACTGGGTGCCGCAGTGATTCGCCGCTTGCTGGAGCAGACGGGTATCGATGCTGCTCAAATTGATGAAGTGATCCTCGGCCAGGTACTCACTGCCGGCGCTGGGCAAAACCCGGCCCGCCAGACAGCAATCAAAGCCGGCTTGCCACATACCACCCCTGCCCTGACTTTGAACAAGGTCTGCGGCTCGGGCCTCAAGGCGGTCCATCTCGCCGTCCAGGCAATCCGTTGCGGCGACGCGGAACTGGTGATCGCTGGAGGTCAGGAAAACATGAGCCTGGCTCCCTACGTTCTGCCCAAGGCACGCACGGGTCTGCGCATGGGCCATGCGCAACTGCAAGACAGCATGATCCAGGATGGCCTGTGGGATGCCTTCAACGACTACCACATGGGGATCACCGCTGAGAATCTGGCGCAAAAGTACGAGATCTCTCGTGAAGCGCAGGATGCCTTCGCCGCCGCCTCGCAACAGAAGGCCGCCGCTGCCATTGAGGGCGGGCGATTCCAGAACGAAATCACCCCGATCCTGATTCCTCAGCGTAAGGGCGAACCACTGGTCTTCGACACCGATGAACAGCCGCGTATCGACAGTACTGCGCAAGCCTTGGCCAAACTCAAACCGGCCTTCCAGAAAGACGGCAGCGTGACCGCCGGCAATGCTTCGACCCTCAACGATGGCGCCGCCGTACTGTTGCTGGCCAGCGCCGCTAAAGCACAAGCGCTGGGCCTTCCGGTACTGGCACGGATCAAAGCCTATGCCAGCGCCGGTGTGGACCCGTCGATCATGGGCATCGGCCCGGTCCCGGCTACACGTCTGACCCTGAAAAAGGCCGGCTGGAACGTCGAGGACCTGGACCTCATCGAAGCCAATGAAGCCTTCGCCGCCCAGGCGCTGGCCGTTGGCAAAGAGCTGGGTTGGGACACCAGCAAGGTCAACGTCAACGGTGGTGCGATCGCCCTTGGCCATCCGATCGGCGCGTCGGGGGCACGGATTCTGGTGTCGCTGGTACACGAACTGATCCGTCGCGACGGCAAGAAGGGGCTGGCCACTTTGTGCATCGGTGGCGGACAAGGCGTCGGCCTGGCTATCGAGCGCTAACCAACGGCATCCGAGTAGCCAATGCGCGGACCTGGGAACTTGGTCCGCGCATCAGGCTGGCGTCAAACAAAACTGCCCGCATTCCTGCCGTCGCTACGCCGGAGTCCGGCAAAGCGCGGCTTTTTTCTGCCCGGCTCATCGGTATGGGCAAGGAACTCTAATGGACAACAACGCGCATACATTCAAGACCTATTGGTCAGGCCAGGTTCCGTTCATCGCGTCCTTGGCAGTACAACAATTGCGCCTATGGGTCAGCACTAATCCCTGGTTTTCCGGACATGAGCACAGCGCCTGGTTCGAGCTGCCTCGCGAAACGCTGGACAGCCTTCAAGCGGACTACCAGGTTGAATGGGGCCAACTCGGCCAAAAACTGCTGACCGGCCAATCCTTCAGCTTCGATGATCGACGTTTCGCCAGCGGCAACTGGAGCGAGCCAGTGTTCGGCTCCCTCGCTGCGTTTTACCTGCTCAACTCCAGCTTTCTCCTGAAACTGCTCGACAAACTGCTGATCGACGACAAGAAACCGCGCCAACGCCTGCGCTATCTGGTGGAGCAAGCCATCGCCGCCAGTGCGCCCAGCAATTTTCTGGTCAGTAACCCTGATGCACTCCAGCGTGCGGTTGAGACCAAAGGTGCCAGCCTGCTCACCGGTCTGCAGCATCTGGCCAGCGACATGAACGAAGGCAAAATGCGCCAGTGTGATAGCGGTGCCTTCAAGGTTGGCGTCGACCTGGCCAACACCCCGGGCGAAATCGTCTTCGAGAACCACCTCTTCCAGCTCATTCAGTACTACCCGCAAAGCGAGACCCAGTACCGACATCCGGTATTCGTCGTACCGCCGTCGATCAACAAGTACTACATCCTTGATCTGCGCCCGGACAACTCGATGGTCCGCCATCTGCTGGAAAAGGGACATCCCGTATTCCTGATGTCCTGGCGCAACTTTGACGAGGAGCACGCGGGCACCACCTGGGATGACCTGATTGAGCACGGGGTAATCGACGCCCTGCAAGTGACCCGTGAGATCAGTGGCGAGCAGCGACTCAATTGCGTGGGTTTCTGCATCGGCGGCACCCTGTTGAGCACTGCGCTGGCCGTACTGGCGGCACGCGGTGATCGAGAGATCGCCAGCGTCAGCCTGTTGACCACGTTCCTTGATTACCTGGATACCGGTCCCATCGACATTTTCGTCGACGAAGAACTGGTGGCCTATCGAGAGCGCACCATCGGCGGGATGAATGGTCCCATCGGCCTGTTTCGTGGCGAGGACATGGGCAATACCTTCTCCCTGCTGCGCCCCAACGAGTTGTGGTGGAACTACAACGTCGACAAATACCTCAAGGGCCAGAAGCCGATTCCACTTGATTTGCTGTTCTGGAATAACGACAGCACCAACCTTCCGGGCCCGATGTACTGCTGGTACCTGCGCCACACCTATCTGCAGAACGATTTGAAATCAGGTGAGCTTGAGTGCTGTGGGGTCAAGCTGGATTTGCGTGCAATCGACGCTCCCGCTTACATCCTCGCCACCCATGACGATCACATCGTGCCCTGGAAAAGCGCCTATGCCAGTACCAACCTGCTCTCCGGGACCAAGCGTTTTGTACTGGGCGCTTCCGGGCATATCGCCGGAGTCATCAATCCACCCGCCAAGCAGAAGCGCCATTACTGGACCAACAATCGGGTCACGAAAAACCCGGAGACCTGGTTCAAGAATGCCGAGCAGCAACCCGGTAGCTGGTGGAATGATTGGTTCAACTGGCTGGCGGGACACTCCGGCGAGCGCCAACCCGCGGTTGCGCACACCGGGAATGACAAATTCCCGCCTCTGGAGCCGGCGCCAGGCAGTTATGTAAAGCAATGAAAGTTGGCGGCACATTATTTGTTTTGTTTGGGTACAAGGAGAGACGACCCGTGATCACCCCGTTCCGCATCAACGAAGCACTTTTGATTGCCAGCCACGCATTCAAACCTTTTCAATGTGTCGCCTGGGCTCCGCAAGACGGTAATGGTGAACTGAGCCTGAGTGTCATCGACCAGGCCAACACGCGTATTTGTCGCAAACTGATTCCAAGCAGTGCCTATTCCGACCCGACGCAGCTGGAACGCCTGCTGGAAGAGGTGCGCACCGAGTTGAGCCAGGAGGGTTACACGCTGCAATCCTGGACAATGCCAGCGTAAGCATTCTCGCGGATCGCCAACGCTGACCCACCTACCGCTGAAAGCTTCGCCTGCCCTGTGTACTTTCCCATGGAACACCCCATTGGTTATGTCTAACCTTTGGGGTGCAGTCCAAATTCAGATGGACACCATCGCCTTTGGCGTCGGGGTCAGGAAGGCGTGAAGAATGCAGCGTGACATCCGGTTTTTGCATCAGCATTAAAACAACGAGCTGATAAACCCAATCGCGACGATCGAATAGAAGGCCGCGCAGATCATCCCGAACGATTTTCGCGTTCGAGTGAAAAACGGTTCAGCCGAATGGGCTGAAAACGCCAACGCGTAAGTACTGAAAATCATGAACCCGAGTACAGCGCAACCGGCCACCAGGACAAAACTGGCCCAGGCCGGTGCATTCGCACTAAGCCCAACCGTGGTCACGGTGAACCAGGTCAAGGCAGCTTTTGGGTTGGTGAGGTGAATACCCAGTCCCTGCAAATAATACCCAATGTGCCTGGACTGTTTGGTGCGAGCTCGCGCAACCGTGGCGGCATTGTGTGCCAGTGCACCGCGAATCGACTTGTAGGCCAGAAAGAACAAATAGCAGGCGCCGAGGACTTTCAGCCAGACCAGAATCTGCGTGTAGGAAAGCAGCAACGCCGATACCCCAGCCGCGGTCATTGCCCCCCAGCACAGCGAACCGGAAATGACCCCCGCCGCCAACGCCAGCCCAGGCGTACGCCCAAAGTTCAGGGAGGTATTGGCAATCGCCAGGTTACCCGGACCGGGGCTGGCAGTGCCGATGACGTAGACCGCCAGCGCGACTCCGAAGCTCGAAAGATCAAACATATGACGGTCTCTTATCAGTCGCACCAACGCGCGCAATGCACACCCTTCAGCCGCTATCGGCCTGAAGCCCCTCCAAAAAAAGCACTTATTTGAAGCAACGACGATCAGGCTCCTGGGCGCGAATTTTTTCCATCCAGGGTTTCAGCTCGGATTGCTTGTACAGCCACTCGCGCCTGCGTAAAAAGGGGAAACCGTCATTGACCGACGGCCTTTACAACTGCACTGAAACATTCGCCCCTCTCGGCGACTTCGGCCTCGCTGGAAATAAAGGACGGCGCCCCCCCCTGCCAGATGGTGGTCGAGTGCCATTCGCCGATACCGTCGATGCACATACCACGGCGGTCTCGAACGGCGACGGGTAGAACGCCGTAGCGGGTGGGAGCGATGGTGCTGGGACGCCTGGAAATACCGCATCGTGCCGCGCGCGGGTGAAACGTTCTTCCTGGGCAGCTACAACCGGGGCACCATCTTTCACCAAGGCGGCAGCACTGTCGTGATGGAAGGCAGAGATCCCTGAAACGTGAATAGCCATTGAAACGTGTATCCTCTTAGCATCATGCCAATACCTCGAATCCCTTCCGCCAACTGCATCTATTGGCGCCTCGGTAACTTTTTTTATAAATACCTTCAAGACCACCACTCGCCGAACGGCAAGCTTTTCAATACCGGTATCAATGACACCACCAGCACCAGGCTCATGGTGATATTGAACGCCTTCAAACGCTGTGGGTGAGTCAAGAAGCGCCGCAGGTATTGCCCAAAAAACACCCAGACCATCGAGCACGGCGAGCCGAACAAAAAGAACAGCAGCGCGATCAGCAAAATCTGAAAACCGTAGGCATCGACCGGCGAGGTATACGTCAGCACTGCACCCACCGCCATCACCCAAGCCTTGGGGTTGACCCACTGAAACAATGCCGCATGGGTGAAGCCCAAGGGCTTTCCAGACTTGTCGTCAAGGTCCACGGTCGGCGCGCTGGCGATCTGGTAGGCCAGGTACAACAGGTACAGCGCACCCACCACCTGCAACACATCGTGAAGCCTGGGGTACTGTTGAAAAACCGCCCCGGCCCCCACCCCGACGGCAATCAGCATCAGTGGAAAACCGATGTTGATCCCCGCCACGTGCCGCATCGTGCGCCCGATGCCAAAGTTCGCTCCCGACGACATCAACATGACGTTGTTAGGCCCCGGCGTGACGCAGGTGGCGATGACAAACAAAATGATCGAGTAGTAATCCAGGGTTTGCATCGTCACGCCCTTATCAACGGTAATCTTCCAGCGTCCCGCGCCGACGGATGTCGACCGACACGTCCAGGCCCCCGGAACGGCTCGTTCAAATCCAGCCGCCGGATGTCCAACGGCAGGCTTTTTCAGCCATCTGCGGAGTGCGTGTCATCCTTGCCGTCATGTCGCCTTCATCCTCATCAGTAATCGATGATCATGTGCCGGAAGCGTTCCAAGCCGCTACCAGACGTCTGAATTTGCAGGATTTTTCCAAACACATGGGGTGCCGCCTTAGAATTTTGCGACGAACGTCTTTACTGGACTTCGTGCCCCCCCCAAGAGAACTATCATCCCAAGGTGCCTGGGTGTATTGCAGATACAGCGCCGGCTATTTTTTTTAATACAGTTGGCTTTTTTTGGCGAAAAACATTTCAAAACAAGTCCAATCTGTAGCTTCTTAAGCTACAGATGACGCGCTACAGTCGGAGCCATGACGCTCTATATGAACCTCGCCGAATTCATCGCCACTGCCGGAAGATTTCGACGCCTATTCCCTAAATCGCCTGCTCGAAGCCCAAGACGTACAAGTCGCCAACGGCAACATCTTTTCGGCGGCCGGCAAATACCGCAACTGCATTCGGCTCAACTTCGCCAACGCACCTAATCGAAAAATCGAAATGGCCGTGAGCAAGGTCGGCCAGGCCATCAGCCAATTGATACACCTGAATTCAGGTTTCGGGCCTCCGGCACTCAACGCTTAGCGTTAAACAGACCGTGCGGCGTCGAAGACGGGACACAGCCCCGAAAAAAGCCCTGTCTCTCACTGGGAGACAGGGCTTTTTTAAATCGCAGACATGCTGTGCACCTGGATCATGGGGACGATCAAAAAATCACGCGGTACGACGTTGTTCGAGCATTAAACGCATCGCGAGCCCCGCCAGCACAAACCCCATGAAGTAGCGCTGCACCGCCAGCCACAATGGGTTGTGGACGAACCACGCGGCAATCCCGGAGGCGAACAGCGCGATCAGCAGGTTGACCGAAAAGCTTACGCTGATCTGGGTCAGGCCGAGGACGATACTCTGGGTGAACACTGAACCGTGCTCGGGGTTGATGAACTGCGGAAACACCGACAGGTAGAACACCGCGATTTTCGGGTTCAGGGCGCTGGTGAGAAACCCCATCAGGATCAGTTTCTTTGCCGAGTCCGGCGGCAGTTGCTGGGCCTCGAACGGCGAGCGGGCCCCAGGTTTGAGCGCTTGCCAGGCCAGCCACCCCAGGTACAGCGCACCGGCCCATTTCAGCACTTCATAAGCCATCGGTACGGCGAGGAACACTGCCGTCAAACCTGCAGCGGCGGCAAATAGATGCACGAAGAAACCCGCCACCACCCCCAGCAAAGAAGTGACACCGGCCCTGCGGCCCTGGCAGATCGAACGGGAAATCAGGTAGATCATGTTCGGCCCGGGTGTGAGTACCATGAGCAGCGCGGCGGCAACGAACACGACTAAGTCTTGAGTAGGAATCATGGGGCAGTCCTTTGTCCTCTGGAGATCAACCCGATGGCGATAGCTCGGGTGGTGATGACTAGGCTACCGATGCGCATCCCGGAAGTCACGAACGGTCAGCGCGGGTCGTTGGGCACCGAGTTTTTGTTGGCAGTGATGCAGGGCGGACGCTCATCGAAGATGATCGAACATCTGCTGCATGCAGTCGACGTTTTGGAGAGCCTGGTTCTTTGTGCCCGTTCGTATCCAGATTGGGTTTGGATGATCTCGAAAGCTGGCTTGTCAGTACGCTCAATAGACTGAACGAGAGGGTGGGGGAACAGAAACCGCAGAATGCAAAAAGGCCCCATAAATGGGGCCTTTAAGTTCAAATTTGGCGGTGAAGGAGAGATTCGAAACTACCCGTGAGCGATTTTCGGAACTTCCCCCCCCCGGTTTACAAGGGCTGCAGCCTGGTAGTGCGCGTAGAATCTGTCCCAGCGTGGTCCCAGAGGTTAAATGCACCAGGTTGCAGAACACGGCGGCAACAGGAGTTTTCCGCGTTTTATGTTGAGCCATGGGAAAAAGGTAATTTTGGTAATGAGCTGTCGAAAACCGGGCAAAAGCCAATAGAATCGGATAGTTGATATAGTTTTATAGAGGTAATAATAAGGTAAGTAAATGGTTATAAAATTACTTTCAGTGCAAGTAATGCCAATCCGCTACCAAACCCAGTAAAATGGGACCTTGAACAAAATATTACCCCTCCCCTTACCTTAAATTACCCTCTGAGGTAATGGACGAAAGCCACGTTCTATAAGGGCTCCAGCCCGTTTTGATCACTCGCTTACTAAAATTACCCTTTTCCCGCCCCACACCTGAAAAATGGCTGTGCGCCTTCTGTTTTTGTGTTTTTTTCGCGCCCTCTAAATCGACACTAACAGCCACGAAATTCGTGGTGATGCTGTGCAATGCCGCAAAACACCGGAAAGCCGCACGGGCTGGGCCTCACAGCTGTTTTTCTATTGGGCTGGCCAGTGACTAATTCGCACCTGGTGCGAACGGTTCCGAAAACGAAAACTCCGTCTGCAGCTGGTTTTCGCAAACGTAGCCCCTGTAGACCGGGTGTCTCACTCCCCTGACCAATTTGCCGCCGTCCCATAACGCAGTGCAAGGCCGCTGCACTTCTTCGCAAAACCTTGCACTCCGTGCAATTGCGAAACAACCCACAGACCCCGCAGCAGGCTTGGGCGGAGCCACCGTTTGCACCCCACCCCGCCTTTGCACAAAAAAGGGACGCAAAGCCCGTCGGCGGGAGGGGGATAAGTGCTTTTTCATCTATTTTTTTGTCTTGGCTGGTTTTTTTGCCGGCACGGCTATATTTGTGTGCGTCACTTGACGCAATCCGACTGAAATCCCTCTCGCCTATAGACTCCGGGCATAACTAAGCAAGCTAACCACTTCAATCGCCAATTAATATTGCGAAAGCTTGGGTAACTACAGACTCATGGAGCGATTTGGAATAAACCCTTAATGAACGTGCCGGTAGCGCGCAATTACTTATATCGTTGATTTATATTGGTAATGCGTAAAATTGAGTGGGAGTTGACTTCTGTGGCAGTTACTTCAGCAGCCAGCTATGCAACCACTGTGCGGGTTAAGGCTTTTTGGAAATCCACAAACGGACGAGAGGCAGGCTTTACTTCTGACCAAATGGATCTATGGTAAATACGTAGTCGACTGATTATTTTACGATACCAATAGAATTGCTAGTGATTTCTATTTGGGTTGCACATGTAGCTCTAGGGCATACACCATCGTAAAAGTGAGTATATATCAGGTAGCGAAGGTGGATAACATGAAGAAAAAACAACAAGGGCTTGCCGCTGTCGAACTCTCACTCGTGCTACCAGTTCTTTTCCTAATAATATTCGTCATTATTGAGTTTAGTATTGCCCTTTATGACAAGGCTATAATAACGAATGCCAGCCGAGAGGCAGCAAGAGCGGGCATAGTGCTAAAGAGCCCCAAACTCACCACTGCTCAAATCCAGAGTGTTGCTAACAACTATCTGGGCACCAACTTGATAACATTTGGATCGGCCGTCACCCCGGTAGTAACTGTTCCCTCGGGAGCCGGAGGACTTTTTGGCACACCGCTAACTGTTCAAGTCTCATACCAATACTCCACCATGGTTCTGGGCGGCATTCTCCATGTAGTCAACAATCCGATTAACTTATCGGCGACAACAGTGATGCTAAATGAGTGACTTCAACTTAGGATACTCACCATGTGTACAATGGTTGAAATAAAAGCATTGCCACATACCCATATGGCCCCCAAAAAAAAGGCAGGTCATGTTCAGATTAAGAAAAACCAGCAGGGCGCAGCGTTAATTTTAGTGACCATTGCACTGCCCGTGCTGTTCGGCGTTACAGCTTTGGCTGTAGATTTTGCTTATGCTTACGTTGTGCGTAACGAACTTCAAAACGCCTCTGATGCCACAGCCCTTGCAGGCACGGGTTGTTTATACCCGCGTACCGAGTGTGGAAACTCAACCAGTAGTGCACCCGATTTCACTACGGCATCCAGTCACGCAAATACGGCGATTTCGCTCAATAAATCCGGAAACACCACTATAACCAGCGGCAGTATTAGAACCGGTTACTGGAATGTTACAAACACTTCAATTGGTGTGCATGCTTTGCCGGCCGCATCAGATTTCCCTGCGATACAGGTGACCATCACGAAAGATACCGGCCTGAACGGCGGGCCTGTAAACACTTTTCTTGCGAGCATCTTCGGGGTTAAAACCGTACCCGTAACTTCCACTGCTACTGCGATAATAGCAAGCCCCGGCACCGTTGCGCAGGGGCTTCTCCCCGTCGTAATGACTAAGTGCATGTATGATAATTATTGGAATTCAAGTTCATATCCACCACAACCAAAAAATGACCCCGCCACGGGAAAGCCCTATGTAATTAAAATTGGATCATCTTATCATACCGGGGCTTGCGAAGCTGGGCAGTGGACATCATTTGGCGTTGACAGCAACAACGTCCCAACGATAAGAGACCTTATTACTAATGGAAACCCAACACCACTTAGTATCGGGGATAGCACCTGGATTCAGCCCGGAACTAAAACCACACTTTTCTCCTCGATAAACAGTTGCAGTGCAGCAGGTGACAAAAGCTGCGAGTATGTTACGATTCCTGTTGTTGTAAATATATCCACTCATTCATTCGCTCCTATTGTGGCCTTTGCTTGCCTCCACATCGACTTAGCAGATGGGGGGTCAGGAAAATACATTCAAGCTGAAATGAGTACAAAGTGCCCCCCTCTTAACTCAAGTGGAGTCGGCCCAGCGTATGGTGCCATTACACCACCACGACTTGTTCAGTAAGGCAAAGGCAGTAGTATCATTGGTACTATCTATGGCGGTGTTGTCGTACTGCCGTTCAGGCTTATTACTCTTCGAGCATCTGAAGGATTGGGCCTAACTGAATCTACAAGCCTAGAAAGCGCCCAACAAAAATAAGTAAAATTCGGTTAAGATCRGAAGAAATATCCCGAGACATAGTTAATTAAACCACAGATCAACCTTTATTAATCCTGGGCTAATTAATTCACAACCGCTAGAAGATCGAGTATCAAAAACTCTGCCTATCAATGGAGAACCTATCAGCTCCGATTGGCTCCACAGCTAACATCAGAGGCTAATCAAAGGGTGATCGGCTTCATCTTACCGGCCAGTTGCTTGGCGGCCCCTGACGCAGCAGTAAACGCGGCGGCATTGGTGGGCGGTGGTGTTGATCCGTGAGTATGCCCAGCCAGTTGGCTATTCATCTGCGCCACCAGATCGAGCAGATCACATAGCACCTGCAGCACGTTCACCCCGCCCGATCCGATCCAGGTCTTCGGCGCCTCCAGTCGTTGACTGACTCCCACCATACACTGGCGCAGCCCCTGAATCCGCTCCTGCATATCGCCACCCACCGTGGCGTTGTGCGTCTGCCCCACCACCAGGTTCAGGTCACGGCCGGTGGCCTGGTGCAGATCGTCCACGGCCGCCAGGCTCGCCGATCCGCCCGAAAGCAGCTTGAGCGCGCCCAGAGCCTCGATCTTCTTGATCCCACCCACCGACTCGGTTGAATGGTCGTCGATCGTCTGGGTGTGGTTCTGGAAGCGTTCGGTGTTGCCCATGGCTTCCACGTCGCGCTCGATCGCCTTATCCGTGATCTTGCCGTCGGTCTGGCGCAACCAGTTGCCATCGGCGTCGACGCGCTGCTGGGCGGCTTCGCTGTGCTGCCAGACCTGATCACCTTTCGGCACCTTGGGCATGCTCAGCCCATGCGGCAGGATCGTCTGGATGTAGGGCTTGTTCGGCAGGCCATAGGCAAAGCACACCACGACCTGAGTGCCTTCCTCCGGAAAGGCATAGATGCCCATTTCCTCGCCACCGGTGGGCAAAGGCAGCGGCACGCCGGCGAGCTGCGGCAACTGGGGATCGGGCTCGCCGTCTGGCCCCAGGACCTCGATGTCGACCGCATAGCGTGGCCGGAAGTCGTCACAGATCCCGGCACCGCTGGGCGCATCGGCCACCGCGACAACCCGGGCAAAGCGCGGCAGGTGGTAGCCGCCCGTCAGTTCTGGAAATTGCCGCTCTACGCTGCGGCGGATTGCGTCGTCCATCGGATGGCCATCTGGCTATGGGCAAGCGTCACGCTGGTGATGCGCTCGCCCTGGTTGATCGTTGCACCTGGTCGTAACCCGGGAAGGGCCGCGACCATTGCACTTTGGTTGCCCTGGTAGCCGTCGAACAGCTCTACCGGCAGTTGCAGCGCGGGTCGGGCGCCAAAGAAGCTGTCGACCCAACGGCCCACGAAGACTTCGCCGTCGCCCTGTTGCTGCCAGATAAAGTCGGGGATGTTGAACACCCGGGCCAGGCTGTCCATGGCTTGGTAACCGGCGGCCAGGCTGTAGAAATACGGCGCTTTCACGCTGGCGTAAGGCTGTTCCGGTACACGAAAGCGCAGGCCAGTCTGGTGACTGATCTCGGTCAGCACGGCGCGCAGGTCCACATGACGCAGGTTCAGCGGCAGCGGCTTGGCCAGAATCGCGGCCAGCTCACGGCAGAACAGCACCTGCTGTACGCCGTTGGCGGCGGTGCAGCGCTCCACGTAACCGATGAAGTGACGCTGCAGCGTGCCTTCGTTGTAACCAATGTCGAGCGTCACCAAGCCTTTCACCGGCGCCGTGGCCTGAATCGTAAACGTAGCGCGTCCGGGATTTTTCAGGTCCAGCCGCACTTCGTCTTTGACCAGGACAAACGGCGCGCCGTTGATGGTCAGCAGCTTGTGTAGCTTCATTTCTGTTCACTCCCGCCTAACCAGCTGTCCACCTTTTTCAGGGTCGCCTCGAAGCCCGTCAGCTCCTGCGGGTTGCCGGTCGACTCACCGCTGGCCCCAACGGCACCACCTGGTCCTCCTTGCGCGTTGACTGGATTCCCGGGGCGGCGGCCTTCCACCCGTTCCGGGTTCGAGAGTTTTTCGGCCAGGGTGAACTGGACCAGCCAGGCGTTCAGCAAATCGTCTTCGCGTGCGCTGACACCATCGGAAAATTGCACCTGGCGAACCCCGAACGCAGCGGCCGTGTCATTGACCACGCGATAGGTCTTGAGCTGACCGCCGCCGGCGGTGGCTTCGGCCAGGCGCATCAGGTCCACCAGTTGCGACTGATCCACAAACGGGATCATCAGCGAGACGGTCAGGGTTTTCGGTTTGAAACCCTTGTGGGCTTTCTCGGTGTTGCTGGTCTGCCCCGACATGTCGTCGCTTTCGATACGCAGCGACGCGGTGATCTTTAGGCGCTTGCCCTGCACCTGCTGGCCGTCGAGTAGTAAGGTCATAGGCCCACCAGCTCCCGGACAAAGCTTAGCCCTGCTTCAGAGCCCACCAGCAAGGCGCCGGCGCAAAATACCCATTCATGCCCGGGCGGCTCGTCCTCGAGCAGCAAACGGCGCAGCTCACTGGCATTCCCTGGACCGATCAGGCGAGCCCGCATACTGGTGTCGGCATTGCCGCCGGCCAGCAAGGCTTTCAGATCGTCCAGTTGCTTGTCGCGGCCCTGTTGCTGGGCAGCCTTACGGGTGGCCAGCGCGGCCAAATCGCCCAGAGGCGAACTGTCGGCGGCGTAACTCTCCAGCACCGCCAGCTGACCCGCCATGGATTGCTGGGCGGCCTTGACCACCGTGCAGCGCTCCAGCGGCAGGGCGTGCCAGCGTGGCAACGTCCCGGCGCCGGGGATCTCCCACTTTTCGGTTTCCAGCTTCGACAGGTGCCGCGCTCGGCGCTCGGTGCGCACCAGGTCCGGCATCGGCAACAGCGCATTGAAGCGCGCCAGGCTGTCGGCCAGTTGGTCAAAGCGCGTGCCCAGGAACAACAAGCACAACGCGTACTGAGGCCCTTCAGGTCGGCCGCTGTCGTTGCCGTCCAGCAACTTGGCGCCCAGCTGTTGCAGCAAGTTGGGCGCGGACAGAAAGCGTTGATAACCCCGGCCCTGACCCACGCCACTTTGGAACGGCGTCACGACCAGGCACGCCGGTGCCTCGCCCATTTGCTCTGCCAGAGCTGCGCGTCCGGCAGCAATCGCGCCCTGGGCAGCATCACCCACCGGTCCCGGGGTGGTGGTGGCCAACCCCTGCAAACCGGTCAGGCGTAACCCGGTGCTGGCCAGCTCGCTGCCAGCCAAACCCTTAGCCGCGGTTAACTGGTCCATCCAGCCTGTGGCCTGTTCTGGCCAGCGCATGGTGACGGGCGCCCAGGTCATGCCGGCGGCGTCCATTCAATGGCTTTCATGGCCCGCAGTTTCTTGTCTTTCAGTGCGGTGGCCAGCGCCTGTTTGAGCGTGTCGGCGTGTTGCAGGGCGGCCTGTCTGAAGCGCACCAGGTCCTGGCCCACCAACCCCAGTTGCTGGGCGCTGTGCGGCCGAAAGGCGCGCACCTGGTCGACGTCATAACAGGCGTAGCTGGAGTCCAGGCCACTGATAATCAAACTGGTCAGGTTCAGTTGGTCGTCCATTGCGCTGCTGTAGCGGTAAGGCTTGCCCAGCACCTCGGAGCTGAACCCGCTTTCGATGTAGCGGCTACAGGCACTGCCGATCGCCTCCAGCTTTTGCTGATACAGCGCGGCCAGAATGGCGGCGATATCGTCGACCCACTGGCCATTTTTCCAGACCTGGTCCGGCCCCGGCTTTTGCAGGGTGTAGCCATCCGGAATCGGGCCGACGTCGGTGAGCGTCTTCGGTTCACCGGTGGCGATGCTGTACACAATGACCCCGCCGAAGTAGTCGAGTAACACCCACTTTTCGTTCACCCAGCAGGCGGCTTTGTTTTCAGGGATCGACGGCGGTGGCGTCTCCACACAGYCACCCGGGACCAAGAAAACACCCGGTTCCAGTGGCGATTCCTCAGCCTGCGCAGTGCC
>NZ_JBFTMM010000021.1:0-127108 GCF_056396945.1 Pseudomonas sp. 05N432 | reverse complement strand
CCACGCTCCTGCACGGCCACCGGGCGCAGCAGTTCGTCGTATTCGGTCCGTGAGTGGCTGCCACGGCCGTCCCAGCGTTCGACGGCTTGCCCGGCCTCACCTGGCAGCGTCAGCCGCCAGCCGGCGTCCACGCTGTGGCTCGCCAACGGCAGGCCGGACAGGCTGAAGGTCTGACTCAGGTTGACGGGGACGGATGCGTCGGTTTGGGCCAGGGCAAACAAATACGGATCACGGCTGGCAACTGGTCGGCCAGCGGCGTCGAACCGTTGATGGGTAACCCGCGTTTCAAGCGGATCGCCCGCCTGCCGTCGGTGGAACTGTACGGTCCTGATCGTCAGGCCACGCGAGTCTGACACCATAATGTTCGGTGTTGCGGTATCCGCACAAACCGACGATGTTGTTGGCATCCGTGCTGGCCTTGATCAAGGTGGCGTCCTCGTTACACTGCATGACCTCCAGGATTCTGGATACTGTAAGAACTAACAGGTCGGTATCGGTAGGGGCCAACTCCCCGGCTCCTTGAGTGCGCAGGAGCCGCAATCGGTTGCGCTTACTTGCCGCTGGTCACCAGTTCTTCCAGGTGATCCATGATTTCCTGTGGCTTGAGCACCAGCACATCGCTTTCCAGCGAATCGAGCACCACTTCCGCGGTGTTTCCGATCAAGGCCCCCGAGAACCCGGTGCGTGCCACGGTGCCGATGACGGTCACCGACGCCTGCAATTTATGCGCGATGTAGGGAATCAGCACATCGGCCGGACCTTCTTCGATATGCAGATGCTCATCGTCGATGTCGAACTCGGCCTGGAACGCCTTGCACGCTTCGCGGTAGCGGGCCTCGATGGTTTCCTTGAGCTGGAACACCGGGTCGGCCGCCGAGAGCATGGGCGATGGATGGGCGCTGATGACGTGCAGATGGGCCTTGGCCAGGTGAGCGATGTCGAAGCCATGATCGACGATGCTCGCATGCAGCACGCGGTGCTCGGGGTCGTTGTTGCCCACGTCGATGGCCGCCAGAATCTTCCCGCCAGTCCAGGGTTTCGAGGTTTTCACCAGTAACACCGGGCTCGGGCACTGGCGCAGCAGCTTCCAGTCCGCCGGGGTCAGCAGGGCCTTTTTCAGCGGGTTGTCCGGGAAGTGTTGCTTGATCACCAGCCCGCAACCCTCGGCCTGCTGCACATCGATGATGGTTTCATGCAGGCTTTTGTTCCAGGCTTGCTCGGTGGTGACACTATGGCCGTCTTCCTGCAGGCTGGCCTTGAGCACGCTCAACAGCGCCGAGTGATCATGCTCTTTATCGCAGATCAGCAAGTGCAGATGCGCCTGAGTCACCCCGGCGATCATCTTGGCGCGCTTGAGGGCCAGGCTCTCCTCGGGCAAGGGTTCGATGACCACCAGGATGCTGCGGATGGCTTGCATGGTCGGAATCTCCGATGAATGAAAAACACGTCGTTGCACAACTATAGTTGCTGGTCGTGAACTCGGGTCTTGATGCATATCAAGTGCCGCGACTGGTGGTCTGCCGGCAGGCACGTATAATCGGCCCCTTCGCTGTGAACTTATTGCCCGTGAGCCTCATGTTACTGAACCCTGAAATCGTCGCCGTCCTGCCCAATGGTCCTGTTGAACTGTCGGAAGTGAGCCAATGATCCTTCCTGAAATTCACGAATTCCTTGGCTGTCGCACGCCCGATGGCTGGGTTCAGGCCGCACTGGCCGACCAGGAAACCCTGCTGATCGACCACAAGAACTGCGAGTTCAAGGCTGCCAGCACCGCGCTCAGCCTGATTGCCAAGTACCATTCGCATGTCGACCTGATCAATTTGATGTCACGCCTGGCCCGGGAAGAGCTGGTGCATCATGAGCAGGTCATGCGCCTGATGAAAAAGCGCAAGATCGAACTGCGCCAGCTGTCCGCCGGTCGCTACGCCTCGGGCTTGCGCAAAGTGGTGCGCAGCCACGAGCCGGTCAAACTGGTCGACACGCTGGTGGTCGGGGCGTTTATCGAGGCGCGCAGCTGCGAGCGTTTCGAAGCGTTGGTGCCGCACCTCGACGAAGAGCTGGGCAAGTTCTACTTCGGCCTGCTGAAAAGTGAAGCGCGGCATTTCCAGGGGTATCTGAAGCTGGCCTACCAGTACGGCGACGCCAAGGACATTGCACAGGTGATCGACAAGGTTCGCGCCGCCGAGCAGGAACTGATCGAGTCCCCGGACATCGAGTTCCGCTTCCACAGTGGTGTGCCGGCGGCAAGTCTGTGAAAGAAAACAGGCAAATTGTTAAAAACTCTTAAAAACATGAAAGTTCTCCGAAAACCGGCCCGCGAGGCCGGTTTTTGCTATCTGGCATGGTCGGTGACGAGGGGATTGGCGCCTATAATGCGCGCTCTCAATCATCGGCTCACAGATTGGCAATTATGGACAACCAGGCGTTTGGCAAGGTACTGCTCGTTGAGGATGACGAAAAGCTCGCGGGGTTGATCGCGCACTTCCTCTCCCAACATGGTTTTGAGGTACGCACAGTGCACCGTGGCGATCTGGCACTGGCGGCATTTCTCGAATTCAAGCCGAAAATCGTTGTGCTCGACCTGATGCTGCCCGGCCAGAGCGGCCTGCATGTGTGCCGCGAGATCCGCAGCGTGTCCGAGACACCGATTGTCATTCTCACGGCCAAGGAGGACGACCTGGACCACATCCTGGGCCTGGAGTCCGGAGCCGACGACTACGTCATCAAACCGATCAAACCACCGGTATTGCTGGCCCGGCTGCGCGCCTTGCAACGTCGCCAGACACCGGAAACCACGGTGCGCGGCTCGCTGGAGTTCGGCCGTTTGCTGATTGATCGCAGCTGCCGCGAAGTGCGGCTGGCGGGTGAGGGTATCGAGCTGACCACCATGGAGTTCGAACTGCTGTGGCTGTTGGCCAGCGCCGCCGGCAAGATTCTTTCCCGCGATGACATCCTCAATCGCATGCGCGGCATCGCCTTTGACGGACTCAACCGCAGTGTCGACGTGTACATCAGCAAGCTGCGCGGCAAGCTCAAGGACAATCCCAGAGAACCGGTGTGCATCAAGACCGTTTGGGGCAAGGGTTATCTGTTCAATCCATTTGCCTGGGAGCTCTAGATGCTAAGGCTGTTTCTGCGGCTGTACGTCATTCTCGCCTTTGGCTTTGCAGGGGCGATCTGGACGGTCAATTACATTTTTGCCGAGCTGTTGCCCGAGGCCAACGAGACTTATAACCGCGAAGCCATGCGCGGGCCAGCTTACAGCCTGGTCGAATTGCTCCGTCCGGTCACCGGCATTGCGCGTGATGAGCGCCTGGCGGAGCTGAAAACCCACTACGGGCTGCGCCTGAAGCTGGTGCAGAGCAGTGAGCTGGATCTCTCTGAGCGAGAGCAAAAACTGCTGGCTGACGGTCTGTTGGTCGTGCGCGGGGATTTCAACGAGTTTATCGCCAACATCGATGGCGGCCCGCAGTTGTTGAACATAAAACTCCCGGAGGAGCCCAAGTGGCTGTATGTCTGGGCCTACGCTTTACTGGGCGTGTTCCTGGCTTTTGTCCTGTACTTCTGGGTGCGACCGCATTGGCGCGACCTCGAACTGATCAGAGTGGCCGCGCAACGTTTCGGCGATAACGATCTGACCTCGCGCATTCAATTGTCCAAACGCTCGAACATTCGCGTGCTGGCCGAGCACTTCAACCAGATGGCCGCGCGTATCGAAGGCTTGATTGCCAATCAGCGGGAGCTGACGAATGCGGTGTCCCATGAGTTGCGCACGCCGATTGCGCGCTTGTCGTTCGAACTCGATCAACTCAAGCAACAGGCCGATCCGAATGAGCGTAAAGCGCTGATTGCCGATATGTACGCCGACCTCGGTGAGCTGGAAGAGATGGTTTCCGAATTACTGACCTACGCCAGCCTTGAGCGTGGTGCCACGGTGATCAGTCTCGAAAACATTCAGGCCCACAGTTGGCTCGACAGCGTGGTCGGCAACGTTGCCCTGGAGGCCGAGGCGGCCGGGGTGCAACTGTTGATTCGCGCCTGTGAGGTCGACTCTGTGCGGATCGAGCCGCGCTTTATGGCGCGGGCGGTGATCAACCTGCTGCGCAATGCCATTCGCTACGCCGAGCGACGGGTGGAGGTGTCGCTGACGCTGGGTGAAGACGGATATGAAGTGTTGGTCAACGATGATGGACCGGGTGTGCCGCTGGAGGGACGCGAGAAGATTTTCGAGCCGTTCTCGCGACTCGACACCAGCCGCGACCGTCGCACCGGCGGTTTCGGCCTGGGCCTTGCGCTGGTTCGGCGGGTGTCGCAATCACACGGCGGCAAGGTCGAGGTCAGCGACTCGCCGTGGGGCGGCGCGTCGTTTCGTATGACCTGGGCGCAGGCTGACTGAGCCGGATCTCAGCCTTAACGCATAACTGAACACTCGTAGCAGCTGGCGAAGCCTGCGTTCGGCTGCACAGCAGTCGTAAACCCTGAATCCCGTTTCTCACTGTAGAACCCGGACGGCCGGGTTTACGACTGCTTCGCAGCCGAACGCAGCCTCGCAGGCTCGGCAGCTGCTACGAGGTCTGGGGCGTACTGCGGGGGAGGCAACTCAGAAGCTGTATTTCACCTGGCCGGCCAGCGACGTTTGCATCCGTCGTTCGACGATCGGGCTGTCCGCGGCATCGCCATTGAGGTACTGCATCGCCAGCACCGTCGAGAATTCGGTCTGGTCGTTGATCGGCACCGCCCAGGTCAACGCTGCGCCTCGGCTGACCATCCCGCCGTGGGTGTCGAAGGCGCGGAACTGACTGCGTGAAGCCTGTGCCGTGCTCACGCCGTACCAGGTCCGTACGTAATCGGCATCACCGAACACGCTGTTGAGGCTGCCATCCAGGCTGCCGTATTCGCCGTCATAGAGGTTGGTGCTGATACTCAACTCCAGTCGGTTGTAGGCGGAGTCGGTGTCGCGGTCGTCATCGCTCTTTTTCAGCGCGTGCTCCAGCGTGGCGCCGACGACCACCTCGCCCAGGGTGTAGTGAATGCTGGCGCCCAGTCGCGGGCGGGATTTGATCGAGCCCATGCCGTCCAGGCGATCCGAACCCTTGAACCTCGACTTGCGGTCCTTGCGCGTTTCACTCAGGCCAATGTAGGTGCTGAATGCCAGGTCACCCCATTCGTTCTGCCAGCCCAGACCGCGCTCGGTGTCGAGGAAGAGGCCATAAGGGCTGACAATCTGGCCGCCCAGCAGCGGCGCAGTCACGCGTTCATCGCTGCCGCTGTAGCGTGGCGCGTTGGCCACACCGGCCTGCACGCTGTAATGCCAGTCTTCGGCCTGCAGGTGCTCGGTCGAGGCCAGCAGGCAGATGGACGTCAGCGAAAGACAAAAGGTTTTGCGGTTTTTCAGAGCAAGCATGAGGCACCCGGCAGGGATTAGGATGCCATCATGCTAGGGGCCTATAGGCGGGCAATCTTTGAGAGCTTTGTCGGGAAACTGTCAACGACTGTTAACGGCTCAGGCCCAGCCGCTCGTGCCACTCGGCAATGGATTCTTGCGGGTAGACCTCGAACTGCTGATCGCCGGGATGTAGCTCGACTTCGACCCACGAGGCTTTTGAGCCGAGCATCAAGTGCGTGTGTTCCGGCGGCACCGGCAGCGGGGTGTCGATGGCCGAAGCGAAGGGGTGAATCAACTCGGGCCACTCGGGGCTGAACAACCACAAGCCACTGCCGCAGAGCGAACAGAAGTGCCGTTCGGCGCTGCTGATATGGGCTCGTCGTGCTCCGTCATCCTTGAGGCGGGCGTGATAGATCGAGATGTGTTTTCGGCCGCGGACCTTCAGGCTTTTCGCCTCGCCGCCGAGGTTGATTGCGTAGCCGCCAGCGCCTTGAGTCTTGCGGCAGATCGAGCAATAACAACGTTGATACGGGTAGGGGTGGGCACTGTTCAGACTGAACGACACGGCGCCGCAATGGCAGGAGCCTTCAAGCTGCATGGCAAACCTCCAACAGGTCGCGCGGACTTCCTGGAACAGCCTAGCAGTTCAGCAATACTTCAGTCCTTGGCATCAGCCTCTGCGGGTCACTGCGTTCCAGTGCGAACCGAGCCTGCTGCGGCCGGTTCGCCTGGTCGAAGGTCGTGGCATATCACTTGGCTTTTTTCGCAACCTCGTGCCGGTCCTCCCGCTTCTCCTCTTCATTGCGGTACAGCTTGTCGGCATTTTTTTTCTGATCGTCGGAAAACGTGCCATACAGAGCGCTGAACGTCGTTGCAAGCTTTTGCATATTGTCCGCGTGCAACTGGGCCAATTTGGCATAGGAGGCCATTGCGTCATCGGCATTGAACGATGGCAGCTTTTCCGCTCGCTCCAGAAAGGCTGTATCGGCGTTGTGCGCATTGTCGCGGATGGTTTGTGCGTAGGCCTCCCATTGAGCTGACTGCTTGTCGGTGATTTTCAGCTTGGCGTGCAGTTCCTTGATCCTCTTCTCCACAACGTCCATATGCTTTTTGGCGTGAGTGGCAGCCTTCTGTGACTGTTCGGCAGGAGTGCTGGCAGCCGTCGTCTGTGCCGAGACAGAAGTGCCGAGCAATGCCAGCATCAACGCTGCCGGCATAGCCGCTTTGAGTACGAAGTTGTTCATGTCTTTATATCCGGATTGAGTTGTCGAACTGACGACCGTTGCAGGGGATATATCAGTGTCAGTGGCGGTCGCTCGGGTTTCATATGGCCAGGCAGCTTAATAGCCGGGAGGAGGATATCGATAGGAGTTGTACGAATCGGGATAGTCCGGCCTTGGGTAGTACCGGACGCCCGGTGGAGGGGGCGGAGGAGGTTGTCGGTAAATCACGGCGGGCGGCGCCTGTACCGCACCCGCGACCACTGCTCCCAATACTGCGCCAACGAGTATCGCCCCCAAATCACCGCCGCCACCACCGCGATAGTCGCCACCGCCGCCGCGATAGTCACGACGGTTGTCATGGCCACCACGATAGTCGCGATGGTAAACCTGCCGGCCGTAGCCGTCCCGCTGATAGTCGTGTTGCGCTTGTGCCGGTAGCACGGCAGCTGCCGCGGTAACAGCGACGAGCATTACTGCCAGCCGTCGGTATAAAGGTATGTGCGAATACTGAGTCATGAGTCGTGCCTCTTTGGATGAGGGAATCACTGAACCCCACCGTCCACTGATGTGCAGGAGGATCGTGACCGTTCTGACCTGGCAGCGATCTACCTCACGCCAGATTGACTCAGCGACCGGCGCGGGTCTGTTCGGTAGCGCACCCTTGCGCCCGATACAGAGTGATTAAAGGAGATGGGCTGGGGGACAGCGCCCGGACTGCAGCGACCGCACTATAATTAATCTGTCGATGACACGAGAGAGGGTCCAACTATGAAAACTCACTCCTTCCAGCATTACTCTCATAATCTGGGAACAGCCGTTCACGACGCGTGGATTACTACCCGGGTGAAATCGGCGCTGGCATTTGCAGAGCCGACTCTCAGCATGCACGTCAATGTCAAAACCCATGCAGGTACAGTGTCGCTGAGCGGTCGCGTTAACACCCATAAAGAATGTGAGCGGGTGGTAGAGCTCGCCCGTTCGGTGAATGGTGTCAACGAAATCGATGCCAAAGACTTGCTGACTCATGTGTTCACTCCCGGGCATCTCCCCGAAGCACCCAACGCTGAAGAGAGCACCGAGTATCGGCCGCAATCGTCGGAAAAAAAGATGGATGACAAATGATGCTGGCAACCGTGTGAGCGCCGCGCTCCCGGTTGTGAAACGGGGGCGCGCGGCGCAGCGCAGACCGCGTCGTCAATAGACAATAAAAAGCCCGGCACTGGCCGGGCTCCATCAGCGTTTGAACGTGGTTTAGCTCAACAGCCCGGTACTGACCGCGACAATCAGGAAAATACCCAGCACCGCCCGGTAAATAACGAAAGGCCAGGTGGAAAACCTTTCGAGGAATTTCATCAGGCCCCAGATGGCGCAAAACGCCGACACGCTGGCGATCACCAACCCGAAAATCAGGTGCGACCACGCTTCGGCCGGGATATGTGCGTGATACAGCACCCACAGCTCTTTCAAGCCAGCCAGCGCGATTGCGGGCAGCCCGAGCAGGAACGAGAAACGCGCGGCTTCTTCGCGTTTGAAGTTAAGGAAGAGCGCGGCGGTGAGTGTTGAACCGGAGCGGGAGACACCAGGAATCAGCGCGCCAATCTGTGCAATGCCGACGATCAATGCGTCTCGCAGGCGCATTTGGCCCACGACGCGTTGATGGCGGCAGCTGAGTTCGGCCGCAGCCAGCAGAACCGCCATCACCAGGCACGAGATACCAATCACCATCAAGCCTCTTAACGGTGAATTGCAGGTATTGAGCAGCGAGGACAAGGCCAGGCCCGCGATGCCGATCGGTATGGTCGCCAGCACAATCGCCACGGCCAGCTTGAACGACTGGTTGCTGTAATCACGCTGCCGCACGGCGCCTATGCTTCCCGTGACGACTTCCCGTACATCACGCCAGAAATAGCTGACGACCGCGGCCAGTGCGGCCAATTGCATGGCGGCGGAAAACGCCGAGCCAGGATCGGGCCAGCCGAGCAGGGCAGGTACGATTCGCATGTGTGCAGTGGATGAAATGGGTAATAGCTCGGTAATGCCTTGAATGATGCCCAGGATGCCAATTTGCAGGTAATCCAGAGAAGCAAAGCCGATATCAAGGCCGCTGGTACAGACGTTTGTCAAAATACGTTCCTTAAAAAGTAAGGCTTTCCCACTACCTCCGAAAACTCGGTACGACGCTCGGAAAGTCTCGGCAGTGGGCAAATGATTCTGGACTGAACCGCTCTGTCAGAGGGTCGTTCATGGTGACTGCGAGCGGAATAATGGCCTTATTTGTAACTGTTTGCTACAGGCTGTTGAGATGATTTTTTTAGCCAAGAGCCCCCGCGAACCCCTTGTGTACAGGTCTGACCGGGATTTTATGTTGGCTTCATGACCGACAATCGAGGTTCCTCAGTCCCAGCTAAGTTTGCCTGCGTAGTCTCTCCCTTGCGCCAATTGCAGCGCTGTCAAGGAGAAGCATCCACATGAAGCCGCTTACGAAAGCTGACTGGCTCAATAAAGTCCCCGAGGTGACCCTGTCGTTCTGGGTCATCAAGATCATGTCCACCACCGTGGGTGAAACCGGCGCCGACTTTCTCGCCGTCGATGCCGGGTTGGGGCAGAGTGTGACCAGTATTGGCATGGCCGTGCTGTTGGCGATTGCACTGTTCGGCCAACTTCGTACACGCGCCTACACCCCTTGGATTTATTGGCTGACGGTGGTGCTGGTGAGCGTCGTCGGGACGCAGATTACCGATGTGTTCACTGACAAAATGGGCATCAGCCTGTATGCCAGCACGGCGGTGTTTTCCGTGCTGCTGGCGATCAATTTCATGATCTGGTACGGGTTGGAACGCAGTCTTTCGATCACTGAAATCGTCACGCCGCGCCGGGAGCTGTTCTATTGGGCGACGGTGCTCTGCACCTTTGCGCTGGGCACTGCGGCCGGGGACCTCGCCACCGAGGCGCTGGGGCTTGGCTTCACACTGGGCGCGGTGATTTTCGGTGCGCTGATCGGCGCGACATTCGCCGCCTGGCGCCTGGGCGGCAATACAGTCCTGACCTTCTGGATCGCCTACATCCTGACCCGTCCTTTCGGCGCCTCCCTGGGAGACTTGCTGACCCAAGCCAAGACCTATGGCGGCCTCGGCATGGGCGCCATGTGGACCAGCGCGATTTTCCTCAGCGTCATCCTGATTCTGGTGGCTGTCGCACAGATGAGCGTCGGCAATCGAAAACTCGTCACTGAATAACCCGTTCAAAAGCCTATCAAGGAATCGTCATGGTCTACGTTAAAACCGCCATTCGCAAAGCCGCCGCCCTATCCGCCATCGTCGTGTTTGGCCTGGCCGCCGGGTGTTCGAAACCCGCTGACGTGCCTAAAACGAGCGCTACTTCGGGCGCAGCCAGCGTCCAGCAAAGTTCGGCCTCGAAACTCGGCGACCTGTCGGCGTTCCAGGGCATTGCGGCCAACGTTGCCGATCTGGTGAATAAAAACGACTTGCCGGGCGCGAAAACGCGAATCAAGGACCTCGAGTTGTCCTGGGACTCCGCGGAAGCCGGCATCAAGCCACGTGCTGCCAGCGACTGGCATGTCCTGGACAAGTCCATCGACAACGCACTTGAGGCCTTGCGCGCCGACAGCCCGAAACAGAGCGATTGCAAGGCAGCAATGGATGACTTGCTGAAAACCTTCAATTCGCTGCAAGGCAAAAGCTGACTGCTTTCAATACCCATAAATCGCTTCGCGCACGCTTGAACAGGTGATTCAATGCAGGCTCGACACTCGCGCAGGTATACCCGCGTGAGTGCCGAGCCTCACTTATCACCGGAGAGGGACATGCGGATATTACTGGTCGAAGACGACCCCATGATCGGGGAGGCGATCCAGGACGCACTGACAGATGCCAGTTACGCCGCCGATTGGGTCAACAATGGCCTTACCGCCCTGACGGCGCTGGACACTCAACATTATGACCTGGTGCTGCTTGACCTCGGTCTGCCCGGCAAGGACGGCCTTGCGGTATTGAGCAGCATTCGGGCGCGCAACAATGGCGTTCCACTGCTGATCATCACGGCCCGCGACAGCCTCGACGATCGCTTGCGCGGCCTCGACGGTGGCGCTGACGATTACCTGCTCAAACCCTTTGATATGGCGGAACTGCTGGCCCGGATGCGTGCCGTTCTGCGCCGAAAAGGCGGCAGCGCGCTGCCAGTGTTCAGCAACGGCGTGGTGTCGCTGGACCCGATCTCGAAACAAGCCAGCACCGAAGACAGCCCCGAGGTCCAGCTCTCCAGCCGCGAGTTTTCGCTGCTGCAGGCGCTGTTGATCAGGCCGGGGGCAATTCTCTCGCGCAGTGAGCTCGAAGACCGTATCTACGGCTGGGACAATGAAGTGGAAAGCAATGCGGTGGAGTTTCTGATCCATGCACTGCGTCGCAAGCTGGGCAGCCACGTCATCAAGAATGTCAGGGGTATGGGATGGATGGTTTCAAAAGGCGACTGAGCGAGTCGGTCCAGGTCAGGCTGTCCGTTTCCCTGTCGCTGGCCATTCTGATCGTCGCTATCGTGGCCGGCATTTTTGCCTTTGTCTCGGCATTCGATGAAGCCCTGGAAATGCAGGACAACACCTTGCATCAGGTGGCCGTGTTGTTCGAGCGTCAGCAGATGACGCTGACCTATCCGACGCAAGGCAAGGGCATCGAGGGCGACGATGAAGAATCCAGGGTCACCGTTCAATACCTGAACGATGGCAACCAGGTGTCGGGCAATGTGGAGGCTGGCGCACCGCTGCCACTGCCGACAACGCTGGCCGACGGTCTGTCGACGCGGGTGGTCGGTGGCGAACCGTTTCGTGTGCTGGTCAAGACCCTGGCCAGTGGCGCCCGCATCGCCGTTGCGCAGGAAACCGGCACGCGCGACAAGGACGCCCGCGAGAGCGCCTGGCGTGGCCTGTTGCCGTTTCTCATCCTGTTTCCGGTGCTCTTGCTGGTGGTTGCCGATCTGGTGCGCAAGCTGTTTCGGCCTATCGCGGCACTGGCGTCTGAAATCGACCAGCGCGGCGAGCAGGAACTGCACCCCATCGACGAGAACCATTTGCCTGCCGAGATCCGTCCCTTCGTGCTGGCCATCAATCGATTGCTCAACCGTGTGGCTCAGTCGATGGAGACCCAGCGGCGCTTCGTCGCCGACGCCGCCCACGAACTCCGATCGCCGTTGACGGCCCTGTCGTTGCAAGCCGAGCGCCTGGCCGTCGCAGATATGTCGACGTTGGCCCGGGAGCGTCTGTTTGCATTGCGGCGGGGGATCGAGCGCGGCAAGAATCTGATTGATCAACTGTTGGCGCTGGCCACTGCACAATCGAACTCGACGCTGCCCGCAACACCGGTTTCCGTGCATGGCATTTATCGTCGCGTGTTGGAGGACCTGCTGCCGCTGGCCGAGGCCAAGCATATCGACATCGGTGTCGAGGACGAACAGGACGTGCAGGTGCTGATCAACGAGCTTGACCTGCTGGCCATGGTCAAGAACCTGGTCGATAACGCCGTTCGCTATACGCCTGCGGGTGGACGGGTAGATCTCTCGGTGAGCATGGAGGAGGGCGGAGCGCTGTTGCAGGTCAAGGACACCGGCCCCGGAATTGCCGCCGAGGAACGGGAGCGTGTGTTCGACCCGTTTTATCGCAGCCTCGGGAACCATGAGGTCGGGTCCGGGCTGGGGCTGTCGATCGTCAAGGCGGTAGCCGATCGCAACGGGGCACAGATCCGTCTGGGGTTTGGCGATGAAGTGGCAAGACGCGGGTTGGGTGTTTCGGTATGGTTGCCGTCATTGATTTCCCGCAGTGTTCCCCCTGCCGCCCATTTGTAGGCGCGGCATCATTTGCGAAAAGAACACATAGCCGGCTGATGCATCGCTCAGCCGGCCCTGGATACTCATTCAAGGATCAATCCATGCTTTTAAGCAAACGCGATCAGGCGCGAATCGAGCGTCGCCTGGTGGTTACCCTGACCGAGGCCTGTGAGACGGCCAAAGCGGAAATCGTCGGGTTCGCCTGGTTGACCCACGAGGTGGATTACTCGGCGTTCCCTGCAAGCCTGAGGGTGACCTGGGTCTTCGACACACTGGCCAACAAGCGCCAGGCACTGGCCGTCGGGCAAGCTGAACGGATGGTCGAACTGACGGCCTTGGCATAGAGTGAAGCGGATATTCTCGTCAGTCCGGTCTCCGCCCATGTGCAGTTTGACACTGAAGAAGAGTGTCAGCGCGCTCATGCCGGAAACTGGCAGCAACGTTTGGCGCGCCAGCGCTCGACTCGGGATTGAACCATGGCCAAGGATATCGAAAACCCGTGTATTTCCGTTTGTCAGCTGCGCGGTGAGCTGTGTGTGAGTTGTGGGCGCATCAAGGAGGACATCAGGAAATGGAAGCGCATGAAGCGCCCCGAAAAAATGGCCGCCGTGCAACGCGCGAACCTGCGCCTGCAAAGCCTGAAAAAAAATAACGGGTGAGCCGCTGGCGAGTAAAGTTGTTGAGCCGTTGCTGAGTAACCAGACAGTCAAATCACAACGTTAAAGGGAGTTAACGATGGAAATGGATCATGTTTTTATTTGTGTGAATCATGACGGTCGAGGGGCTGAAGCTCTAAAAATCCTCGGGCTTGTCGAAGGGACGCCAAACGTCCACCCGGGTCAAGGCACTGCCAATAGACGGTTCTTCTTTCGAAACGCTTTCATTGAGCTTCTATATCTCACGGATGAGTCAGAAGCTCGAAGTCAGTTAACGGCGCCAACCCGACTCTTTGACCGCCTCACGTGCACAGAGGGAGTCGCCGCGCCCTTTGGCGTTTGCTTCAGACCTTCCACGGTAGGGGAGAAGCCGCTATTTCCAGTCTGGGAGTATCGACCCATTTACTTACCCACCGCCCTGAGCGTCGACGTGGGACATGCGCCTGTATCCGAACCGATGTGGTTTTTTCTTTCGTTTGCCAAGAGACCCGATGAGGCTCCGATTGAGCGAGCGCAGCCGTTCGAGCATCCCAATGGTTTTCGCGACATTACATCGGTGCGAGTGATCACTCCCGACAACCAGGCTTTTTCTAGCGCTGCGCAATGTGCAAACCAGCTGGAAGGGTTTGCAATTGTTCATGGTCAAGAGCATCTGATCATAGTGGAGATTGATCATGGGGCGAGCGGCCAGACGCACGATTTTCGTCCGGGGATGCCGATGATCATGAACTGGTAGTTCGGCCTGAAACGGACGCTCGAAAGAAAAAAAAGCTCAAAAACCGACGATCACGCAGGGGAGGGGGATTACCCGGTTGCTGGCCGGCCATTCTTCAATTCCGTAACATCCGCAGCCGTCTTTTCCCACCACGCCCTGCGGCTCGTTCCGTCGGCCTGTTTTTTAGGTAAGCCATGAAATCCAAACGTCTGCGTGCCGATGCCCTGGCCGGACTCACCACCTCTTTTGCGCTGCTGCCTGAATGCATCGCCTTCGCCCTGGTCGCGCACCTGAATCCGCTGATGGGTTTGTACGGAGCCTTCATCATCTGCACCCTGACTGCATTGTTCGGGGGCCGGCCGGGGATGATTTCCGGTGCTGCCGGATCAATGGCCGTGGTGATCGTCGCACTGGTGGTGCAGCACGGCGTGCAGTATTTGCTCGCCACGGTGTTGATGGGTGGACTGTTGATGATGGCGTTCGGTCTGCTACGGCTGGGCAAGCTGGTGCGCATGGTGCCTTACCCGGTGATGCTCGGTTTCGTCAATGGCCTGGCGATTGTCATTGCCCTGGCCCAACTGGAGCATTTCAAGAGTGGCGGGACCTGGCTGAGCGGTACAGCGCTGTATCTGATGATCGGGCTGGTGGCGCTGACGATGGCCATCGTCTACGTGTTGCCGCGCCTGACCCGAGCCGTGCCACCGGCATTGGTGGCGATCCTCGGCGTCGGTCTGGCGGTCTACCTGCTCGGCCTGCCGACGCGCACCCTTGGCGACATGGCGCACATCGCCGGCGGTCTGCCTGGCCTGGCCCTGCCTCAAGTGCCCTGGAACCTGGAAACCCTGCGCATCGTCGCCCCTTATGCGGTATTGATGGCCCTGGTCGGGCTGTTGGAAACCCTTTTGACGCTGAACCTTACCGACGAGATCACCGAGAGCCGTGGCTACCCGGATCGCGAATGCGTGGCATTGGGCGCGGCCAATATGGTCTCCGGTCTGTTCGGTGGGATGGGCGGATGCGCCATGATCGGTCAAACCGTGATCAACCTCAGTTCCAGCGGTCGTGGTCGCCTTTCTGGTGTGGTCGCCGGAGTGATGATCTTGCTGTTCATCCTGTTTCTTTCGCCGCTGATCGAGCGCATCCCGCTGGCGGCACTGGTCGGGGTGATGTTCGTCGTGGCGCAGCAGACCTTCGCCTGGGCCTCGCTGCGGGTGCTCAACAAGGTGCCGTTGAACGACGTATTGGTGATCATTGCGGTAACGATCATCACGGTGTTCACCGATCTGGCCATCGCTGTGCTCTGCGGGATTGTCATTGCCGCGCTGAACTTCGCCTGGCAGCAGGCCCGCGAGCTATACGCCGACAGTTACCTGGAAGCCGACGGCAGCAAGCTCTACCGCCTGCATGGCACGCTGTTCTTCGCCTCGACTGCACCGTTCCTCAACCAGTTCGATCCCGCCAACGACCCGCCCGAGGTGACTCTTGACTGCCGCCACCTGAGCTTTGTCGACTACTCGGCCATCGCCGCGCTGAAAACGCTGCGTGAGCGCTACATCAAGACCGGCAAACAGTTGCACGTGTATCACTTGTCCGAACGCTGCAAGAAAATGCTCAAGCGCGCTGGTGTGGCTCACGACTGAGGTCGGCGCCATGGGCGCAGCTCGAGTTTGAGTTTGCGATATCAACGCTGGGGAAGGTTCCAGCGTTCGCGAAAGTGCTCGTACTCCGCTTCGGGCAGTTGAACCAGTAGAGGCGACTGACGCGGATCCAGCCAGCTGAACAAGCGAGCAATATCTGCCGGGTCCATGGCTGTGCAGCCAAGCGTCGGTGAGGTAGGGGCACGCCAGATGTGGAAGAAAATGCACGAGCCCGCGTCGGCGGACGCCGGCGTGTTGTGCTCGATGACAATGCCTTGTCGATACATGTCGTCATCGCGACGCATGTGTTCGGAGCTGTTCCAGTCCTTGGCAATCGTCGACCCGTCGACAAGCTCGTTATAGCGTTTGGAGTGGCTGTCATCCACGCACTCGGTGGTCGGTGTCAGCGGCAGGTAAGGCAGCCTGGTATCGGCCGAGCTGTTGTAGCCAAAAGCTGTTCCCAATTTGAACAGGCCGGCAGGCGCTTTCCCGTCGCCTTCACGTTTGACTGGCCCATCGCGTTGCTCGACGACACCGAGACCCTTGCCCCAGGCCAGCCCGCTTTTGCCGACAACCACCGGAAACGGCGCCCCGTATTTTTGAAGCGTTTTCCCTTGCCGCTTGTAGCGTTGGGCGGTCCCCTGGGTATCAGTCCAGTTTTTTGTCGTGACCACAATCAGCTGGTTGCTGGTGTCCAGCGCCTGAGCCGTAATAGGGAAATCCATGACGTTCTTCAGCGCATCATTCCCGGTGTAGGTGAAGTGCCACCATTCTTTCGAGTACCCGGAAAATCCCTCTTTCTGCATGGCGTTGCTGAGCCGCTGGCGATTCTCTTTGGCGGTCGCGTTGATCGTTGAACTGTCGGTATGCGCTCGTTCATCGAAGCAATCGAACCCTGTTCCCATGTCGACGGCACCATCATGCCAACGCTGCTCATAGGGCGCGGCGCAGTCAACTTGTGCGGCCGAGGGACTCCATGTCTGGGCGGGCAGAGCCTCCGGCCCGGTCAGCGTCAAATCCACCGTGCCGCCCTTGGAGTGATTAGAAACCCGGGCCACATAGCCCAGACGCCAGAAGTCTTGCTTGTCCACGCGAGGATAGAACTCGGCCTTGCGCGGGTCACCCGGTTGCGTCGCAAAACGTCCCATGTCGGCAACAGCCCGGCTGGGCCGATAGCAGTCAAATACCTTCAAGCCGTAGCCTTGAGTGCGCAACGCCGTTTGTACCCGGGCAAGGGCCTTGGCGGCGTCCAGCGACAACAGACACTCCGCAGCGTCGTAGCCGTCGAGTGGGTGTCCGGTGAAGTTGTGAGCACTGGCGTAGCGGATGTCTTGCTCGATACCCGGATCAATCGCACGCAAATAGACCATATGCTCGGGTCTTGGCTCGGCGCTCGCCAGGCAGGGCGCGATGATGGCTAGCATCGAGAGGCACAGCGGTTTGATTCTGCACAGCAGGCGCATCGATGCCTCCAAAGGTGCCGGTTTTCAATCCAGAGCAGGCTAATGGTTGTACCCGTTTTTCTCAATCAGGGTTAGCGGCGGTGAGTTGCCTTGTTGGGTAGATGGCATTCAACCCAGGCAGACGAGCAATTACTCAAGCGTCGTATTCCTCATGGGAATGCACGGCATAAAATTAATGAATTTTTATTATCGAAGTGCGTGGCGTAGCTTGATTTGAGGACATGGAGAATCGCCTTGAAATCATCACCTCTGAACGCAGCTGAAAAATTTGATACCTCACGGGCCAATGAGTACGGACGACAGAGCCGTATTGCATTGGCAGGCTATGACGCCTGCCACGATCTTGCGGCGTGCATGCTGGCGGCAAGCCTCGGTGACGCAAGCTCGGCGAGAATACTGGTCGTTGGCGCTGGCGGTACGGCCCAGGAGATTATTGCAATGGCCAGGTTGGAGCCGAGTTGGCGCTTCACTGCCGTTGATCCCTCCGAGCCGATGCTGGAGGCCGCGACGCAGCAGCTGGAGGCAAACAACTTACTTGATAGAACGGACGTGCACCTTGGTCAGGTTGACGACCTGCCACCGGACGCGTCATACGACGCGGCGACGCTGATTGGTGTACTCCATCATCTGGCTGGAGACGACGCCAAGCGACAACTTCTACGTTCCATCCGGACTCATCTAAAGCCGGGTGCGCCGTTGATTGTCGCGGGCAATCAATATGCCTATGCCAGTCAACCATTATTGCTTGCTGCCTGGGGGCAACGGTGGCGACAGCAGGGTGCGAGTCCGGATGAAGTGAAGGTCAAACTTGGGAAAATCCTTCAAGGTGCTGACCCTCCACACTCCGAAGCGGCAGTTCAAAAACTGCTGCACGACTCGGGATTCGGAGACGCTACTCGTTTTTTCAGCAGCCTTTTCTGGGGCGCTTGGGTGACGTGTAAAACTGTCTGAATGGAACCGATAGTCGGTTATTGGCCGACAGGAGCCTTCCGCCACCGGGAGCATTGGATCGTGATTGCGGACGATGCCGGTAACGTCGCGTGGCGGGTGACGCCCGTGCCATCATCGAAGGAGGGGTGATGAGGCGAACGTCCACGTCAGGGAAAAAAACACAAACGATGAATAAAGATGGTCTTCGAATCTATCGAAGCCCGAGGACCGACAGGACAAACAGGGCGATCACAACTGCCCCGACGATGTAGACGATGCTGCTCATGATATCCACCTCTCATACTGAACGGGATTGCGACACCAGGGTATTGCCAATACAAGATACGGCACTGTTGCTCGAAATTCCGTTCGGCAGCACACATAGCTCCGTTTTCATTCGCTACCTCCACTGGCCTGTACATTGGAAGCAGCGGTATGGCTTGGGTTCAATTTTTTACCGGTGTTCCCGATGGGTATCGGCTCCATCGGGATTCAACCGTGTGACGTACGTCGTTCACCAGGTTTGATTGTCTGCCTCAGGCAGTCCTACCGACCGCCAAACACCGCCGGCCTGCGCTCAGCAAACGCCGCCAGTCCCTCATCGAAGTCGCCGCTCTCACACGCCTGTCGACGCAGTTCTGCGATCTGCTCCATCGCCTGGACGGGCATCGGTTGCAGGTCTTCGAGGATGCGCAGCTGCTCCTTGACTGCGGCAATGGCCAGTGGCGCTTTGCCGGCAATCGTGCGTGCCAGTTCCAGTGCGGTGGCCTCCAGCACGTCGCTGTCGACCAGCCGGTTCACCACGCCGAAGTGTTCAGCGCGTTCTGCATCGAGCTTGTGCGCGCAGAAAAACATTTCCTTCAACACGTGAATCGGCAGGTTGTTGAAGAAACGCAGCAGCCCGCTGGTGGTGTAGGGCAAACCGATGTTTGCCGGCGTCATCGAAAAGCTCGCACTGCGATCCGCGACCACCAGGTCGCAACTCATCGCCAGGTCGACCGCGCCACCCCATACCGAGCCGGAGATCATGGCGATCACCACGCCGGGATAGGCGCGGATGCGGCGCAAGACTTTTTCGAGTGGCTTGCCGTAGGCAACCGGGTCGTGGTCGTGTTGCAGTTCGCGGATGTCATGGCCGGCGCTCCAGACGGGCTGGCCAACTTCGCTGCCGAGTATCACCACCGGTATACGTTGTGACGCCAGTGCGGCGAGGCTTTCGTCGAGGGCGTTAAGCAGTTGCGCGCTGAGGGCGTTGCGGTGGGTGGGGTTGCTGAAGACCAGCCGACCGATTCGTTCATCGACCATGTTGACGGTCACGGTGGCGGAAGAGGTTTGCGTCGGGGTCATTGTGCGGTTCCTGTTGATTGTGCGGATGCCATGGCTGGCGAATCACTGGTGTCCTGATACACGGCCTTCGCGGCCAGCAGCGCGTTGATCGACGCCGTGTCGAAACCTGCTTCGCGCAGGACTTCGAGGGTGTGTTCACCGAGCAGCGGCGGTGGGCGCTGACTGGCACCGGGCGCAGGTTCTGCGGCGTCGGTTGCGCTGAACACCGGGGTTACGACCTGGCGCAGCGCGCCGAGTGTCGGGTGCATGAGTGTCCGGGTCAGCTGGCTATGCAGCACCTGCGGATCGTCGAACACTTCGTCGAGTGTATTGATCGGGCCTGCGGGTAAACCAGCCTCGATGAACAGCTCGGTCCACACGCGTTTGCTGCGGGTTTTCAAGCGGCTTTCCAGAATGGCTTTCAACTCGTCACGTCGCTCGACCCGGGCTTCATTGGTGGCGAAGCGCGGGTCGTCCGGCAGCGCGGGTAAATCGAGCAGCACGCATAAACGTCCCCACATGGCCGAGGTGATCGGCGCCAGGTTGAGCGGGCCGTCCTGCGTCTGGAACACCCCGTAAGGCGCAATGACCGAGTGGGCGTTGCCCGTTCGGCGGGGGACATCGCCGAGGCTGAGGTAGCGTTGCCCGTGCACACTCAGCAACCCGACCAGGCTGGCCAGCAACGAGGTGCTGACGTGCTGGCCGCAACCCGTGCGTTCGCGCTCCAGCAGGGCGGCCATGACCGCCGTTACCAGCCACATGCCCGAGGTCAGGTCGCCGATGGCCGTGCCGGTGCGGGTCGGGTCGCCATCGACGAACCCCGTCAGGCTCATCAGCCCCGAGTAACCCTGGGCGATCTGGTCGAAACCTGGCCAACTGCTCATCGGCCCGTCGCTGCCAAAGGCGTTGATGCTGCCCATGATCAGCCGCGGATTGCGTGCGCTGAGCACCTCATAGCTCAGGCCCATGCTATCGAGGGTGCCGGGTTTGAAGTTCTCGATCACCACGTCGGCCTCATCGATCAGCCGCTGGATCGCGGCCAAGCCCTGGGGATTGCGGAAGTCGATGCACATGCCGCGCTTATTGCGATTGCACGACAGATAGTAGGTGCTCACGCCCCGGTCGAACGGGCCCCAGGTCCGGCTCATGTCGCCGGTTGGGCCGGGCTCGATCTTGATCACATCGGCGCCAAGGTCCGCCAGCACCATGGTGCAGAACGGCCCCGACAGTGCGCGACTCAAGTCGACGATCTTCACGCCTTGCAAAGCTTGCATACGGTTCTCCACTGAATGTTTGAGCGCTGCGGTTTTATTGCGGCAACGGTTGATCACGGGTTTCGACGGCAAACGGCAGGATCAGAATGCCGGCCACGAAGGCCGCAGCGGTCCAGGCGATGGGGGCGCCGAGCGAGCCGTGCCAGTGGATCGCGGCGGCCAGCAGGAAGTTGACGCCGGCGCCGATGAAGCGGCCGACCGAGGCGTTGAAGGCGAACGCCGTGGCGCGGATTCGGGTTGGATACTGCTCGGGCAGCCAGAGCGAGAAAATCGCGAAGTTGCCGCCGAAGAAACCGAGGAACACCAGCGACACCATGAACAGGTGCAGACCGTCGTCCATGTAGAACACCCAGCCAAAGGCGACCACGATCGACGTCGCCATACCCGCGAAGTAGATGCCCAGCGCAAGCCGTCGCCCAAGCCGCTCGGCCAGCCACGGCGCGACGAGGCAGCCGAGAATGGTACTGAGCGACAGCACCGCCGCGCCAATGGAGGCCAGGTGCACGGCGCCGACATGGTCGATGCCGGCGCGGGTCGCCAGGGTCACCACGGCCGTCGCTTCGTAAACCGAGCCGGCCCACAAACCGACGATCGCAACTCCGACCAGGGCTGAGCTGGTCAGCGTGCGTCGGCGAAAGGCCGGGGCAAAGATTTCCCACCATGTCGTGCGTGTAGAGGTGGTTGAGGAACGTGCGACAGGGTGTGCCACCTTGTGCGTCTGGGCAGGTTCTTTCACCTTCAGTGCGGTGTAGATCGCCACCGCCGCCGGGGCGAGACCACACAGGAACATCACGCGCCAGCCGTAGGTTGCGCCGACGGTGTAGTTCAGCAACGCGGCAATGAAGAAACCGAAGTAGTAGCCCGTTTGCAGGTAACCCGCGCCCATCTTGCGCCGGTCCTCCGGCCAGCTCTCGGCCACATAGGTGCCGGCCAGTGCCCATTCGCCGCCGACACCGATCCCGGCGATCAGCCGAAACGCCGCCAATTGCCAGATGTTCTCCGAGAACGCCGCGGCCCCGGTAAACAGCGAGTACACCAGGATGCTGGCTGCCAGCATCTTCACCCGGCCAAAACGGTCGGCGAGCGGCCCCCAGATAAACGACATTCCCCAGCCGATCAGAAACAACCCGAACAGCAGAGAACCGTACATGGCGATATTGGCGGGGGTTGGGGTGATGCCCGAGTTGGGCAGCAACTCGGTCAGGGCGGGAATCAACACCAGGGCGAAGATCACCGAATCCACGCCATCCAGCACCCATCCCAGGTAGACCGTCCAGAAGCCGCGAATCTGCTCGCGGGTCAGGGGCGTTTTGATCGGCTTCACACTCGTTGCTGATGCGGTTAATGCTCTGGACATTAAGATCTCCCATTGACCTTGATCAGGCCTATTGAGGCGCTGCGAGGCGGGGGACGCCGTCAGCGCTTCGTTTATTGTGAAATCAGTCTAGGCAGCGCATCTCATAAGCCACAAATATGAAATTCCTTTGGTCCCATCGGAAATTTATATAGAGTCAGATTCTTTGGACGCCCCCCGTCATGGACCTGCGCCAGTTGCGGTATTTCATCAAAGTGGTCGAGTGCGGCAACATCACCCGCGCCAGCGAGGCACTGCATATCGCGCAGCCCGCGATCAGCCAGCAGATGCGCAATCTGGAACGGGACATGGACACGCAATTGCTCGAGCGCAGCGTGCAGGGCGTGGTGCCCACCGCGGCCGGGCAGACGCTGTACCGGCATGCCATCGAGCTGCTGCGCCAGGCCGACGGCACCCGTGAACTGCTGCGTCAGGACGCCGAACTCCCGCAGGGCAAGGTCTCGGTCGGCATGCCGTCGAGTACGGCGCGGATGTTGGCGATTCCGCTCGCACGGACGATCCGCAGTCGGTATCCGGGTATCAAGCTGGAATTGATCGACGCCCCAAGCGCCGAGCTGGGAGGCCTGATCACGGTCGGGCGGGTGGCGCTCGCGGTGAATGTCGATGTGGTCGAAACCCGCGGGATGATCTCGCAGCGACTGCTCACCGAAACGCTGTACCTGATCGCGTGGCCGGAATTTCCGTTACCCGAGGGACCGGTGACGATCGACGCCCTGGCGAAGATGCCGCTGGTGCTGCCCTGTGCCCCGAACACCATTCGCAGTCGAGTCGAATCGGCATTGCAGGAGGCTGGACTGCACTGTGAGGTCGAGTTCGAAGCCAACTCCACGGACCTGTTGTTCTCAGCCGTCCTGGCAAAGCTGGGTGTGACGATCCTGCCTTGGGCAGCCGCCCATGCTGAACTGGATCAACAGAAGCTCAAGCTGGCCAGGATCGATCATCGGCTGTTCACCCGCGAGCTGTCTTTGTGCTGGCCTGACACTGCCGTACAGAGCAACGCGGTGCAAAAGGTCAAGGCGACCATTTTTGAACTGTTCGAGGCGTTTGGACACCACCCGGGGTGGGCGGACGGGCAATGACGCCTCCGGGTGGGGGGAGAATGACGCGGCAAGAGCCTTGGAAGTCGACGCTCGGTCACCTCAATAAGAATGAGCGTCAACCACACGCTTCACCGTGTCGAGTGCGACTTGCAGGGCATCCAGTTCCAGCGAGCCGAGCGCAAGCCTGATCGCGTGAGGAATAGGGGTAGAAGTCGCAAAGGGCTCTGCGGTCGATACCGAAACGTGCTCGCGCATCAGCGCCATCGCCACCTGGTCCGCGCGAACCTCTTCTCCCAAAGGCAGCCAGAGAAAATAGGAGGCGGGATGGCCGATGTACTTCAAGTCGGTCAACGTGGCCCTGGCTATGGCCTGTCGCTTTGCGGCGTCCTGACGCTTTTCGCGCTCCAGGCGATTGACCGTGCCATCGTCGAGCCAGTTACAGGCGATTGAAGTCATCACCCCGGGCGTGTTCCAAATGGTCGCGCGTATGGCTCTCTCGATAGCGGGGATCCAGGCGGAGGGCGCCGCGACAAATCCGACGCGCAACCCGGTGGCGACATTTTTCGAAAGGCCTGTCACGTACACGGTTCTTTCCGGTGCAAGCGCTGCCAAGGGAGGCGGTGCGTCCTCTGCGAGGAACGCATAGGCGGCGTCCTCAATGATCAGCAAGTCATGCTCGCGGGCGATGCTCACCAAGCGATGCCGCCAGCTTTCGCTGGCGACCCACCCCAGTGGATTGTGCAAGGTCGGCATGGTGTAGACGGCGCGGACCTTTCTGCTCTGGCACAGTCGAACCAGGGCATCCAGATCAGGTTCACCGCCGGCAGCAGGGAGGGGGGCCAGTTCCAGGCGCTGGGTGTCCGCGAGGACTTTGAAACCGGGATAGGTCAAGGCATCCGTCACGACAACATCGCCTGGGCGCAGCAGCCCCATGACCGTCACCGCCAACCCGTGTTGAGCGCCGTTGACGATCAGTACCTGCTCGTCGCTGACGCTCAAGCCTCGGCACTGGAGATGCCGGGCAACTGACGCACGCTCATGCTGTCGCCCGCCATGGGGCTGATAACGAAGCAACGCCTCCAGATCGCCCGAAGACGCCATTTGGCGCAAGGCGCCACGCAGCAGTTCTGCCTGGCCCGGTAGAGAAGGGTAGTTGAAGTTAAGGTCCAGAACACCGGTGGCGACCGCTTGCTGATCGATGCCTAACCCGGTTGGCAACGAGGTCTCCCGGACAAACGTACCTCTCCCGGTTTCGCCGCTGACCAGGCCCATCGTTTCAAGCTCTGCGTAGACACGGGTCGCCGTGGCCAAGGCGAGGCCTTCGTTGGCCGCAAGCTCCCGGTGTGTGGGCAGGCGCGTCCCAGGTGACAGGCGTCCTGCGCGAATGTCGGCCGCGAACGCGTCGACCAACGATTTATACCGGGAGCGAGCCATGGAGATGTATCCATTACAATAATTTGATTGTACTAATTATTCGCCATAGCCTGCGCCTGTACAACCGCTTCCCTCAGGCGGATGCCAGCCACATTTGCAGGAAGGCCCAACCATGCATATCGCCATTCTCACCTTCGAAGGCTACAACGAACTCGACTCCCTGATCGCACTCGGCGTGCTTAACCGCATCAAGAAACCTGGCTGGCGCGTGTCGATTGCCAGCCCAACGGCCCGTGTCCGTTCAATGAACGGAGTGGTGATCGAATCCCAGGCAACGCTTCGCGAGGCGAGCGAAGCCGATGCGGTGATTGTCGGGAGCGGCATGCAGACTCGCGAGGTCGTGGCTGACACCGCCCTTATGGCGCAGTTGCAACTTGATCCCTCAAGGCAACTCCTGGGCGCGCAATGTTCCGGCACGCTGGTGCTGGCCAAGCTTGGCTTGCTGGAGGGTGTACCGGCCTGCACGGACTTGACCACGAAACCGTGGGTTCAGGCGGCTGGCATCGATGTCCTTAACCAGCCGTTCTTCGCCAAAGGCAACATCGCCACCGCCGGTGGATGCCTCGCTTCGGTCTATCTTGCGGCCTGGATCATTGCCCGCCTGGAAGGCGTCGAAGCGGCAGAAAGTGCACTGCACTACGTCGCGCCAGTCGGGGAAAAAGAACAGTACGTTGAGCGCGCAACGCGCAATATCGCCGCGTATCTGCCGGATGGGCAGGTTGCTTGAGGGAGAGCCAAGGCGCCGACTCAACTCGTAATGCTGTTCATTTAAGCAATTTCAGACGCGCGGCATTCTTTGTAGCAGCTGCCGAAGGCTGCGTTCGGCTGCGAAGCAGTCGTGAGTCCAGTTGCCGTGGTTTACCTGACACACCGCAATTGCTGATTTTACGACTGCTGTGCAGCCGAACGCAGCCTTCGGCAGCTGCTACAGATCGCATTACGGCTTAAGTGAAGCATTACGACTCAACTCGGCTTTTGCGCAAGCTGCGCCACCAAAAACTCGATAAACGCCCGGGTCTTCTGCGGAACCCGACGTGCAGACGAGTAGACCGCGTTGATGGTGATCGGCGGGGCCTGCCATTCGCACAACACGGCGACCAGCCTGCCGGCCGCCAAAGCCTCTTCGACAATGAAGCTCGGCAGCAAGGCGATCCCCATGCCGGCTTCTGCGGCCTGGGCCAGCAGGTCGCCATTGTTGGCATGCAGCGGGCCGGTGACATGCACGCGCTGCGTCTCGTGGCCGTTGCTCAATTGCAGGCTGACGCCACTCTGCAGGTAGCCATAATTCAGGCATTGGTGGGTGCTCAGGTCCTTTGGCGATTGCGGTGTGCCCGCGCGCTCAAGATAGGCCGGGGAGGCGACCATGATCCGCGGAGCAGGCGCCAACAGTCGGGCCACCAGGGAAGAGTCCGGCAGGCTCGCGATGCGGATGGTCACATCGAAGCCGCCGCGTACCGGGTCGACCTGCTGGTCGCTCAGGACCAGTTGCAGCTCAATGTTCGGATGCTGCTCATGAAACAACGGGATCAACGGCCCGAGGCGCCGCAGGCCGAACGACATCGGCGCGTTGACCCGCAGCACACCGCGTAGTTCGCCAATGCCGTTACGCGCCCGTTGCTCGGCTTCGTCCACGGACGCGATCACTTCACGGGCCGCTTCGTAGTACTCCGCGCCGGCCTCGGTCAGGTGCAGGCTGCGCGTCGTGCGCTGCAGCAACTGCACACCGATGGCCTCTTCCAGCGCCTGAATCTGTTTACTGACTTTTGAGCGTGGCACATCCATCGCTCGGGCTGCGGCGGCGAAGCCGTTTGCTCCGACGGTGGCGACAAAAGCACGCATGCATTCGATCCGGTCCAAGATTGTCCCTGTTTTGGAAATAATGATTATGCATTTTAGGTAATTGTTTCAGTTTTATCCAGCAACTACATTAGGTTCCAAGCCGGTAGCACACCACCTCCAACGAGACCCGCACCGCGCCTTACAGCCTGAATAACTCAACCCTCCAGAACAGCGACATCAAAAGGAACACGCCATGTCTATTCGTGAATTGCTCAACCCAACCAACTCCGCTCTGATCCTGATCGACCACCAGCCGCAAATGTCCTTCGGCGTGCAATCGATCGATCGTCAAACCCTGAAGAACAACACCGTTGCACTGGCCAAAGCCGCGAAGATCTTCAACGTGCCGACCATTTTGACGTCGGTCGAAACCGAAAGCTTCAGCGGCTACATCTGGCCGGAATTGCTCAGTGTGTTTCCCGATCATCAGCCCATCGAGCGCACCTCGATGAACTCCTGGGAAGATAAAAAACTGGTGGAGGCGGTGAAGGCCACCGGTCGCAAGAAACTGATCATGGCCGCACTCTGGACTGAAGTGTGCTTGAACTTCCCGGCTCTGGAAGCGCTGGCCGAAGGCTACGAGGTGTACATCGTCACCGACGCATCGGGCGGGACAACCAAAGAAGCTCACGACATGTCGGTGCAGCGGATGATCCAGGCCGGTGCGGTGCCAGTGACCTGGCAGCAAGTGCTGCTCGAGTACCAGCGCGACTGGGCACACAAAGAGACTTACGATGCAGTGATGGACCTGGTGCGCGAGCACAGTGGTGCCTACGGCATGGGCGTGGATTACGCTTACACCATGGTGCACAAGGCGCCGCAACGTCAGGTCAAGTAAGCCGCGGAAAAATTCCGTTGCTCAACGGCGCAGTTCGCTGCGCCGTCACTGCCAACGGGCATGCTCGGAGAGTCAGTCATGAACATCGAATTGTCGGAAGGCGTGGTCACATTGCTGGTACGCCATCGGGTCAAACAGGGAGGGGATGAGGCGTACGAAAACTGGTTGCGTCGCACCGTCGCCACGGCGCGCACGTATCCAGGGCATCTGGGCATTGATGTGATGCGCGGACAAAGCCAGGGGCTGGCGCAGTTCACCAGTGTGCTGCGTTTCGCCACGACTGAACAATTGCAGCATTGGCTCGATTCCGAGGATCGCCGCAAGCTGGTCGAAGAGGCGCGGCCATTGCTCGCCGATGGCGACCAGACCGAGGTCAAGGCCGACCGTGAGTTCTGGTTTACTCCGACTGATGAGGCTGCGCCGCCCCCACCGCGCTGGAAGCAGTCCTGCGTGACCTTTTTGGTCATCCTGCCCCTGAGCTTTCTGGTGCCGATGCTGTTCAAGCCGCTGTTTGGCTGGATGCCCTGGCTGGGCGGTTATGTGCAAAGCAATGTGCTGATCACGGCCAGCATCGTGCTGTTGGTGGTCTACGTGTTCATGCCTCGGGTGACACGTCTGTTCGGAAAATGGCTGCAGCCGTGATCCGGCGAGCGAGGTCCTGCAGAGTGCAACGCCTCGCTGACCGTGAGCAGGTTCTCGTGTTGCGGGGCGATTTCAACGCTAAGCCAGGTACCGCCGGAACCAATCCAGCGTCCTGCTCCAGGCAAGCCTGGCGGCGGCTTCATCGTATCGAGGCGTGGAGTCGTTATGGAAACCATGGTTAGCGCCAGGGTAGATATAGGCTTCGTAAGTCTTGCCGGCAGCTTTCAACGCCTGCTCAAAGGCAGGCCATCCTTCATTGGTCCGCGTGTCCAGTTCGGCGTAGTGCAGTAGCAGAGGCGCCTGAATCCGGACGACCTCTTCAGCCCTTGGCTGACGGCCATAAAAGGACACGGCAGCACCCAACTCTGGATAGGCCACGGCTGCGGCATTGGCGACGCCACCGCCATAACAGAAGCCGAGGATGCCGACTTTTCCAGTGGTCGAGTCATCCTTCATCAGCCACTCGATGGCGGCGAAAAAGTCATTCATGAGCTTTTCAGGGTCGACAGTCTGCTGCAGCGCCTGACCCTTCTCATCGTTGCCGGGATAACCTCCGACCGACGTCAGGCCGTCGGGCGCGAGGGCGATGAATCCCGCCTTGGCCAACCGTCGGGCGACATCCTCGATGTAGGGGTTGAGCCCGCGATTTTCATGCACGACCACCACCGCCGGCACCTTGCCGCTGGCTTTCGCCGGACGCACCCGATAGGCACGGACTTGCCCGTGTCCCTTGGGGGAGGGATAGGTGATGTACTCGGCGATGATGTCCGGGTCGGTAATGGGCACTTGCTCGGCGAGCGCATAATTGGGGCTCAGGGCGGTGAGGAGTGCGCTGGCCGTCAAACCGCCTAACGTGAACAACGCCGCGCGATCCAGAAACTCTCGCCTATTGATCAGACCATGGGCGTAGTAGTCGTAGAGCTCGAGCAGTTCAGGGGAAAAATCTTTTGCAGTAAGACGGTTCATCTGTGCGCTCCCTTTGCATCAACCGGATTGCCACTGTGATGTCCAGCAATGCAGCGTAGACAATAATTCGCCCATGTTGCAGCTCGGCAACCAAACCCTACGGTTCGGGCAACAGCCATGGCGCGCCTTGCGCAAATTTTGCCTCTCGCCCCGGCGTTGCAGGTAGGTCGGGACAGCACACAGGATTCGACGGTGATCGCAGAGTTTTTTGGCAACCAGTCGATTGTCTGAAAACTCACCGATACGGATCGCGGCATTGAACCCCTCGGCGACGATGTCGACGAATCGCTCCGAGTATTCAACTTCCAGCGAAACCTCGGGGTAGGCCAGGGCAAACTCCGAGACCGTCGAACTGAGCCACAATCGGCCCATTGCGGCTGGCAGTGCGAGTCGCAAGCAAACCTCGTTTATTCAACCAGACAACAGGTTCTGATGACTCAGGGCGTAAGGACGATAGCACCTTGCGAGCGTCCGCTTTCCAGATCGGCATGCGCCAAGGCTACATCAGACAACGGATAGCGACGCCAGATTCGAGGCTTGATGATACCGGCGGCCACCGCTTGCAACTCCCCCTGTGCACGCTGCTGATATTCGGGGGCAGTGGCTGTATGCGCAGCGAGGGATGGGAGGGTCAGGAACAGCGAGCCTTTGGCGTTGAGGGTGCTGATCTCGACCGCAGACGGGGCGCCCGAGGCCATGCCGAAAGACACCATCAAGCCGCGCGGGCGAAGGCTGTCGAGGGAGGCTTCGAAAGAAACCCGCCCGATAGGGTCATGCACGACGTCAACCTTTTGTCCGTGGGTAAGCCCCGTTACCTGGGCGGCAAGTGTCGCGGCGTCGAACACCAGCACCTCATCACAACCGGCGGCCCTGGCGCGTTCGACACTCTCCTGTTTCGACACCACGCCGATTACAAAGGCGCCCAGATGTTTGGCCCAGGGCACCATGATTTGCTCCAGCGCACCCGCCGCCCCATACACCAGCACTCGCGAGCCAGGGCCAACGGGGTAGGTAGTCTTGAGCAGGTAATGGGCGGTGATGCCCTTGAAGAGTACGGCCGCGGCTTCGTCGAAACCGAGGTCGTCGGGAATCTTCACCAGTCGATTTGCCGGATAGAGGCGGCCGCTTGCGTAGGCACCTATCGGGCCCGTGGCATAGCTGAGGCCCGCCAGTTTCCTGAATTGTCACGGTGCTTACCATTTGGAACTCCAGATACACATTGGTCGTATGGGGAGTCTAAAGAGTCAACGCGCAAGCACTAGTCAGGGCAGTTGCAGTTCATTGCTGCAACGGATGCAGCAATAGGGAGCGAGATAACGAATCTCGTCGCCATGTGGCTTTGCAGGCAATCAGGTACGCGGATGTCAGGTCGTTATCGTCCATCTTGCTACTCGGCCACTAAACGCTTTCAGACACGTCAATCTGAAGTGCGAGCATGAGCTTCGTGGCGATGGCTGACGACGGGTCTATCGCTGCATCTACCATCACGCTAACGGCGCTCTGCGCCAGTGCCACGACGGGATGCGACAGTACGGCTTGAACAATGCCGTCACGCAGGGCCGCTTGGGTGATGGGTGTCAGGTCGTGGCATACAACTGTGGGAAGCGCGATGTTCTGGGCTTTCAGTTCGCGCAGGGCGTTGATGACGCCTGCGATGCCGCCGCCCGCCACATACAAGCCGACAAGGTCGGGCTGGCTGCTCAGAAGGTCGAGCGTGCCGGCATAGGCGAACTCTTCGTCCTCCAGGGTGAGGCGCGTTGCCAATAGCTCCCAGTCCTGGGATTGCTCCGCAAGAAAGGAGCGCACGCTCATTTCGCACAGTTCCTGGCACTGAAAACGCTGCGTTCCTACCATCACCGCCACAGGCCCCGCGTGGGGCGCCAGGTTCTTGATGAACCAACCAGCCGTGCGACCCATTGACCGGTTGTCGACACCGACATAGCTGGCGCCGGCCGACGCACTCAGCTCGGAAACCAGGGCAACAACGGGGATGCCGGCAGCACGCAACTGCGCCATCGCTTCGCGCACGGCGGGATGATCTGCCGCCACCATACCCAGAGCGTCAACCTCTCCTTGCAGCTTGAGGATGCGTTGTGCGGTGGCGGCCGGGGCGAGGTCATCGATGTAATGGATCATCACCCGAACCTGGGCGCGGACGCTGGATGCCGCTGCCTCGGCCAAGGCCTTGGCCAGCCCTTGATAAAACGCCACACCACGCTTTTGCAGCAGAAACCCCAGGCGTACGGTCGGTCGCTGCTGAAGCAGGCGTTGCTCGATCACATTGCGACCGTAGAAGCCTAGCCGGGCAGCGGCTTCGGCAATGCGCCGCGCGGTATCGGCACGAACGTTGGCACGCAGATTCATCACCCGATCCACGGTGGACAGGCTAACGCCGGCGGCCTCGGCGACATCTTCCATGGTTGAACGACGGCCGGCCGGGTGATGGGTCTCTGACATGAAATGAAAGGCTCTTTAATGTTTTTGACGGGTTCTGACAGGTATGGCTGCAGGACTATAGCAGTCGTGCACCCTGGCAACTTAGGATTTCTCCGAGCGAAACAGCACCACTCATAACAACAATCATCGGAACCTGACATGACCCTCCATATCTCCACTGCACCCTGTTGCTGGGGCGTAGACGACGTCAACAATCCTCATCTGCCAGCGTGGCAACAGGTGCTCAGCGAAGCCGCGCAAGCCGGGTATCGCGGCATCGAACTGGGGCCGTATGGCTACCTGCCGCTTGACGCTGCGGCAGTCGGCACGGTGCTCGCCGAGCAGGGCCTGCATGTAGTGGCCGGCACTGTATTCGACAATCTGGTCGATCCGGCCAATCTGCCGAACGTGCTGACACAAACCCGAAATATTTGTGCCTTGCTCAAGCAACTGCCAGCAGTGCCGCAGGAACCAGGGCAGCGCTTCGCCATGCCTTGCCTGGTGGTTATCGACTGGGGGCATGAGGAACGTGACTACGCGGCCGGACACTCCGAACGAGCACCCCGTCTGGCGCCCGATGCCTGGCTGGGCATGATGAACCACATCCGGGCCATTGCTGATCTGGCCTGGCTGGAGTTCGGCGTTCGTACGGTGATTCACCCGCATGCCGGCGGCTACATCGAGTTCGCCGACGAGCTGGCGCAATTGGTCACCGACATTCCCTACGAAGTGGCCGGCCTGTGCCTGGACACCGGCCATCTCTACTACGCCGGCATGGACCCGGTTCAGACCCTGCGCCAGTACGCGGATCGGCTGGATTACCTGCATTTCAAAGACATTGATCAGGCGGTGTTCGATCAGGTACGGGGTGAGCACATCAGCTTTTTCGGGGCCTGCGCCAGGGGCGTGATGTGCCCGATCGGCCAGGGTGTCATCGACTATCGCGCCTTGCATGAGCTGATCACCGAGCTCGGTTACCAGGGCTACATCACGGTCGAGCAAGAACGCGATCCACGTAACGCCCATGGCAGTCTGCGCGACGTTGCTGCCAGCCGCGCCTACCTCTCTCAGGCAGGTTTCTGATTTCTCTCACGCAAAGGACTTATCGATGATCAATGGCAGCAAGCGTATTCCCGAACCTCTTCGTTGGGCCATGGTTGGCGGTGGACGCGACAGTCAGATTGGCTACATCCACCGCAGCGCGGCATTGCGTGACCAGTCGTTTGTGCTGGTCGCCGGCGCCTTCGACCTGAACCCGGAGCGCGGTCGGGCCTTCGGCGTGGAACTGGGAGTCGACCCCGAACGCTGCTATGCCGACTATCGCAGCCTGTTTGAAGGTGAGGCCGGGCGGCCGGATGGCATCCAGGCGGTTTCGGTGGCGACGCCCAATGGCACCCATTTCGCAATCACCAAGGCCGCCCTGGAAGCAGGGTTGCACGTGGTCTGCGAAAAGCCGCTGTGCTTCACCCTCGAGGAGGCGCAGACGCTGCGGGAAATTGCCGTGTCGAACAACAGGGTAGTGGGGGTGACCTACGGCTACGCCGGACATCAACTGATCGAACAGGCCCGGCACATGATTGCCCAGGGCGAACTGGGCGAGATTCGCATGGTGCACATGCAGTTTGCCCATGGTTTCCATTGCGAGCCGGTGGAGGCGCAAAGCGAGGCGACCCAATGGCGAGTCGATCCGCGTTTCGCCGGCCCCAGCTATGTACTGGGAGATGTCGGCACCCATCCGCTGTACCTGTCGGAAGTCATGCTGCCCGAACTCAAGATCAAAAGGCTGCTATGCACCCGCCAGAGCTTTGTCAAAAGCCGCGCACCGCTTGAGGACAATGCCTACACGCTGATGGAATACGAAGGCGGGGCAATGGGCAGTGTATGGTCAAGCGCCGTGAACGCCGGCTCCATGCACGGCCAGAAAATTCGCGTGATCGGCTCTAAAGCCAGCCTCGAGTGGTGGGACGAGCGGCCAAACCAGCTGTCATTCGAAGTCCAGGGCAAACCCGCGCAAGTGCTGGAGCGCGGCATGGGGTATTTGCATCCCGATGCAGTGCTCGATGACCGAATCGGCGCGGGGCACCCGGAAGGGCTCTTCGACGCGTGGTCCAATCTTTACTACCGTTTCGCCGTGGCTATGGACGCCGCCAACCGCGGCAATCATGAGCGCTTGGCGACGCTGCGCTATCCGGATATCCATGCCGGAGTCGAAGGCGTTCGCTGGGTCGAGCGCTGTGTCCAGTCTGCAGACAAAGGCGGGATCTGGGTCGATTACTGAGACGAGTCCAGCGGTGTGTCACCCTCCATAAAAACAAAGGGATTAACTCACCGCTAGCTAAAAGACTACTGAACGAAGTCACCGGCAATCGAAGTCAGTTCGGTCAGATGGTTGCCGGGCTTTGCTGAAAAGTAGCCTCGAGTGGGCGGCAGTCCACCGCCTGTTGCGTCGCATATCGAGGGTTGCCAGGTCATTAGTGAGCCGCGTCGGTGACTCCCCGGTGACTTCGCACAGCAGCGCGGTTATAGCTTCTCCGTTGACCGTGCCGTGCTCTTGTAGAAGATCCGCGACAGCGGTGACAGCGGGCCAGTAGTGACGCACCAGACAGCAGGAGCGGGCGATTGCCCGGGATTCGGCGTCGAGTAGCTTTCGTGCAGGCAGCAAACTGATCAATTCGTAACCCCGGCACCGGTCCCCCCTGCCGCTGGCCCAGGTGAACTTGTCCGATTTGGTGCGCCTGTAGACGGCTTCGGCCACCGGGCCGGCGAAGCAGTCGAGAAGGTCGCGCTCAATAGAATCGACCATTGAGGGTAGGTATTCAGCAATCCCGGGCGCGTCGAAGGATGGGTGCGGGACCAGGTAATCAGCCTCGACCAACCCCTCTACGTTTTGCGGGTTGCCGCGCAGATCAATCATTGGGCCGGTGCAGGCTTCTGTCCTGGTGCGCACAGTGATGCGCTCGATGTGCTGACCATTCCACCAAAAAGCCAGGGCGTGGCCAGCTTCGTGGACGGCCGTGCAGCGCCGGCACTTATTCATGGTCTGGTCCTCTCCCGTACAGGCGTACGTCGTGTAACAGCTCTATTCCTTCCTTGGGTGTCAGGTAAAAGACTAGGCCTATCAGGACCGAATACGCCACCTATTAGCTGAGTGCTTTATAGGGGGCTAACCTTAACGGAGCGCTGGTGAAAACTGGCCGGTTGAGACCTGATAAGAGATACGAATAAGTCAGAAGCGTACTAGGCTTGCCGTGGGCCACCGTGCTGGTAACTCGATTGCCGCTATCCGGATTGCCCGTGTGACCACGACGATCAATTGATCGAATTGTTGGCCCTGCAGCTTATGTCATTGATTTCGCTCGTCGCTATCGCACGCCCACGCGGGGCCGGATAGCCGGATGAACACGACCAAAGGTAGCTCACACATGGCAACTGAATCGAAATGCCCGTTCAATCACGCCGCCGCAGGCGGTGGCCCGTCGAACCGCGACTGGTGGCCGAACCAACTGAATCTGAAGGTCCTGCACCAGCACTCGTCCCTGTCCGACCCCATGGACGAGGGCTTCAACTACGCCGAAGCGTTCAAAAAACTGGACTTTGCGGCGCTCAAGAAAGACCTGCATGCGCTGATGACCGATTCGCAAGACTGGTGGCCTGCGGACTTCGGACACTATGGACCGCTCTTTATTCGCATGGCCTGGCACGCCGCAGGCACTTACCGCACCGGCGACGGGCGTGGGGGGGCCGGCTCCGGTCAGCAACGCTTCGCGCCGCTCAACAGTTGGCCGGATAACGTCAGCCTCGACAAGGCACGCCGACTGCTCTGGCCGATCAAGCAAAAGTATGGTCGTAACATCTCCTGGGCCGATCTGATCGTCCTCACCGGCAATGTCGCGCTGGAGTCCATGGGCTTCAAGACCTTTGGTTTTTCCGGAGGCCGTCCGGACGTCTGGGGACCGGATGAGGATGTCTACTGGGGTTCCGAAAAAACCTGGTTGGGGGGCGACGTGCGCTATGGCAAAGATGAGAGCCCTACTGTCCAGGAGCGCAACCTGGAGAAACCGCTTGCCGCGGTGCAAATGGGCCTGATCTACGTCAACCCGGAAGGCCCGGAGGGCAACCCGGACCCGGTCGCTGCTGCAGTGGATATTCGTGAAACGTTCGCTCGCATGGCGATGAATGACGAAGAAACGGTAGCCCTGATCGCCGGTGGGCATGCCTTCGGCAAGACCCACGGTGCCGGGCCTGCGTCCAATGTGGGCGCCGAACCCGAAGCCGCAGGCCTTGAACAGCAGGGCTTGGGCTGGAAGAGCAGCTTCGGCACCGGCAAAGGTGGCGACACGATCACCAGCGGCCTGGAAGTGACCTGGACCACTACGCCCACGAAGTGGAGCAACAACTACCTGGAGAACCTGTTCGGTTTCGAGTGGGAACTGACCAAGAGCCCGGCCGGTGCGAACCAGTGGACGGCGAAAAACGGCGCTGGCGCGGGCATCATTCCCGATGCTCACGACCCGTCCAAGCGGCGTAATCCGACCATGCTGACCACGGACCTGTCCCTGCGATTCGACCCGATCTATGAACCGATTTCACGGCGTTTTCTGGCCAATCCGGATCAGTTGGCCGACGCGTTCGCTCGCGCCTGGTTCAAGCTGATCCACCGCGACATGGGGCCGCTTTCGCGCTACCTCGGTCCGGAAATGCCGAACGAAGAGCTCATTTGGCAAGACCCTATTCCAGCGGTCGACCATGCACTGGTCAACGACAGTGACATCGCCTCACTCAAGAGCAAGCTTCTGGCGTCGGGCCTGACAGTCTCGCAGCTTGTATCAACTGCTTGGGCGGCGGCTTCCACTTTCCGTGGCTCCGACAAGCGCGGTGGTGCCAACGGTGGGCGCCTGCGCCTGGCCCCGCAGAAGGACTGGCCGGCCAACCAGCCTGCGAAACTGGCGAACGTGCTGGCGACCCTCGAGAAAATCCAGAGCGAGTTCAACAGCACGCAGACTGGCGGCAAGAAGATCTCGCTGGCGGACCTGATCGTGCTGGCCGGTAGCGCGGGTGTCGAACAGGCGGCGAAAAATGCCGGTCACACCGTCACGGTGCCTTTCAGTCCGGGGCGGATGGACGCGAGCCAGGAGCAGACGGATGTCGAATCTTTCGGGTTTCTAGAACCCATCGCCGATGGCTTCCGCAACTACCTCAAGACCCGATACCGCGTACCGGCCGAGGCGTTACTGATCGACAAGGCGCAACTGCTGACACTCACCGCGCCAGAAATGACGGTGCTCATTGGTGGCCTGCGCGTGTTGAACACCAACGTCGGACAAACGCCGCACGGGGTCTTCACCCAGCGAACTGAAGCGCTGACCAACGACTTCTTCACCAACCTGCTCGACATGGGCGTGGAATGGAAGCCGGTCTCGGACGCCAATGAAGAGTTTGAAGGACGCGATCGCAAAACCGGCGACCTCAAATGGACAGGCACTCGTGTCGATCTCGTCTTCGGCTCAAACTCGCAACTGCGGGCCTTGGCCGAAGTCTATGCCAGTAGCGATGCGCAGGAGAAGTTCGTGAAAGACTTCGTGGCAGCCTGGACCAAGGTGATGAACCTTGACCGCTTCGACCTCAGGTAACACGAGCGTTGGACCCTGGATCCTGGAGTGGGCCACCTTGACCTGATCGTTCAGGTCGGGGGGGGCTCCGGGAACAATCAGACAAAATGAGAAGCATCGTCTACACGATGTGACAATCAGCCGGCGCGAGACATCGGTTGCTCTGTGCACCGATCACGGCGTTCCGTCGCGATGTAGCTCGTGTCGACCTTATTCTCGAAGAAGGGACAGGGTCCTGGCGTCTGGCTCACCAGCGAAAAACTGGTCGAGGGCCCGCTGGAACAGGGGCTGTTCGGGCTTGATGCTGGCGAACAGCGTGAGGCAGGAGCGCAACTTCAGGTCATCGGGGTGACCAAGGATGGCCAGCGCACTCTTGTCGCGGTGTTGCAGGAGGGTACTGACGCTTTCCTCCAGCCGTGGTCCCAACACATCATGCAGCAGATAGGCCCGGGCTTCGGCAGCACCGGAAATGGCAAAGCGCCGGGCCATCTCGCTATGCCCTAGGCCCTGCAGTTGCGGGAAGATGAACCACATCCAGTGGCTGGTCTTGTGCCCGGCGCGCAACTCTTCCATGACTCGGCTAAAAACCGGGCGCTGGGCCTCGACGAAACGAAGAAGATTGAAGGGATCGTGCATGCGTGTACTCCCTCAGTTGGCAGACACTGCGAACGCGCTATTACTTTTTGCACTCCGCTGTCACCACATGGCAGGTACTCGGCGTGCCACCGGATTGGCCGGCATAGCGTTTGCAATTATCCAGGGATTTTTGCCGAGCCATGCCCAAAGTGGAGCCCCAGGCCAAGCCGCCTTCGCCGGCAGAGGGTAGCGCTTTGGCGTAGCAGTTCGAGGCTGTGCTTGAGGTCGAATAGCGGTGTGCGGCAGTTTTGCTTGAGCATCCGGCTGTTAGCGCCAGGTTGATGGCGAGCAGGGAGATCAGGGCCCATGACGAGCATTGGCGCGCTGTTATGACGGTCATCCCATTTTTCCTGTATCAAGAGACGAGAGGTGTGTTTGTGGTCGTGCTCTATTCAGATTAGACCGTGTTGCGCCTACCTTTGGGCCGGTTCAGCGGACCGAGTGCATTTGGGGGCGTTTTTTGCCGGGCTGGCTCTTTCCAGTCCGTGATTGTCCAAAAGAGCCGCGCAAAGAACAACGGCTTGTCAGATATCACGAGCCGCTGTTGAGAACGTGCTTATCGGGGGAAGTTCACCGATGTCGGATCGGCCTCAAAGGTGATCCGCATCAATCACAGCCTTGAATCAGGCCTGGGCGCCAGCGGTAGTTGAACACGCTTGTGTCGACATGGTCGGGGTTGTCCCGTGCCTTGGCGCTGCGGCCGTAGGTGGCGTCATCGAACACCCATTTCGGCGAAGCCAATTAAAGTTGAAATGCACGGCGTTGCCCGACAGAATCGCGCCCCGATCCAGCCAAAGGTGCCGGACGTTCGTGGTGAAAAGGGGCGGCAGTTGAACGAACAGACATTGTCCATGCGCCTGGAGCGCGTGGCGGGGCATGTGCCAGCAGGTGCGCACCTGGCCGATATCGGCTCGGATCATGGCTACCTGCCGGTGGCGTTGATGCGCCGTGGCGCTATCGCGGCGGCGGTGGCCGGTGAGGTGGCATTGACGCCGTTCTGCTCGGCCGAACGCACCGTGCGCGAGAACGGCCTGGACCAGCGGATCACCGTGCGCCTGGCCAACGGCCTGGCGGCGATCGAGCCGGCAGACGGGATCACGGCGATCAGCATCTGCGGCATGGGCGGCGAGACGATCCGCGACATCCTCGACAGCGGGAAGGCGCGCCTGAGCGGCCAGGAGCGCCTGATCCTGCAGCCCAACGGTGGCGAGCAGCCACTGCGCCAATGGCTGATGGAAAATGGTTACCGCATCCTCTGCGAGGAAGTGCTGCGGGAAAACCGCTTCGACTACGAAATCATCGTCGCCGAGCGCGCTGGGCCGGTGATGTACACCGCCGAGGAGCTGTACTTCGGCCCGCTGCAGATGCAGGCACGCAGTCCGGTGTTCCTGGCCAAGTGGCAGCGCATGCTGCGCGAGAAACAGAAGACCCTGAGCAACTTCGCCCGAGCGCGGCAGGCCGTGCCCGAGGAGAAGGTGCAAGACATCGCCCGGCAGGCCCGGTGGATCAGCGAGCTGCTGGCTTGAGCCTCGGTCCAAGGGTTTGCACGGAAAGCCACCGAGCGGCGATGTTGCGGGCTACTCAGCGACGCCACGATCCATCAGGCAATTCGACCTGTCGTTGGGCCGCCGCCAAGGCAACCTTCAGCCCCTGTTTATCCAGAGGTATGCAGTAGGCGGGTTTGGCCCGTTCGAATCGCCAGCTTTCATCAAGGCTGCCAGCATCGACAGCGTCGAATCCGATCTCGTCGAGCAACGTGATCACCAGGGTTTTCGCGGCCGGGTCATCCGCAGCGATCGGCAGTGCGCGTCGGTCGGGTGCAGCTTTTGGGCGCGAGTCCTGCACCAGGTCTTGAGCGAGGATCGCGTTAAAAACCTTGACCACTCTGGAGTCGGGCAGATGCTCGGCAAGCAGGCGGCTGGTGGTGGTTTCGAATCGGTCCAGGATGGGAATGTGACCGTCTCGTTCCGGGTAGTAGTTGTTGGCATCCAGGACGGTTTTGCCCTCCAGCCACTTGGCCGGCACGCTTTGGTAATGCGCCAGGGGGATTGCCACGAGAACCACTTCGCCAAACTGCGCTGCCTCCTCGAGGGTCCCGACTTTACTGCCGGGAATGCCACTGAGCACGCTGCTCATGGTCTGTGGCCCACGTGAGTTGCTGAGCATCGCCTCGTGCCCCGCAGCGATAACCAATTGCGCCACTGCACGTCCGATGAACCCTGCGCCAATAATGCCTATTCGCATGTCCTTGCTCCGTTGGTTGTCAGGAAGAGGCTATGATGATTGGCAACCAATGGGAGATAAATCACCATCGCGGACTTAGTCTTGTTACCAGGAGTGTTGAATGATGGATCGCTTGACGAGCATGAGCGCTTTTGTGATGGCTGCGGAATCAGGCTCCTATGCCCGTGCCGCAGAGCGCTTGGGCATGTCGCCGCAGATGGTGGCCAAGCATGTTGCCGCTCTTGAGCACCGGCTGGGCGCGCGGCTACTGAACCGTACCACCCGGCGACAGAGCCTGACTGAACTGGGAAGTGCTTACTATGAACGCTGCAAGCATATTGTGAGCGAAGCCCAGGCTGCCGACTCCCTTGCGCAGATCATGAACGACACCCCTCGTGGCAAACTGAAAATCAGTGCTCCCGTGACTTTCGGTTCCTATAGCCTCATGCCATTGGTGACGGATTTTTTGCGTCAGCACCCTGAAGTGGAAATCGATCTGCATTTGACGGATCGCTTCGTCGATCTGGTGGAAGAGGGCTATGAAGTGGCTTTCCGGATCGGTCCCCTGGCCAACTCCAGCTTGACCGCCAGACCGTTGGTGCCTTATCGGCTGGTGGCCTGCGCGGCACCGAGCTACCTGATTGAACGCGGAACGCCACAAACACCGGCTGATCTTGAGAGCCACGAGTGTTTGGGATATGCCTACTGGTCCCGCCCGGCCGACCGCGAATGGCAGTTCTGCAAAGGCTCCACCGTTCATAAGGTACAGGTCTCCAGTCGCTTGCAGGTCAACGAGAGCAAAGCACTGCTGTCCGCCGCGCTTGACGGGTTTGGAATTGTCCTTGGCCCCGAAGACTTTCTTCAGCCGGCGCTGCAAAGCGGCGAGTTGGTGCGGCTGTTAACTGATTTCGAAGCGCCGAGCCGACACATGCATTTGCTCTACACGGCAAATCGTCAGAGAACGGCCAAACTCCGTCGATTTATCGATGCAGCAATCGCCCGCTTTGGTGCGATTTGAGCAGGCTTTTGAGTTGTCCAAGCCGCATTGACCTGTGATTGATCCCGGTTGCAGGTTACCGCGTCATTGACTGGATGCTTTTTTCCATTCCCTATACGCCAGCGGCAAACACACCGCACACGGTCGATAACCCGCGGCGCGGGCCGTGGTTTCATCGGCGAAAAATACCCGGTGCGCGACATAGCCGCCACGGGCAATGGCCCGCAGTGCAGCAGGGCAGTCGAGTCGACCGTAGATTCGGGATCGTCGATGGCCGCCCATTTGTCCGGGTTCGACGCTGTCTAGCGGTTCGCCCTGAGCATTGATCAACACAAAGCGTTTCATCGGTTCGGCACTCGCCACAAATACCAGGCCGCGACGGTTCTATAGGGGCTCCACGCCTGACCGATATCGACCATCTGCTTGCGGCTTGGCTGTTGCTCCAAACCTTTGAGACGGCGGTAACCGTCGCGCACGCCAAAGTCGTCGGCGGGCAGGATATCCATGCGTTCGAGGGTGTAGATCAGCAGCATCTCGACAGTCCAGCGGCCGACACCGCGTAACCGGGTCAGGCGTTCGATCAATTCGTCGTCGCTCATCGCCAGCGCGTTTGAACGATCCGGCACCAGCCCCTCCAGCGCGCCTTGGGCGATACCTTGGAGCGTGGCGATCTTGCTGCCGGAGAAACCACAGCTGCGCAGCACCTCGAATTCGCACGCTAGCAATTGCTCGGGCGTCGGGAACAGCGAGTCGGGAAACAACGCAATCAAACGCCCGAGAATGGCATCGCCGGCCTTGGCATGGAGTTGCTGATAAGCAATGGCCCGAACCAGCGCTTCGTAGGGGTCGCGAGCCGGTTTTGGCTGATGCAGGCACGGGCCGATGGCGGCGATGTGCCGCGCCCAGTCCGGGTCGATGGCGGACAGGTAGTGGCTGGCGGGGTGATAGGGCATGGATATTCCAGACATAAGATCAGGTACTGCAGGCAGATTAAAGCTCTGCCCGCAGGATCGCACCCGGTCTCTTGCGCTCGAACTTTCGCGCAGGTGGGGCGCCATTAACGCATTCGATCATCAAAACGCCAGCTGCCGACAGTGCCGCAGCACGGATGCGCTACCGGGGTTCCATAATCCGCAGTACCGGGTGCCCGTCGATATCCTTGAGTGGAAAATACGAGCGGTGTGTCGCCGTATCCACGGCAACGACGTGCGCATGCGGGCCTACGCGGCCACTGCCGATGTTCGTGACGACGCTGTCCTTGACGTGGAACATCGACACCATGCCGGCCTCTGCCGCCACATAAAGCATGCCCGGCACGGGGTCAAACGCAAGCACATCAGGGGTTCCTCCAGTATCGAACGCCTGGATAACCCGCATCGTTTGCATGTCCAGTACCAGCAGTTTGTCGTTACCTTCGCACGCGATAAAGGCCAGCCGGTCACGCGGGGTGATCAACAAGCCATGGTTGCCTCTTGCCCCCGGCAATTCAATGCGCGCAACGATCCGGTCGGTTGCGGGATCGATTTCGATCAGTTGCCCACGTGTCTGGACATTGACGAAAATGTGTCGTGATACAGGGTCATATTGTGTATTGCCGACTTCACCTCCGAGGGGAATCGTTGCGACGCGAGTGTGGGTGCGTACATCGATTACCGTTTCGGTCTTGCCGTTTTCGTTCGATACGTAAAGCTTGTGAAGGTCGGGTACGTAAGCCATGCCGTCTGGATAGACACCGCCGGGCATACGGCTGACAACTGCCAGAGTCGCTTCGTCAATCGCCACGATTTCGTTGGTGCCCGTCGCCGACGCGTAGACACGCGACAGTTCAGGAATAACCAGCACGCCGTGCACCGACGAAACGTTCGCAATGCGTCCAACGACGCGGGACTCACGCAGGTCATAGACGATCACTTCGCTGTCGCCCAAATGGGCGATGAACAACAGGTTGCGCGCTGGATCGTAGCTCTCGTAGTCAAGCCGAGTAGCGCCACCGGGCAACGGAATGTCGGTGACATGTTTCAGTGGCAGGTCGTTGGTCGATGGTTTGTCTGCAGCCTGAACGTCACGAAGGTTCGCGATGTTGATGACGGCTAGCGCCATCAACAGGACGGCGAAGACTGGCAGAGCAAAACGTCGTTTGTGCCGTAGGGTCATGAGGTCCTCTTCTGCTTGGGCAGGGCGACGTCAATCGCCCTGCCTTTGTCCCGGTAATGCAGGATCAGAACGTTCAGTGTGAACAGGCCTCATCACATCTGCGGAGGCCAGTTATGCGTCTCGCCTTGACACTCCTTGCACCAGGCGTACAGCGCGTCATACATGATCAAGCCGTGCGACAGCATTTCCTGGTCATCGGCAAAGCGTTGCGACAATCCCAGCGAAATCGCGTACAGCCCAGCCGATTGCGGCGTCAGATCAAGACGGGAGGTATCAGCCCCGCGCACRATTTTGGCCAAATGCTGCAAGGCGGGATCACTGAGCTGGTACTTCTTCAGGAACGCATCAAAGCTGCACAGCTCACCTACGTGGGAAAGCTCAACGCCCGGAATGTCGTAAGGCGTTGCATCTTTCTCAGCGGCAAGCCGCAGAACGTCTTTGCTGGGGACGTACAGGAACTCGGCCTGTGGATCGATAAAACGAGTGATCAGCCAAGGACACGCGATGCGATCAATCTTGGGTCGTTCACGGGTAATCCACCTCATGGAACACCTCCTGCCTGGTTCGAAAGGCTGGATGATCCGGCAGGCCCGATGCCTGCCAGGAAACGTTTGATCGCCGCACGCTCGCTAGCGCAGCAGATGCACTGCCAAACCAATGAGCGCACAGGCCATCAGTACTTGAATGACGCCACGCTTGAAGCGAAACAAGGCAATCGCTGCGGCAATGGCGATCAGCGCAGAAGGCCAGTCGAGGGTGCCGCCGAACCCTTTGGGCCACAGCACGTGATAGCCGAAGAACACTGCCAGATTAAGAATCACCCCAACCACAGCGGCAGTGATCCCGGTGAGCGGCGCGGTGAACTTGAGTTCGTTGTGCGTCGTCTCCACCAGCGGGCCGCCGGCGAGGATGAACAGGAACGAAGGCAGGAAGGTGAACCAGGTCACCAGCGTCGCCGCGACGGCGCCGCCGAGAAACACCTGGTCGGCGCCGAACACCTGCGAAACATAAGCCCCGACAAAGCCGACGAAAGCCACCACCATGATCAGCGGCCCCGGCGTGGTTTCCCCCAGCGCCAAGCCGTCGATCATTTGTGTCGGGGTCAGCCAGCCATAGTGTCCGACTGCGCCCTGGTAGACATACGGGAGCACCGCATAGGCACCGCCAAATGTCAGCAGTGCCGCCTTGGTAAAGAACCAGGCCATCTGGGTCAAGGTGCCTTCCCAGCCAAAGAGTGTGGTCAGGATCGCCATTGGCAACGCCCATAACACCGCCCCAATGAGTGTCAGCAGCGCCAGCTTCAACCAGCTGAACCGGGCATGTTCGGGGGAGGGCGTGTCGTCATCGATCAATGCCGGGCCATAGGATTTTTGGGCGGCGCTGTGGCCTCCGATCCGGAATTTCTCGGGAGCAAAACGGCCACCCAGGTAGCCGATCAAGGCCGCACTGAGCACGATCAGTGGAAAGGGGACATTGAATGCAAATATCGCCGCGAACGACGCCGCCGCCATGCCCCACAGCCAATTGTTCTTCAGCGCTCGCGAACCGATTCGGTGTGCCGCCTGTACGACGATGGCGGTCACGGCGGGTTTGATGCCATAGAAAAGGCCGGCGACCATCGGCACGTCGCCGAAGGCGATATACATCCAGGACAAGGCAATCAGGATGAACAGCGAGGGCAACACAAACAGCCCGCCTGCAATGACACCGCCCCAGGTTCGATGCATCAGCCAGCCGATGTAGGTCGCCAGCTGCTGAGCTTCCGGCCCTGGCAGCAACATGCAGTAGTTGAGGGCATGCAGAAATCGCCGCTCGGAAATCCAGCGCCGTCGTTCGACCAGCTCCTGGTGCATGATCGAGATCTGTCCTGCCGGCCCGCCGAAACTGATGAAGCCGAGTTTGAGCCAGAACCAGAACGCTTCACGCAAACTGATCGCCTCAGGCCTTGGCAGTTCCGCTTCAACGAGCGATGGAGATGCCTTACTCATTGGGGTTGTTCCTCTTTCACAAACGCGGCAAGCAGGCCGTCGAAGATGGCGCTCGCAGCAGCCAGCAAGTGGTCGTCATGGGTAATGGTTTCGCGTAGTCCGGCCAGCACCCGTTCGATGCCGGCAGCCTCCACTGGCTGAATGCCCCCGATGTCGAGGTAATGCACGAGGGCGGCAATGCGCTCCAGACCGGGCTCCTGGATTTCAAAGCTGGTTTGCAGGGTTTCGAAGGTCACACGGTTGCCGACATGACTGAAGGTCGCCTCATCGAAATCAAAACCCAGAGCATCGGCTGGGCAGTCCTGCGGGCTGTTCAGCCAGAGGATCCGAGCGTCTGGATCGATGAAGCGTCGAATCAGCCAGGCGCAGGCCAGTCGATCAACCCAGGGCCGCTTGCGTGTTGCCCATACGCGACCCTGAAAGTCCGCGAGACTCAGCGGCACGATTGGCTGGTCGCGGCTACGGGGTTCGTCCGCCGACAATGCGCGACTGACGGCGGTCTCAAGTTCCTGCAAAACCGCGTCGATCTGCTGCTTAGGCTTGCCAGGAAAATAATCGATAGTGGTCAGCTGTTCGTAGGCTTTGCGCAGTTTGCGAATCTGCTTGGTGGTCGCCAGTGCATTCTCGGTATTGAGCTGTGCACGGCAGGCGTCGATCTCGGCGCCGAGCTTGCTGTAGTCATCGCTACGGTCGAACAACGCTACGAAGCGTTCGCCATGGGGGTCGACGACAGGCAGGACATAGGCGGTGCCATTGATGGCCAGAATATCGCGTTCGACCGAGGCCAGTGCTTCACGACAGGCGTCGGAGTCCGGCAACAGATAGGCGCCATCGCGTAACACCGCCGCTCCAGAGGCTTTCAGTGCGCGCCAGGCTCGCATGCGCTCGGTGGCATTGGCGGTCGGTAGACCAAGAATTAATGCGAGCCAGTTTTTCATGTAGAGATACATTCAAAAAAAGTTTGTATCTCTACAGTATTCCTCTCCGAGCCGATTGAAAAGCCCCGCGCGGCAAAGCATTTTGTCGGTTTGCTTGAACTGGCTTCAATGCTTGTGCCGGTGATGAATGTCCGGGTAGTGCGGGTGGCTATGCCGGATCGCCTGATGCTGGTGAACGTGACTGTGAGGTTCGCTGCCATCCCATTCAAAGTCATGCTCATGCTGATGGTGTTCGTCGTGAACATGCCGGTGACCATGGATGAGCGGCTCGTGCTGGTGGTCGTGCGCATGGCTTTCAGTGAGGTGAATCCAGACGCCAATGCCCATCAGCAGGGCCGCGATCCAGAATGTCAGTGAAGCCGGTTCGCCGAGGATCAGGATTGCAATCGCCGCCCCCAGAAACGGCGCGGTCGAAAAGTACGCACCGGTGCGTGCCGTGCCGAGGCCGCGAAGGGCGAGCACGAACAGCACCAGGCTAATGCCGTAACCGAGAAAGCCGACCAGAAGTATCGGCGCGAGCGTGGCGATGTTCGGCAGTTTGGCCCCCAACGAAAGCGCCAGCGTACAGTTGACCGCCCCCGCGACCAGCCCCTTGATACCGGCAATGAACAGGGCATCGGACGCCGAGATCTTGCGGGTCAGGTTGTTATCGATGGCCCAGCAGGCACAGGCCAGCGCGACGGCCAACGGGCCGATCCAGCCTTGCGCGTGTGTCGAGTCTTGCGGCCAGGCCAGGAACACTCCGCCAGCGACGATGGCCAACATCCCCGCAACGATTCGCCGATCAGCATTCTCCTTGAACACCAGCCAGGCCAGCAGCGCCGTCAGTACCGATTCCAGATTGAGCATCAGCGAGGCCGTTGCCCCTGAAGTCAGGGTCAAGCCGAACATCAGTGCCACCGGTCCAAGCACGCCGCCGAAGGCAATGGCACCGATCAGCCACGGCCACTCGCCGGCTGTCAGGCCGGTTGACTGCCAGCCGCGGTCACGGATAAACCTGACCAGGGTCAAGCCGAGGCCACTGCCCAGGTACAGCAGCCCTGCCAGTAAAATCGGTGAGACCTCCACACCCAGCAGTTTGGCCAGAGGGGTACTGGCGCCAAACAGTGCGGCCGCGCTCAAGGCGTAGAAAATACTCAGGTTCATGGGGGCTCAGTGCCTTAACGTTCAAGGAGGTTCAGGCCCTGTGGGCCATCAGAAATACCAATGCTGCCAATAATATCGCGCTACTCGAGCATGATGCCTGTTTGGCGTTCATTTCAGGCACTTACTTCGGCATTCCGGGCGAGTAGGAGAGGCAGGCTGTCGCGGTGCATTAGCAATGATCAACTTTGCGCTGGTGCGAGGCGGGCGCGGGGCAGAGTGAGGACTTAAAAGGCAAAAGGGGCCAGAGAAATGGCCCCTGAAGCCCAAGCGTCAGACTCGGCGAGCCATCAGCAGCACTGATGCCGCCGCTGACAACAACCCGGCGCAGCACCGGTTGAAAATCCGCTTGCCACGTGGCTCGGCAAACCAGCGACGCATATGCAAACCCATGTAGGCGTAGGCACTGATGGCGATCCATTCCAGACCCAGAAACAACGCACCCAGCACCGCAAACTGCGGCGTCACGGCTTTCGTCGGGTCGACGAACTGTGGGAGAAATGCGGTGAAAATCAAAATTGCTTTCGGGTTGCCAGCCGCGACAAGAAACTCCTGCCGGGCCAGCGCCATGATGCCAATCGGCGCACTCGCGACTGCGCTTTCAGCCTGCGGATTGGCTCGCCAGAGTTGAACCGCGAGGTAGAACAGATACGCCGCCCCCAGAATCTTGATTGCGTAAAACAGCAGTTCCGACGTTTGCAGGACTACCGCCAGCCCGGCTGAGGCCAGCGCAATCATGCCGGCGAACGCCAGCAAACGCCCAAGCCCGGCCACACAGGACATGCGGTAGCCGTAGCGGGTCGAGTTACTGACCGAGAGCAGATTGTTCGGGCCTGGCGCCATGTTCAGGGCGAAACAGGCGGGAAGGAACAACGTAAGCGTGGCGAGATCCATGGCAGCCTCCAAAAGCGGGACCGGTATTTTTATCACAGGTGTCGGGCGGTTTATCGGATTCTGCATCAGACTTTCAGCGCAAATCAGCCATCTCGTACAGCGGCCGGATTTCGATCTCGCTCGGTCCCGGCATGGGATTGGGGCAACGCTTCACCCAGGCGACTGCTTCGTCCATGTCCTTGACTTCCCAGAGCCAGAAGCCGGCGACCAGCTCGCGAGTTTCGGAGAAAGGTCCGTCGATGACCGTACGGCCGGGACCATCGAACGCAATACGCTTGCCTTGCGAGGAGGGCTTGAGGCCGTCGGCGGCAAGCATGATGCCAGCATTGACCAGTTCCTCGTTATATCGGCGCATCGCCTCGAACATCGCAGTCGTGGGCAGAATGCCCTTTTCACTGTCGTCGGTAGCCTTCACGAGCACAATGACACGCATCGTCTGTCTCCTTGTTTGAGCCGGCCTCATCGGCCTGGCATCGGAATGACGAACGGGGTTTTGGAAATCGATATCGTACTGCAAAATTTTTCGACGGTCGGGGCGCAGGTGCGAATGGCCGCTTCCAGGTCATGACGACCTTGCCGTTCCGACAGCGCCGCTACCGATTGGCTGCGTAAAGTTGCGGGCGACACGATCCCGGCCTATGGTCCAAGCGAGATATTTCCTGCGATGGGCGCACCTTGACTCACCGTCGGTTGCAGTCCATCCAATGTGATAGTCCGCAAGGAGGTGAAGACATGCCGAACAACTCTCGCCCGGCTGTGCTCGGGCTGATCGGCAATACGCCGCTGGTGCGCGTCAGCCGCTTCGATACCGGCCCGTGCACGTTGTTCCTCAAGCTTGAATCGCAGAACCCCGGGGGGTCGATCAAGGACCGCATCGGCCTGGCGATGATCGACGCCGCCGAGCGCGATGGCCGCCTGCAACCTGGCGGCACCATCGTCGAGGCCACTGCCGGCAACACCGGCCTCGGCCTGGCGCTGGTCGGCCGTGCCAAGGGATACCGGGTGGTGCTGGTGGTGCCGGACAAGATGTCCACCGAGAAAGTCTTGCACCTCAAGGCGATGGGCGCCGAGGTACACATCACTCGCTCCGACGTCGGCAAGGGCCATCCCGAGTATTACCAGGACGTTGCCGCGCGGCTGGCGCAGGAGATTCCCGACGCGTTCTTCGCCGATCAGTTCAACAACCCGGCCAACCCGCTGGCCCACGAGTGCAGCACCGCTCCGGAGATCTGGGCGCAGGCCGAGCATGATCTGGACGCCATCGTCGTCGGCGTCGGTTCGGCCGGCACGCTGACCGGGCTGACCCGCTTCTTTCGCCGTGTGCAGCCGGACCTGGAAATGGTGCTGGCCGATCCGGTCGGCTCGGTGATGGCCGAATACAGCCGCAGCGGCACCCTCGGCACCCCTGGTTCGTGGGCGGTGGAAGGCATCGGCGAAGATTTCATTCCGTCGATTGCCGACCTGTCCAGCGTGCGCCAGGCCTATTCGATCAGCGACGAGGAAAGCTTTGATCATGCCCGCCAACTGCTGCGTGCCGAAGGCATTCTTGGCGGTTCTTCGACCGGTACATTACTGGCGGCCGCATTGCGCTACTGCCGCGAGCAAACCGAGCCGAAGCGGGTGGTCAGCTTCGTTTGCGACACCGGCACCCGTTACCTATCGAAGATCTACAACGACCAGTGGATGACCGATCAGGGCCTGCTTGCGCGCAAGCGCTACGGCGACCTGCGCGACCTGATCGCGCGGCGCTTCGAGGATGGCCGGGTGATCAGCGTCGGTCCGGACGACACGTTGCTGACCGCTTTCCAGCGCATGCGCCTGGCGGATGTGTCGCAACTGCCGGTGCTGGTGGGCGGAAAGCGGCTGGTCGGGGTGATCGACGAGTCGGATATCCTGCTGGGCGTGCACAAAGACGCTTCGCACTTTCGGATGACCGTGGCCAGCGCGATGACCGACAAGGTCGAAACACTGCCTCCCGGCGCCAGCCTGGCTGAACTGCAGGCGGAACTCGACCGTGGGCTGGTGGCGGTTATTGCCGACGCCTCGGGCTTCCACGGCCTGATCACTCGCGTCGACATGCTCAATCACTTGCGGAGATCCCTTACATGAGTCAACACGATGAAAACGCCACGCCACGGGCCTTCGCCACCCGTGTGATCCATGCCGGACAGGCGCCGGACCCGACCACCGGGGCGTTGATGCCGCCGATTTACGCCAACTCCACCTACTTGCAGCAGAGCCCCGGCGTACACAAGGGCTTCGACTATGGGCGCTCGCACAACCCGACGCGCTTTGCGCTGGAGCGCTGTGTGGCAGACCTCGAGGGCGGCACCCAGGCATTTGCCTTCGCCTCCGGGCTAGCGGCGATCTCCAACGTGCTCGAACTGCTCGATACCGGCTCGCATATCGTCTCCGGTAACGACCTGTATGGCGGCACTTTCAGGCTGTTCGACAAGGTACGTCGGCGCAGTGCCGGGCATCGCTTCAGCTTCGTCGATCTGACTGACCTGACGGCATTCGAAGCGGCGCTGCAGGACGACACGCGAATGGTCTGGGTCGAGACGCCGAGCAATCCCTTGCTGCGCATCACCGACCTTGCCGCGGTCGCGCGTACCTGCCGCGAGCGGGGCATCATCTGTGTGGCTGACAACACCTTCGCCAGTCCGCGGATACAGCGGCCGCTGGAGCTGGGCTTCGATATCGTGCTGCACTCGACGACCAAGTACCTGAACGGCCACTCCGACGTGATTGGTGGCATCGCGGTGGTCGGGCAGAATGCGGAACTGCGCGAGCGCCTAGGCTTTTTGCAGAACGCGGTGGGGGCTATCGCCGGGCCGTTTGACGCTTTTCTCACCCTGCGCGGCGTGAAAACCCTGGCGCTGCGCATGGAACGCCACTGCAGCAACGCGCTGGAACTGGCACGCTGGCTTTCGCATCAGCCGCAGGTGGCGCGCGTCTACTATCCGGGTTTGCCGTCGCACCCGCAGCACGAACTGGCGCAACGGCAGATGCACGGTTTCGGCGGGATGATTTCCCTCGACCTGGACACCGACCTGGCCGGTGCCAAGCGTTTCCTCGAGAGTGTGCAGATCTTTGCCCTGGCCGAGAGCCTGGGCGGGGTCGAAAGCCTGATCGAGCACCCAGCGATCATGACGCACGCCAGCATCCCCGCCGAAACCCGTGCAGAGCTTGGCATCGGTGATGCATTGATACGGTTGTCAGTGGGGATCGAAGATGTCGAAGACCTGCGTGCCGACCTGGCCCAGGCGCTAGCGCAGATCTAAGCAGCGCACCCCCTGTAGCAGCTGGCGAAGCCGGCGTTCGGCTGCGCAGCAGTCGTAAAATCAGACACCACGTTTTTTCAGGTTAACCGTGGAGGCAGGATTTACGACCGCTTCGCCCGAACGCGGACCGAGCCGAACGCAGGCTTCGCCAGCTGCTACAGGTTGTGGTGATCATTCGGTCACTGGAGGCGCTGGATTATTTTTGGCGTTTCTCTAACGATTTCTTCCATCAACGCGTGTGCGCTGTCGTGCCTGACCAGAGAAACGGATTGCCCCGCTGACAGAGAAACCACGTCATCGTGACCTTGCAGGAGTGCTTCTCTTGCGAGATGCCCCGTGAACCAGGCCTGGATGGGGTAAGGCGCAACGGTTGAGCGGCCGTGACTCACCTCGGTCGTCATCCTGTTCGAAATACTCCTCGCCAGGCGCCCGGTGAAGGCCTTCGTCAGCGTCGTAGAGCCGGAATGACTTTCCCAAAGGGCTTTGCGATGAGGGGCGCTCGCCGCTGACTCTTTGCAGGCAAGAAACGCGGTCCCGATCTGAACGCCATGAGCGCCCAAGGCCAAGGCTGCTGCCACGCCGCGTGCATCCGCTATGCCACCGTTAGCGATAACGGGAATCGCCACGTGGTCCACGACCTGAGGAATCAGCGAAAATGTGCCCGTCAGCGATTCTTCAGCCGATCTCAGGAATGACCCCTTATGGCCTCCAGCTTCGAATCCTGATGCAACGATGCAATCGACGCCGGCATTTTCCAGTGCTTTGGCTTCCTGCGCAGTGGTTGCGGTCCCCAACGTCAAAATACCGAGTGACTTGCAGGCAGCCATAACGGCGGCAGGAGGAATGCCGAAAACAAAACTGAATACAGGGGGGTTATCTCCAGCATGGCCTCTAGCTGGGCGCCTACGTCAGGGATAAACCGCTCGGGCGTGAGCGGGACTTCCTTTCCCAGTTCGGCATAGTACGGACGCAAACGCTATCCCCGCTCCGCGCCCACACACGAGCGTGCTGGCAAGATCCACTGCGCGGGACTGTTGGCCGGAGACGTAACAGACAAATTGAGACATAGGCTAAAATCAGGGTTTTGAACATCAGTCCCAACACTGTGTGCAGGTTAACGATGTGCTCCGCAAGGGAGGTCAGAGTGCCATGCGGCCCTCCATCAGGCTGCTCGATCAGCCCACTCAATATATGTTCTTCGCGGGTAAGGGCGGGGTCGGCAAAACGTCGGTCTCCACGGCGGTGTCAATCGCGCTGGCGGATGCAGGCAAGAAAGTGCTGCTGGTCAGCACGGACGCCGCCTCCAACCTTGATGAGATGCTGGGCGTCGAGCTGAGCAACAAGCCCGTAGCGGTACCGGACGTACCAGGACTGTCCGTGCTCAGCATCGACCCGGATGCCGCAGCAATCGACTACCGAGCCAGAGTGGTTGAACAAATGGGGCCGCAAGTCAGCGATCAAGACATTGCTATTGTGCGCGAGCAACTCTCGGGGGCATGCACGACTGAAATTGCGACCTTCGATGAGTTCTCCCACCTCCTGTCGCGAGGTGGCGCGGCCTATGACCACGTCGTGTTCGACACCGCTCCCACGGGGCATACACTCAGGCTGTTAAGCCTGCCCAAGGCGTGGAGCGGATTTCTGGAGGGCAATGATCGTGGTGCGTCATGTCTGGGGCCGCACTCGGGTTTGAAAATGCAGGAGCAGCTTTTCAATCAGGCTTTGGCTGCGCTCAACGATCCGGCCCTTACCACCGTCGTGCTGGTGGTACGGCCTGATAAAAGCACGCTCGACGAGGCGGCGCGATCTTCCGACGAGCTGCGTGAGTTGGGTCTGCAAAACCAGCGTCTGGTTGTGAATGCGGTGTTCAAACGCAGCAACTTGAATGACCCGATCGCCGCAGCCATCGAAGCCGTTGGCCAGAAGGCGCTCGACGAGATGCCGGCTTCGCTGCGCCAGCTTGCCGTCGACTACATTCCGCTCAAAGCCGTGGATTCTGTTGGCTTGCCCGCGTTACGCGGGCTGCTCACCCCGGAACCTCCGCGGACCGCGGGCGCTGCAACCCACGAGCCATCACGCTTCGAACATCACACACTCGCGGAACTGGTTAGCGAGCTTGCGAATGGCGAGCGCGGGTTGATCATGGTGATGGGCAAGGGAGGGGTTGGCAAGACTACGATTGCGGCTGCCATTGCATTGGGCCTGGTCCGGCACGGCAAGTCGGTGCATCTGAGCACGACCGATCCGGCGGCGCATCTGGCGGTCACCCTCCATGGAAATGTGCAAGGACTCAGCGTAGGTCGCATCGACCCCAAGGTCGAGACCCAAAAATACGTGGACAAGATCGTGAACTCCCGCGCCGCGACCCTGACCGAAGATGAAAGAGCCTTGCTCATAGAGGATCTGCGCTCACCCTGTACCGAAGAGGTCGCGGTCTTCCATGCTTTCTCCCGTGTGGTTGCTCAAGCCAGAAGCTCGTTCGTGGTGTTGGACACCGCCCCCACGGGGCATTCGTTGCTACTGATGGACGCTACAGGCGCCTATCACCGCCAGATGGTTCGGGAATTTAAAGACAAGGGCTCGGGCCACATCGTCACGCCATTGATGCGCCTGCAAGACCCGGACTATACGAAAATCGTCTTGGTGACACTGCCGGAAGCGACGCCAGTGTCTCAGGCAGCAGCCCTTCAGGATGACTTGCGCAGGGCAAAAATCGAGCCGTTTGCCTGGGTGGTCAATAAGTCTCTACTGGCCACAGGCACCGAAGACCCGCTGTTGCGAGCGCGTTTGGAGAGCGAGCGAAAGCAGATGGAGAGGGTAGCCGGCCAAACCAGCCATCCGGTCATTGTGGTGCCATGGACAGCGCAGCCGCCGGTTGGCGTCGCTGCGCTAACCGGCCTGTTGGATTGACGCAGTAGCGTCGCTCAATGCCATGCCAGTCTCGGAGAAACGCCGTGTTCAAAACTGCCAGCGCCTCAATCGTTCTCTTGGCTCTTACTGGAAGCCTTCAAGCTCAGCCCCTGGATCATTCGAACGCCGAGGCACAACGGCAAGCCGAGGTTGCAGGTCGCAGCGCGGACGTCATGCCGTTCAGCCTTGCGGCGACGACTCATATCTTCACCAAGACCGCTGAAGGCGGCATTCAACAAGTGGTCGCCAATAAGCCTGCGGACGCTACTCAGGTGAAATTGGTTCGCCAGCACCTTCAGACCATTCGCGAGCGATTTCTCAAGGGGGATTTCTCGGGGCCGGCTCATATCCATGGTCAGGACATGCCGGGCCTGGCGGACCTGAAAGCCGCCAGGCCTGGGCAAATTGCGATCGCTTACAAGAACATCGAAGGTGGAGCCCAATTGATCTATACGACCTCGGATGCAGCCTTGGTAACCGCCCTTCACCAGTGGTTTGACGCTCAGCTTTCCGACCATGGCAAGGACGCTATGGAAGGCGACGCCCATCATGGCGAGTTGATGAACAAGTGAGTGCCAAGTGCTGACAACAGCGGCAGTTGGCGATTGATGCCGCGACGCCCCAGCGTTCCTGCTACCGTTTAGAGAGTGTCCAAACCCTATTGCTGAGACTCGAAATGGGTCGTTCCATCAAGAGGAGGTTCCCATGCCAGCATGGCTCTTGTTCGCAGTCATCGGAGCTTTGGGAGGGGTTACTGCCGGTTTTTTTGGAATTGGTGGGGGCATTGTCATCGTGCCCGCACTCATTTACTGGGCGGGGTTCTCGCAACACATGGCAACTGGAACCTCCCTGGCCGGTAGTCATTGCATCTCGTTTGCCACTGGCGATTGACTAAACTTAATAAGTCGGGAGTGAACTGAAACCTGAGTGATAGCAGCGATCATCGGATCTGGCTTGGCATCAAGACGGGACTCCCAAAGGAGACGACTATGTATGCGGTGATAAGAACCTACCTGGGTACTGGAGCACAGCAGCTATTCAAACTCTTGGAAGAGCGCAAGGCCGATGTCGAAGCTGCTCTTCGAACAGTGCCTGGCCTCGTCAGCTACACGCTGCTGAATACGGGGGATGGCGGTACTGCGGTGACGGTTTGCACGGACAAGGCCGGCAGCGATGCGAGCTTGAAAGTCGCGCGCGAGTGGATTCAGAAAAATGCCTCGCATATCCACGCGAGCCCGCCGATTGTCACGGAAGGCCCGGTCATTGTGCAGATCAAATAGCGCCGTTCCGGTTGATCTCACGACACTATCGCTCCCCGGTACACAAAACGGGCGCCTTCAAGGCGCCCGTTTACATTCACTTCGACGCCTGCTCCCGCAAGCGTCTGCCGATCACATCCATCACATCACACCCATCGCGCAACGGAATGGCCAGCAGCTTGGCGAAGTCGGCCAGCACCACGGTGTCGCTCTCGAGGTCGGCACGAAAAGCGATATTTTCGAGAACCTGGGTGACGGTGCGGATGCGGTAGTCGGCGGTGGCTTGCAGTACGTCGAGTGGGGCTTGGGTGTCGATGAGCAGGGAGGCCGGGATCAGGTCGATTCCGGTGAGGGGCATGTATCTATCCATGTTTGAAAACTCCGATCAATGCAAAGGTTGACCGCCCCCAATCGTCGCCAAACGATTGGGTGGCAGCTGTACGCAGGTTGGCGAACCGGGATCGGAATACCGGCAGACCCGAAGGTCTCCCGCGCACAGCTGCCATAAAGACAGCTTTGCGAGCGTGCAACAGCGCCTGCAAAAAAGCACAGCGCTTTTGCACCCGATCGACAGGTCGCCAAACCTGGTCGCCATTTGGGCGACGGGGCGGACTATAAGCTTCATCCCATAGGGGGGGCAAGGTGAGGGATTCTTAGGTTACTGTAGGATCTGTATTTATTCGGCCCTAGACCAGAACGAAAACGCCTTCCTACGCAAATTTCCAGTCCGGCTGATCAACCCATTACTGGCAAATTTTACGTAGCGACGCAGACATCAAAACACTGCCTGCGTTTTCACACAGCCTGAGCCCAAAGAAGCCAGACCTGACGGGCAGGATACGGCCCAAAGCGGCCACCGAGTGACTACGAAATTAGGGGTGATTAAAACTTCCCCTCAGATGGAGCACTCTTCGTGTGGCCTTGAACCTGCTATTTTGCTTTCTGAGTCAACTCATAGACCAATCTAAATAGCTCGGCCTGGTATCTAGCATCATGGAGGGCATTGTGGTCTCCCATGAATGAAAAGGGGACAGATTTATTTGTCTGCCATCAGCCTCGACGCAATAAAAAGTAAATCTGCCCCTTTTTTCACGAAAAACGTGCTAGGAGCCTTCAGCCTAAGCATCTTCATCTAGGAGAGTGCCAAGATCAGATTCCCAAGTATCCCCCCATTCCACCAAGACGAGCTTAGCCGCGAAGTCGTCAATGACTTTTTGGCGCTGAGTTTCATCATCCCCAGCATCGCTAACCGCACTAATCAGATCATCTGAAAGATCCTGTGCATATTGTGCTTTAGACTCAATGTTCCAACGTTCCATTGCTCTATTAGCAGCAACTGTTACCTCTGCCCAAACTCTTTGATGCTCGGTCTCAAAAGATTGCTCTGTACGAGGTAAATATGAATCAGGGGCTATCGCGTTGACTTCAAAGCGAGCAGGCTTCGACGAGCGAGGGTTGAGAACAATGCCTCTCAACGGAAGGCCAGCCTTTGGGCCGAGATTGACCGAAAAGCGCCATCCTCCAAACAACTCCACATAAGCGACCAATCGATCTTGAACATCCGTGACGATCAATGAATGCTCAAAACCGGATTGACTGGCATCTGGGGTGTTTTTGTGCGGCGTTAAACTCGTGACCTGAGGCCAATCATTTATATAGTCCCACCCTGCGAACTGGCCAATAGGCGGAGTCCCATGCCTAATGGACGTCAGCAGTTCAGGTGAAATAACCGCTTTGGCTTGGTCGTTCCCATAAAGCACAACGCATCCAACTACGGCAGTCTTTGCCACGCATCGCCACACCTTATTGCCATCAAATAAAGCGCGCAAATGGATGTTTGGGACTTTCTTAGTAACTAGCACCGCCTGATCTGTTGAAAGTGGCCATTTTCGTTTTTCGAAAATTGATTTTAACCGTTTAGCATCTTTGACGTCCCTTGCAACTATCACCTGGCCTGGCACAAGCTGATCTGGGATTTGGGCTGCTCTCACAAGCGGTACCACGCCTGGTGCAAGGTCAAATTCAACTCCGTCATCCATCGTTCCAGCTCGAAAGATCGTCGGTGGTGGTTTACCGCGTCCAGTCCAGATTTTTAGCGCATTACGAATTTGAATGAGTGCTTCAGCAAGAGCGTCATCGACCTTGCCTGTTTCCTCGCTGGCGAAAGAGTTATTGCAATCGAGGCACGTAGCTCGACGCGTAACTGCTCGCCCACCTAAAGATGAGAGGAAAACATGCTCTTCACTACCCGCCAAATTCTCACAAAACATACAGGTTTCTGGGGGCATGCAATATTCCTCAATTGACGGAAATCATTCGGGAGGCTAATAGCCTCGCATAATGGACGCTATGGGCAAATTCCGCGCCAGGATTTCGCTATTTGCCTGGCGCGAAATTCGTCGATCACGACGGCATACCTATCATAAGCGAAGCATCCTATTCTGTGCTGGGGGATCTGGCGGTTAGATTTTAGGCTTGGCTGTCATCTCAGGATGTTTTGGTCTGAACAGATCTACTGCAGGTGCAGGCCGACAAATACCTGCAGCGAAAACGCGTACTGAACCGTCCCGGTTTAGTAGACGTTTTGAGTGTCTGCTTCAGGCCGATTTCTGCCTGTCACGAATAACTGCTTCGGATCGTTACCTCCCATTCGTGACAGGCAGCTAACGACCCCGCACTGTCGCTCGATGCGTTGTGTGCCGGCGAAGGGGCGAGCATTGGCATAAGGCAACGTATGCAGGCTCCCGTGAATGGCGAGTCATCGACTCGGTCATCCACCGATTCTGAGTACATGATCGATCCCGATTATTTGTGTTCATTACTCATTCCACCCTCCGTAGAATCCCGTCACGGCATCCCCATCCGAGACGGAACCTCCATGCAAACCCCAACCACCCAACGCCCCCTCTGGCAAACCTACCTCCTGTTCCTGGCCCCCATGGTCCTGTCCAACTTCCTGCAATCCATGTCAGGCACGATCAACAGCATCTACATCGGCCAAATGCTCGGCACTCAAGCCCTGGCGGCGGTGTCCGGGATGTTCCCGATCGTGTTTTTCTTCATCGCGCTGGTTATCGGCCTTGGTGCGGGTGCCGGGGTGTTGATTGGTCAGGCGTGGGGCGCACGGGAGCCGCAGATGGTCAAGGCGATTGCCGGGACGACATTGCTGTTGGGGGCGATGATCGGCTTGGTGGCGGCGGTGGTGGGGAGTGTGTTGGCGCGGCCGGCGTTGCAGGGGTTGGGGACGCCGGCGGATGTGCTGGACGATGCGGTGGCGTATGCGCATGTGATGATGTGGACCTTGCCGTCGCTGTTGGTTTATGTGCTGTTTACCCAGTTGTTGCGTGGGGTCAGCGATACGCTGTCGCCACTGGTGGCGTTGCTGGTGTCGACGTGTATCGGGCTGGCGCTGACGCCGGCGTTGATTCGCGGTTGGTTCGGCTTGCCACAGATGGGCATTCAGAGTGCGGCGTTTGCCGGGTTGGCGGGTAACCTGTCGGCGATGGCCTGGCTGGCCTGGCGGTTGATTCGCAAGGGGCATCCGTTGGCGCCGGATCGGGCGTTTTTTGCGGCGATGCGGCTGAACCTGGAGATCCTCGGCAAAGTGCTGCGCATCGGCCTGCCCACGGGGTTGCAGATGGTGGTGCTGTCGCTGTCGGAGCTGGTGATTCTGGCGCTGGTCAACCAGCACGGTTCCCAGGCGACGGCGGCGTACGGGGCGGTGACGCAGATCGTCAATTACGTGCAATTCCCGGCGCTATCGATTGCGATCACGGCGTCGATCCTCGGCGCCCAGGCCATCGGGGCAGGGCGCATCGAGCGGATCGGGCTGATCCTGCGCACCGGGTTGTTGATCAATGTGTGGCTGACCGGTGGCCTCGTGGTGCTGGGTTATTTGCTGTCGCACTGGTTGCTGGGGTTGTTCCTCACCGATCCGTCCACCCAGGCCATGGCCGAACACCTGTTGCACATCATGCTCTGGAGCCTGCTGGTGTTCGGTTTCCAGGCGGTTATCGGCGGCATCATGCGCGCCAGCGGCACGGTGATGGTGCCGGTGGCGATTGCGATCGTGTGCGTGGTCGGGGTGCAGTTGCCGATGGCGTATGTACTGGACGCGCAGTTCGGATTGCAAGGGGTGTGGATGGCGTTTCCGCTGGCTTACCTGAGCATGCTGGCGTTGCAGACGGCGTATTACACAATGGTCTGGCAGCATCAGAAGATCGAGCGGTTGGTGTAGGTGGCTGCTACGCGCCACGCCCGGGAGAAGAGCCCGGGCATGGAGCTAAAGGAAAACAACCCACCTGGTGTCGATCAATGCCCGCCGACCACCAAGTGGCTGAACGGCACCACATACGCCTGCAACGTGACCAGCCCACCGACCAGTATCGCCAGCACGATGGAGTGGAAAAACACATAGCGCAGGATTTCCCCTTCATGCCCGTACCAGCGGGTGGCAGTGGAGGCCACCACGATCGACTGCGCGTCGACCATCTTGCCCATGACCCCGCCGGAACTGTTGGCCGCGGCCATCAATATCGGGCTGATGCCCAGCTGTTCCGAGGTCACTCGTTGCAAGCCGCCAAACAGCACGTTGGACGCCGTGTCCGAGCCGGTCAAGGCGACGCCGAGCCAGCCGAGCAGGGTGCCGAACATCGGGTAGAAGATTCCGGTGGCGGCGAAGGCCAGGCCCATGGTCGCGTCCAGACCGGAATAGCGGGTGATGAAGCCGAGGGCGAGCATGGCCGCGATGGTGGTCAGCGAATAACGCACCACCCACAGCGTTCGCAGGTATTGGCTCACCAGTTGCGGGATCGAATAACCCATCAGCAGTCCGCCGAAGATCGCCGCCAGCAAGATGCCGCTACCCGTGCTGGTGAGCCAGGTGAATTTATAGATGGCTTCCTCAGGTTTCGGTTGCGGCACCACGGGCGGAACTTTCTCGACCTGCAAGTGCAGGGTGGTGAAGGTCAGGGCCGGTGCGAAGATCGGGTTCGCCTCGCTCACTGGCTTACCCTGGGGGTCGAGCTTGGCCGAGTGGGTTTGCGGGTCCATGGCTGGACGGATGTCGAACATGTTTTTGAAGCCTTGAGTGCCCCACGCAAAGACGAAAACCGTGAGGATGATCCAGGGCATCCACGCACGCATGACGGTGGGTCGGGCATCGCTGGCAAAGGTTGCACTGGCCGCCGTTTTTTCGTCTGGCGATTCCTCAACTTTTGAGTCGTCGACTCGCCCCGACAAGGCCGCGGAGGTGTGCACGCGGGCGGGTTTCCAGACCTTGAGAAAACCGGTCAGGCAAGCCATGGAAATCAGTGCGGCAATCACGTCCACCAACATCGGCCCATGGTAGTTGGACACGAAGAACTGCGGCACCGCGAAGCTGACCCCGGCCACCAGAATCGCCGGCCAGATTTCCAGCATCTTGCGCCAACCGGCGAAGGCCCAGATCAACCAGAACGGCACGAGCACCGAGAAGAACGGCAACTGCCGGCCGACCATCATCGACAGTTGCATTTCATCCAGCCCGGTGACCTTGGCCAAAGTGATGATGGGGGTGCCCAAGGCCCCGAACGCCACTGGCGCGGTGTTGGCGATCAACGCCAGGCCGGACGCGGCCAGGGGCGAGAAACCCAGCCCGATCAGAATGGCCCCGGTTACCGCCACCGGCGTACCAAACCCGGCCGCGCCTTCGAAGAACGCGCCGAAGCAAAAGGCGATCAGCAGCAATTGCAGGCGGCGATCGTCGGTAATGCGCGCCAGGGAATCCTGCAGGACTTTGAACGAGCCGTTCTCAGTGGTCAGCCGATGCAGATAAATGATGTTGAGCACGATCCAGCCAATCGGAACCAGACCCGTCGCGGCACCCAGGAGAGCGGCGGAACCGGCCATATTCGCCGGCATGCCGAAGGCGAAGATGGCGATCAGCAAGGCGGTGCTCAGGGCCAGCAAGGCCGCGATATGCGCCTTGAGATGGAAGAACGCCAGGGACGTGAGCATCACCACCACCGGTAACGCCGCCATGAGGGTCGAGACCAGCGGGTTACCGAAGGGATCGTAGACTTGCTGCCAGACCATGTTCCACCTCTGCTACTTATTGTTGGCAGTGCAGGCCCCGAGAGGGGGAGGTGAAATTGAGTATAGGTGGCATTACGCGGCGGGCTGGCCGGCCTGCGTTTGGCGGCATGCGCTCGAATGAACGTCGTCACTGCCCGTTGATGCTAGACAGAGAGACTGTGTGAAGCTTTCTCCAGCGTTTTCCACAGTTCCAGCATGGTCGGATTCTGATTGGCTTTCGAACAGTACGAGCGGATTTCCAGCTGAGCGCTCCACTCGTTGCCACCGGCCCTGACGAGTTGCCCACGTTCCAGTGCTTCCGTCACAGCACTTTCGGGCAACCACGCCACGCCGTAGCCCTCGATTGCCATCCGCATGAGCAGCATCGCCATATCGGCTTCATAGCAACGGGAAAGTACGCAGGGAACAGGGGCGTTCTTGATGACGATATCGGCAACGCGCGCCAAAAAAGTCGTGGTGGTATAGGCCAGGTGCGGGACGGGTTTTCCGGTTTTCCCAGGCAGCCGGTGCAGCGGTTCACCCCGACGATTCGGGGCGCAGAGGGGGATGAACGAGTCGTGCCCCAAGGTCAGGCTGACGAATTTTTCGACATCCAGCAGGATCGGCGCTTGAGGGTGATGGTAGACGATCATCAGATCGCAGTTTCCCTCGGCCAGTGCGATGACCGCGTCATGGATATTGGCCGCCACCACACGTGCGTTGAAATGCGCATTGTGCTGTTGAAAGCGGGTCAACCATTTGGGCAGGAAGGTCATCGACAGGCTGTGCCCGGCAGTGACCTGAATGGAACGCCCAGGCATTCGTTCCTCTTGCCTGAGCGCTGAACGCAATTCAAGCAAGGCAGCCAGGGCTTCTCGCCCTTGTTCGCAAAAGGTACGGCCTGCCAGCGTCAATTGAATCGGGTAGGTGCCCCGATCGACCAGTTCGACACCCACCCAATCCTCCAAAGAGCGAATCCGTCTAGACAACGCCGATTGGGTCACACATCGAATCTCGGCCGCCCGGGAGAAGTTCTTGCACTCAGCGATTGCCAATAGATCGTCTAACCACTTGATTTGCATGACGCCGCCTCCAGCTGTGCTGCGCAAAATTCTACGCCTCTGATACCGGGTATTCGCGACATTTCACAAACTATTCCAAAACCGCATCGGGATATGGCGATTACTCATCATCTGCCTATCGCGCTCTTCATAGAATCGATCATGCCCCCCGCCGCAGCACAGCACCCGGGCATTTCGATCCTTTCTCCTGCCAAGCAAAAAACCAATAACACGACTTGAGGAAAACACCGTGAAGAACAACAGACTCCCTCGGCATATCGCCTACGCCATCGCATTGGGCGTGCTCGTTGGCTGGCTTTGCCACCATTTCGCAGCAGACGCCAAGTCTTCGAAAGAAATCGCTACCTACTTCTCGATGGTCACCGACATCTTTCTTCGCATGATCAAAATGATCATCGCGCCACTGGTGTTTGCGACGCTGGTTGGCGGTATCGCCAGCATGGGCAGTTCGAGATCCGTGGGGCGCATCGGCACCCGGGCGATGGCCTGGTTCATCACCGCATCGGTGGTTTCACTGTTCATTGGCATGCTACTGGTGAACGTGTTCCAGCCGGGTGCCGGGCTCGATCTGCAAGCCAGCCAGGTGGGCGCCACACCGTTGGCGGTGAACACCGGTGATTTCAGTCTCAAGGTGTTTATCAGTCACGTGTTCCCGCGCAGCATTGCCGAGGCGATGGCCAATAACGAGATCTTGCAGATTGTCGTGTTCTCGCTGTTTTTCGGTTTTGCCCTGGCCGCAGTGAAAAAAGCGGGTTTCACGCAGATCACCCAGGGTGTGGATGAGCTGGCCAAGGTGATGTTCAAGATCACCGACTATGTCATGGCCTTTGCGCCCATCGGCGTGTTCGCCGCTATCGCGTCCGCGATCACCACTGAAGGGCTTGGCTTGTTGCTGGACTACAGCAAGCTGATCGCCGAGTTCTACCTGGGTATCGCTATCCTCTGGGCGGTGCTGTTCGGTGCAGGTTATCTGTTTCTCGGTCGTTCGGTTTTTACCTTGGGGAAGTTGATCAAGGAACCGATCCTGTTGGCGTTTTCCACGGCGAGCAGCGAATCCGCCTACCCGAAAACCATGGAAGCCCTGGAGAAGTTCGGCGCTCCGAAGCGGGTGTCCAGCTTTGTGCTGCCGTTGGGGTATTCGTTCAACCTCGACGGTTCGATGATGTACCAGGCGTTTGCAATCATGTTCATCGCCCAGGCCTATAACGTTGAGCTGAGCTTTACCCAGCAACTGCTGATATTGCTGACCTTGATGGTGACGAGCAAAGGCATGGCCGGTGTCGCAAGAGCTTCGGTTGTGGTGGTGGCGGCAACGTTGCCGATGTTCAACCTTCCTGAAGCGGGGATTTTGTTGATTCTCGGTATCGACCAATTCCTTGATATGGCCAGGACCGCGACCAATGTCGTGGGTAACAGCATCGCCACGGCTGTGGTCGCGAAATCGGAGCCGGCCGAGGAGGTTGATGAAGCAGCGCCGGCCATCCAGGCGTCAACAGCACCCAGAGCTTCCTCGGTTGCAGTGTGAGAATCATGATGATGAAAGCCCGATCCCAACGAACAAACACGCCAGCCCTGACCCGAAAACTGGGTATCGTCGGCGGGCTTGGCTCCCTGGCGGGAGGCGACCTTTTCTTCAAGCTGGTCAAGTCGAGAGCCGTGCTGGCTGATCAAGGTCGATACCACTTCCTCTTCGAGCAACATCCCTTCAAGGACATTCTGTTACCGCTGGACAGGGTCGCGAGCATGACCTCCAGAAAGTTCTATGTCTTTCAAGTCTGCCAATCGTTTGAGGCGAGCGGGGTGGACGCGATCATGTTGCCTTGTTTTGCGAGCCACACCTTCCGGGAGGAGATCCAGGAGGAATTGGGCATTCCCATCCTCGACATGATGGCGGCCCTGAGCGAGAACATCCGTCATGTTGCAGATCCGGGCAGCACGCTGGGGGTTCTGGCCTCGGACTACGTTCGTCACTCAGGGTTATTTGAGCGCTACCTTGGGGCTGACTTCCAACTGGTCTATCCGGCTGAGCAGGATCAATCGGCGATGATGGAGGCGATGTACGGTGTCGATGGTATCAAGGACGGACAGCTTGAGGGTGTCCCGTTGGAACGTGTGCATCAGGCCTGCCTGTCGCTGCAAAACCAGGGTGCGAGCCTGATCGTACCGGGGATGACAGAGCTTTCGCTGGTGTGTGCCGACCTGCAACGTCGCGGCGTGAAGCTGCTCGATGTGAATGAAATATACGCTGCGGTGGCGACCCTTCCAGAGAATCAAACGGCTCGTCCACCGTTCAAGCTTGGCATCGTGGGCGGCGTAGGCCCGGCGGCGACGGTGGACTTCATGGCCAAGGTGGTCAGGCATACGCCGGCTGGCCGGGATCAGGAACACATCAAGATGGTCGTCGAACAGAATCCGCAGATTCCGGACCGAACCGCGAACCTGTTGTTCAATCAAGCCGATCCGACCATGGCCATGTATGCCGCCTGCAAACGGCTTGAGAGTTATGGTGCAAACGCCATTGCGATCCCGTGCAATACCGCGCACGCGTTCGTCGAGCGTATCCAGGCTTACCTTCGGGTTCCCATTATCAATATGCTCAACGAAACCATAGGCGCTATCGCTGAGCGATATGGTTCAGGCAAGACAATTGGACTGCTGGCCACCTCCGGCACGATCCAGAGCCGGGTCTATCATGACGCTGCACGGCTCGCCGGTTTGCAACTGATCACTCCGGGCTTCGATTATCAGGGGCTGGTGATGGATGCGATCTATGGAGAGCGTGGGATCAAGGCAGGTTTTGTCGACGGGCATTGCAAGGATCAGCTACTGCTTGCTGCAGAGCATCTGTGCGAATTGGGGGCGGATGTGCTGATTCTGGGATGCACGGAACTGCCGCTGGTCTTGAGCCATTGCGACGATTTCAAAATACGTGAGCACACGGTCGCGTTGGTGGATCCGACCACTATTCTGGCGATCAAATGTGTTCAATGGGCTTCGCAGTGATGATGTTGACCGGCTTGCGCGAGCAACGACGACGCCGACTCACGGTCGTGCCGTCGAACCCTTGCGCGAGAGTTCGACTCGAGGGTCCACCGTTGTCAAGTTCACGCAATGTTCGTTGCACCCAACGGGGCCTGTCACTGACCTGTGTCGTTCATCTCTAGTGATCCGCAGGTGCCCCGGATTGAACGAGCAGCGCCTGGGCCAGCTCTTCGTCACTGGCCTGGAGGCCAGGATGATCGTGTCGAGCCTGCATCAACATCGACTCCAGATTGGCGTCGCGAATGGCGCCGCCGCTCGCGACGAAGCTGGAGAGGTCTTCGCGGGCTGGCGTGACGATTTTGTCGTCTCTGAACGTCGAGTACAGCGACACGGAGAGCCCTGCCGACGTTGCCACTTCGCGCGCATCAATATCGGGCATATGGCGCCTGTGGGCCATGGCCGAACCAAAGGGCAGGCAAAGCACCAGCAATGGAATGAGGAATATACGTCGCATGGCGAACCCTCCTAAAACATGAGGCCTGAATGACCGGCCTTATGTTTTTTGTTCCGCGCTGTCGGACAGGAGTTCCTGGTCGGCGGTGCACGTCAGCACAGAGGCTGAGGACCTGGACATTAGGCCAGCCTCATCATCCCGGTGAGCCCCAAGGCCTGTCACTGACGTGCGTATGCCTCTAGTGATCAGCAGGTGCCTCGGATTGAAAGAGGATCGCTTGGGCCAGATCTTCGTCGCTGGCCTTGAGCTCTGGGTGCTCGCGTCGAATCTGTTGCAACTCCGACTCCAGGTAGGCACCGCGAATGGCACCTCCACTGGCCACGAAGCTGGAAGCGTCATCGCGGGCAGAAACAACCAGTTTGTGATCCTTGAACGTTGAGTAAAGGGATGCGGAAACACCTGCCGAGGTGGCGACATCGCGTGCATCCACACGGGCAAAGGCCGAACCAAAGGGCAGGCAAAGTATTAGCGAAGAGATGACAAGTGTGCGACGCATGACGGCGTCCTCCGAAAGGATGAAGCAACGGATGTGCTACATGAATTTGGATGTGTGGCGACAGTCAGGAGTTCCCCATCGTCGGCATATCTACACGTAAAGCAGAAGGGTGAGCGGACGGTCGGGTTGATATGCAGCAGTAATAGCTGCCTGCTGTCAGTCTGTTGGAATGATTGGGCTGCTGCGGTGTCGACCGCTATAAGCGGAGTCGTCAATATGACTCGGTCGGCAGGTTCGTCATGCGTCTGATCTGGATTGCTACTTGTTTCTCAATCGCCCTTCTCGGGGGGCAGGTGGGCGCGGCTGACCAAGCGCAAAACAAGGAGGTGGCGGTGGACAAGGCGCAAGTCCTGGAACAGAAGACTGCAGAGAAGGGCAGTGTGGCACCGGTGCCCAAAGCCGAGGCGATTACCCCCTCTGAAGCGCAGGCGGTCGATCCGGCAGGCAAAGCACCCTTGAAGGATGCAATAACTTGCCTTTCACGCACTATTTTCTGGGAGGCCAAAGGTGGGGAATTGGCCGACATGGAAGCGGTTGCCAATGTGGTGTTGAACCGGCTAGGCCATGAAGGTTTTCCAGGTACGGTGTGCGAGGTGGTCAAGCAAGGTTCGCAAAAGCATGCCTGCCAGTTTTCGTGGTGGTGTGATCGACGTTCGGATCATGCCGACGAAGACGCTCCCTATGCGGCTGCCACGGAAATAGCGCGAAAAGCGCTCAATCACCAACTCACGGACCGAACCCATGGCGCCATGTATTTCCACAGTAAACACGTGAAACCCGAATGGGCCAGGGAATACATCAAGACCGCCGAGACCCGAAAATTTGTCTTTTATAAGCCTCACGATGGTACTGCACGATAGGGGCGTTCGCTCAGGCTTCGTCAGGACGCAAACGTGGCTAAGCACCTCGCGCAGTGCCAGTATGAATGGGAGTTATCGGCATTTTCCGGGTGCGCAACATGGACACCACCGAGCGCTTGTCATCACTGACTGCCAACCGCCTTCAAGCCTTGCATCGGGACGGTTTTGTGGTACTGCCTGGCGTGCTGGACAGTGCCCGGATCAGCGCGCTGCGCCATGCAATAGACGGCCTGAAACCCCAGCACTGGGACTACAGTGGCTTGCTTGACCATTACAAGTGCGTGTTCAACCGTGACCCGTTTTGGCTGCCGTTTCTCGACCTGGACGGGATCATCGAACTGGCCGAAGCGTCCCTGGGAGAGGATTGTCACATCATTGGCCAGACCGCCTGGCGCTGCCATCCCGGCTTCATCGGCGCTCCATTGCACCTGGATTACCTGGTGATGGAGTTGCCGCGAAGCCTGCTGGCCGACCCGGCCTTCGAGTTGCCGATGCAGATCTGCACCGCGCAGCTCTACCTCAACGATATCGACGCCGACCTTAGTCCCACCCAGGTGATTCCCGGTAGCCACCGAGCCGGGCGACCACCTGCTCGCGGCGAAAACCAGTGGCATGGCTGTATCGCGAAGCCAGTGCTGTGTCGGGCCGGGGACGCTCTGATGTTTCGCAGTGAGCTGTGGCACGCCGGTAGCGACAACCGAACCCCCGACCGCGTGCGCTACCTGTTGCAGGTACACTACGGCCGGCGAATGGTGGCGCAGAAGTTCTCGCCTTACCTGCACTGGCACTTCAACCCCGATGTGCTGGCCGCCGCGACACCGCGTCAACGCCGCCTGCTGGGGGAGCATCGGGAAGCGGAATACGACTGACCTGTTTTGCGTGATTGCAGTGCAACGCAGGTGAGGCGGCTCATCATCAGAGCCGGTGATTTGCCGGACTCCAGCTTGGTAACGCGAAGGATCGGCACCGGGAGGACACGCTGGCTGAAGGCGAGCGACCTGCAGGGCCGGTTCAGCTCTAAAGGGCGCTTAGAACCAGGTTTCCATCTGCACTCCGAATTGCCAGACCCCGCCAGACTTGAAGCCCTTCTGACCAAAATCGTCTGTTGCACTGAAGTTATCGAGGTCCCTGGACCAGTTCATGTACGTGGCGAACAGGCGCAATTCAGGGCGAGCGAAGAAGTCTCCGGTTTGTGCCTTGAAGGTGGGCGCCAACGTGAATTTCCAGTAGTCACCATTGGCTGTTTGCCGGTCCTTATAGCCAAGCGCATTCAGGTCCATCTTCTGCCAGCTCAGCTCATATTGCATTTCGAAGTTGCTGCTCAGTTCATTGGCCAGACGCATGTTGAGCGTCACATAGCGATAGTCGTCGCCAGGGACATAGCGATCCTTGCTGCGCTCGGCAATCACCGCGGGCGCGATGCTCCAATCCTGATTCAGGCGGGTATGGCCATAGAGCGCCAGCCGCACGGTCTGAGCCTCGTCCAGCAGGTCGCCATCGGCACCGATGTTGTTGACCTCCGCCCCCAACCCCTTGCCATACAGCAGTGCCGCTTTGAAGTAGCCCTCACGGCCGAAAAAGTCAGGCTGATGGTAGGCGAGCATGCCGTGCGAACCGCTTTCGGCAGGGCTGAACCCAGCCTTGTTCACCCGGGTACTTGTGGTGAATGCCTGGTGGCTCTTTTCGTTCAGGCTGGCATCGTTCTGGCGCGAGGAAATGCCGTTGAGCATGACTTGCCAGCGACCCTCATCGAAAAATTGATTAAGGGTGGCGACATAGCTCCTGATGTCCTTGTTTTCCTCGGTACCGAAGTCGCCGTAGGAGCGACTCATCAGCGATGCATTGATGCGCCAGTCATCGGTCAGGCGCACGTCGTAGATACCACCACCGGTCCCGGCAAGGAATACGATCCCTCTGTCGAGCCAATGGACGTCGAAATTGTCCCGATCAAAGCGCTTGCCGGCCCACAGTGTTGCATCGCGCAACAGCGGGTTGTCTCGAAAGGACGCCAGATGATCCAGTTCGGCGTAGACCTGCCGCACGTTGAGTGAGCTTTCTGATGCGGTCCAGTCATTGGGTGTTTCGAGGCCGTCGGCGAGCATCAGCGTGTATTTCGAATGCGTGCCGTTGCTGGCTTGGCTTTCCTTCGAAAACTTCGCCTCCACGTAGGTATCGACTTCATTGCCAAGCCTGCCAACAGCTCCCCCCACGGAGCCTGCGGGAGTGACGTAGGGGCCGCCATGACCGGCACCTGATCCGTTGGTCACTATCCCCGAGCGGGCATAGCCACCGAACGTGAAGCCATCGTTCGGAAGCCCGGTTGAACTGGCTGACGACGCGGTCGTTGGGGGAGGGTTTTCAAGGACCTGCTGGTTCGCCTCTATCCGGGCAACGCGCTCGTTGAGAGAGGCTTGTGCGATCGCCGGCGGGGTGATCGCGATTTGCCGATTGAGTTGCTCGACTTCCTTGCGCAATCGAGCTGCGTCAGCTTCCGCCAGCAGGGCTCTGGCCTCGGCGACGGAGGTTCTGGCTTCAAGCCTGGCAAGACGTTCCTCAATGCTTTGCACCGGTGCGGCGAGCAGTTGAGTGGAGAGAAAAAGCAAAGAAAAGCCAGCCAAAGGCCGACAGACCACAGCACTCATAGGTAACCCTCTTGTTTTTGTATTCGGGTACTGCAATGACCTGTTGAACAGATCCTTATCCCCACCCCTGGTACTTGGATCCACTTGACAACGAGCAGGGAGAGGACGCGTAATGCGCTGCGATGTTAACGTTAACTTAAATAAAAACAAGAGGGTCGTCACATGCAGCTATCAGTCAAACGTGAGTACTGGCTCATCAGTGGTTTACTGTTTTTCTTCTTTTTTTCGTGGTCATCCAGCTACTCGCTGTTCTCGATATGGCTTCATCGAGTCATCGGTCTGAATGGAACGGAAACCGGGTTTATTTTTGCCGCCAACGCGATTGCGGCACTGCTGATTCAACCGTTCTATGGCGCTCTTCAGGATCGGCTTGGTCTGTCGAAAAAACTGCTGGTATGGATTGGTGTACTGCTCTGCGCCTCGGCCCCCTTTGCGATCTACGTTTACGCCAACCTTTTGGCCCAGAACGTGGTGTTGGGGGCCGTGGTCGGCGCGGCTTTCCTGGCGTTTGCCATGCTCGCGGGCGTGGGTGTCATCGAGTCCTATACGGAGCGATTGTCGCGTCACGCGGGTTTCGAGTTTGGCACCACCAGAATGTGGGGCTCGCTGGGTTGGGCGAGTGCGACAGGTGTCGTTGGTGTGGTCTTCAACATTGACCCGAACATTGCGTTTTACATGAGCAGTGCCGCCGGGGTCGTGTTCTTGCTGATCCTGTTCCGCCTGGATCTGCAGCGCTTCAACAAACCAGAAGCGCACGCGGGTGGCGAAGCCGGCAAACCAGTGCGGCTTAACGATCTTTGGAAGTTGCTGACACTGCCGCGCTTCTGGGCGTTCAGCTTGTACCTGACCGGGGTTTGTGGAATCTACATGATCTACGAACAGCAGTTTCCGGTGTATTTCTCCTCGTTTTTCTCAAGCCCGGAGGAGGGCACGCGAGCCTATGGCTACCTGAATTCATCCCAGGTTCTGCTCGAGGCGGTCTTGATGTTGTTCGCGCCATGGGTGGTCGGTCGTACTGGCGCCAAGTATGGATTGATCCTGGCTGGCAGCATCATGTTCGTCCGCATTCTTGGCTCCGGATTGGCAACGGATGCCTGGACCATCGCTGCTTGCAAGATGTTGCACGCCCTTGAAGTCCCGATCCTGCTGGTCTCGGTATTCAAATACATTTCGCTCAACTTCGATTCGCGGCTGTCGGCCTCGATTTATCTGGTGGGATTCCAGTTTGCCCAGCAATTGACCGCCATGCTGCTGTCGCCACTTGTGGGATACGGCTACGACCATGTTGGCTTCTCGAGCGTTTACGTAGCGATGGCTGGCCTGGTAGGCAGTTGCCTGCTGCTGTCATGGTCATTGCTACGTGCGGATCCCGCCCGCCAATCCTCCCGGGCAAGCGCTCTTGATTCGATAGAGCTTCCTGCCATGGCGCAATCAGCCAACCGTTACGAACCCTAGTAAGGACCAAGCCATGCACGCTGCACTGCTGGACAAAGCGCATCGCGCCATCGAAAAAAAACTGCCCGAACGTGGCAACGACTATCGCCTCGGCTATCACCTGTCGCCCCCGGTCGGATGGATGAATGACCCAAATGGGCTGGTCTATTTTCAAGGCGAATACCACGTGTTCTATCAGCATCACCCTTACTCGGCGCAGTGGGGGCCGATGTACTGGGGGCACGCCAAGAGCCGTGATCTGGTGCATTGGGAGCATTTGCCCATCGCGCTGGCGCCCAGCGATCCCTACGATCGAGACGGTTGTTTTTCAGGGTCGGCTGTTGTTTTCGGCGATACGCTTTATCTGATCTACACCGGGCACACCTGGTTAGGGGCGCCGGGTGATGATCAGAACATTCACCAGGTCCAATGCCTGGCCAGCAGTACGAATGGCCTCACGTTCACCAAACATGGGCCGGTGATCGAAACGCCACCGCATCCAGACATCATGCATTTTCGCGACCCGAAGGTCTGGAAGCGCGCAGACCAATGGTGGATGGCGCTTGGCGCTCGTCAGGGGGACGACCCGCAGCTTTTGCTCTATCGCTCCGAGGATTTGCATCAGTGGGAGTACCTCGGCTGTGCCCTGGATGGCGAACGCGAGTCCGACGGTTACATGTGGGAGTGCCCGGACGTATTCGAAGTGGATGGATGCGACGTTTTTCTGTACTCGCCGCAAGGCCTGAAGCCCAGCGGGTACGACAACTGGAATAAATTCCAGAACAGCTATCGATTGGGCCTGCTGGATGACTCCGGCTATTTCACTGAGAGAGGCGAACTCCACGAACTCGATCACGGTCACGATTTTTATGCCGCGCAGACCCTGCTGGCACCGGACGGACGCCGTCTGCTCTGGGCATGGATGGACATGTGGGACAGCCCTATGCCGAGCCAGGCGCAACACTGGTGCGGTGCGCTGTCGTTGCCACGTGAGTTGAGCCGCGACGGCGAGCGGCTGCGTATGCGTCCGGCCCGTGAGCTGACAGCGCTACGGCAATCACGACAAATGCTGCAGGTCGGCGCGGTCGAATCCCGGAGCCGCACACTTGATGTGCGTGGCGCCCTGCTGGAGTTTGAGCTTGAACTGGATCTGGCAGGCAGCACCGCCGAGCGCTTTGGCCTGGCGCTGCGCTGTAGTGAAGACCAACAGGAACGGACATTGCTGTATTTCGATGCCATGTCCCGACGTTTGGTCCTCGACAGGCAACACTCGGGTGCTGGCGTAAGCGGTGTTCGTAGCGTTCCGGTGAAAGCGGAGCAAACGCGGATTGCGCTGCGGATTTTTCTCGATCGCTCGTCCATCGAGGTGTTTGTCGACGATGGCGTCTATAGCTTGAGCAGTCGGATTTATCCGCGGCCCGACAGCCTGGGTGTCAGCGCTTTTGCGGTCAACGGGGCGGGGGTGTTCGGGGAGATTTCTGTCTGGAACCTGGCCGATCTCAAGCTCTGAGTACCCCTGGCAGACCATTCGTGCCGCCTGCTGCCGGGCATCGTGTTGTCATGCTTTTGCCAAGCATGACATGATGCCCGGCCAGACAAGCAATGGCACCCGCGAATGGCTTCAGTTAAAGATGTCGCACGGCTGGCGGGGGTTTCCCTCATGACCGTATCCAGGGCGCTCAACACCCCGGAAAAGCTGAACCAGGAAACGCTGGCGAAAGTTCGTCAAGCGGTCGAGTCCCTCGGATACGTTCCCAGTCTTTCTGCGCGCAAGATCCGTGGCGGTCACTCCAGCGGCAAGACTATTGGCGTCTTTGCGCTGGATACCGCGACAACACCCTTCGCTGTAGAAATGCTGCTTTCAATGGAGCGCACGGCACGAGAAAACGGCTGGAACGTCTTTATTCTCAACGTGTTCGAGACTCCGCCGAGTCAGCAAACCATCGACCTGATGCTGTCGCATCAGCCCGACGGGATCATCTTCAGCGCCATGCAGCTTCGTACCGTCGAGATTCCCCAGGTGCTCCGCAGCCTGCCGCTGGTACTCAGCAACTGCATGAGTTCAGAGCCAGGCGTGGCCTGTTACGTACCCGACGACGAAGACGGTCAGTACCAGGCCGTGCGGCAAGCGCTGAAGCGTGGCTACCAGCATCCGTTGTGCATCAACCTGCCGCAAAGCAGCCTCGCCTGGGAGCTGCGCCAGCAGGGATTGGTTCGCGCCCTGGCAGAGGGCGGTGTGTCCCTGAACAGTGTTCCCCAATACAACCTGTCGACCGATGACGCCTATGAGGAAACGGTTGTAGCGCTGGAGCAGCAATTGCGTGAGTCGGATGGAAAGCCGACCTTCGATCTGCTTATTTGTGGCAACGACCGCATTGCGTTGGTCGCTTATCAATACCTGCTCAGTCGTGGCCTGCGTATTCCCGCCGAGGTGGCCGTACTTGGCTACGACAATATGATCGGCGTTGCCGAGTTGTTCTATCCACCGCTGAGCACCGTGCAACTCCCGTATTACGAAATGGGCCGGCGAGCCGCTCAGCACTTGATCGAAAGCAGGAATGAGCCCTCTATTCATAGGGTTTCATGTCCCCTCGTGGAGCGTAAATCCTGGTGATCGCTGCCACAGAGCACGCTGTAGATCTTCAAAGCGGTAAGTAACACCTGATGAGGAGCAGAACTTGAAGAAAGCCGCAGTACTAACCGTCGCCTTGATACTCAATGCAGGCATATTCAGCACACCAGCAGACGCTGCCGGCGATGCTGAAGCGGGCGGGAAACTCTTTAATCGAATTTGCGGTGGCTGCCATCAAGTGGGCGATTCAGCCCGGGGTTCTTTTGGTCCGCAGCTCAATGGCATTTTTGGGCGCCATGCCGGCAGCACGACGGACTACCAGTACTCTACCGCGATGAAATCATCAGGCGTGGTCTGGACCCGCGAAACGCTGGCTGCCTACATCGAAGCGCCAAAAAAAGTAGTCCCCGGGACCCGCATGATTTTCTGGGGTATCAGCGATCCGGAAAAAATCGAAAACCTGTTGGCCTACCTTCAGACATTTCAGCCGCAATAAACCGTAGTTCCGCAAAAATCATCCAAGTAAAGCCGGACAGAAGGCATTTTGCTGGCCCCGAAGCCTCAAAATCACCGCCAAAATCACTTTATTTTCAGGTGGTTAGGCGGAATGCAAATGCGCAATGTATTGATCATGCCGATCTCGCTGGTACTGGCGAGCATTGCGGTCTCTGTCCAGGCAAGAGAGTTGATGCCCAATGATCGGTTTATGTGCAGTTGGGGCGCGGGTACCGCGGCAAGGGCCCAGGAACTCAAGCTGTCCGGGGTCTCGCTGTATGCCGCTCGCCAGAAGATCCAGGCGTACAAGTTCAGCAAGGGCTGGATGCGAATGATGGCCATGGGCATCACCGAGCAAACCTACGACAGTCAATCGAAGTTCAAGCCCGAGGCTGTCCGGCAGAGTTTCTATGACGAGTGCGTCAAGTATAAGTTGGCGCGTAAATAACGTTTGTCCTGCAGTTACAACCCGGTATCGGGTGGCGTTATCCGTGCCAGCATCACCGTATATTCTTCGGCTGCAATTTGACGAAATTTCATTCGGGTGATGGCCTGGCGTTGCAGGTCATTGTCATCGGGGAAAAGGCGGTTGGCCGCGTTCTGGACGACCGCATCGGGTGTCTCGATCCGCGGAAACGGCCCGTCGTACTTGTCGGGGGAATCCCCGGTTGGCACCGCCGGGGTATCGAGTGCCCGCACCAGCAGGAAAACCGGGACGACATCAGCCAGCCCCACTGGAAGCAGCCTGGCCGCGTTTTCCCCCAGATGGCGCCGCACGATAGCCTGGGAACCCAGGCGCAAGGTGAACCGGAAGGGGAATCCGGTGCGGATTGAAAGCAATACCGGGTCCGCCGCAGCCACCTGCTCGATCGAGTTGATGCCCTCCGATTCCAGCGTCGCAACCACAGGCAATGTCACGCCTTCAAGGACCAGCAACTTGTCTGAACTGCCGTCCCGCTTGTCCTGGTCGGTGAGTTGGGGAAAGCCCAGTCTTCGCACGATTTTCATCAGCGGATCGATCGGCAAGGTACCCAAGGCAAAGGCGGTGACGATATGCGGGCCATCTCCAGCGCCGGCATTCATGATCACCATTGCAAGGGGAATGGCCAGGAACAGGCGCAGGGAGTACCAATACACATCGGAAATGTTCAGTGATTTGCGGCGGATACTGAGGACGGAGTCGCTCACGATAAACATGAAAGCCCCCGCCAGCGAGCTGACCAGCAGTGGAACTCCGAGCTTGTACACGCACGCCACTTGCAGCGTGTTGTCGCAGTTGGGGATGACATAGTTGGAGGCGACCAAGGCTGCCGCGGCATACGCCACCAACAAGAGAATGATGAACGGCACTATGAATGGCACCAATCCATATTGCTCATGGTAGATCCGCGCAAACAAACGCTCGCACAGTTCCGGGTTCTTGTCGGAGCAGGTTCGCCAATCATCCACGGAACCGCTCTGACCCAGCTTTCCTTCGTCCTGCAGTGAATGGATGAGGCTGGTCGACCAGAAGCGTTGCAGATAGGCCGCCAGGGCGCCGCCCTTCAAACTGTTCTGGAATTCGCTGTAGCGGGTGAACCAGCCCATGCTCAGGAACATGATGAGTGGGGCGCCGCAGATCACCGTGGCGAAGGCGGTGAGGACCACTACAAGGTGGAGGATTGCGCCATCCAGTCCGACCACTTCCACCATGAACAACTGACCGACACCGTTGATGAGCAACAGAATCAGTGCAAGGAGCAGGGCCCGTTGCCGTGGTCTCAGGTGCGACTCATTGAATAGATAGGTCCTGCGTCTGCCGCCATAACGCTCTTCCATGGGCTTGTTCACCGGACTGCTCCTGACGACCTGAGGTGTTTCTACCGATAACGCTAGCAATGGAAACGGGTTCGTCCAGAATGTCATCACCGCGTGTTAGGTTGTTTTTGAATAACGCCACTCTCGGACTGGAAACAGCGGCTCAAATCATCGAGGGTATGCGCTGGATTTGCGACAGGCCCGGACAGTGAAGCCAATGAATCGGCCCGCCACCGTGACGCTTCCGTTTTCCCAGCGTCTATGACTTTTATAGCCAGTATTGGCTCTCGGCATCTTGGAAGAGGGAGATATTTATGATCGTTAAACCGCGCGTTCGTGGTTTTGTTTGTGTGACTACCCACCCCACTGGCTGCAAAGCCAACGTCAAGAATCAGATCGACTACGTCCGTGCGCAAGGACAGATCACCGATGGGCCAAAGAATGTCCTGGTGCTCGGCGCATCGACCGGTTACGGACTGGCTGCGCGCATCACCGCGGCCTTTGGTTGCGGCGCCAAGACGCTGGGTGTGTTCTTCGAACGTGAAAGCGTCGAGGGCAAACTCGGCACCGCCGGCTGGTACAACACCGCGGCCTTCCATACGTTCGCCGAAGCGGAAGGTCTCTACGCCAAGAGCATCAACGGTGATGCGTTCTCCGATGAAGTCAAGCGCCTGACCATCGAGACCATCAAGCGCGACCTGGGCAAGATCGACCTGGTGGTCTACAGCCTCGCCGCACCGCGTCGTACCGATCCGAAAACCGGTGAAGTCTACAGCTCGACGCTCAAGCCGGTCGGCAAGTCGGTTACCCAGCGCGGCCTGAACACCGACAAGGAAGAGGTCAACGTGACCACCCTGGCCGAAGCGACCCAGGAAGAAATCGACGGTACCGTCAAGGTCATGGGTGGCGAAGACTGGCAGATGTGGATCGATGCCCTGCACGAAGCGGGCGTTCTGGCCGAGGGGGCGAAAACCACTGCCTTCACTTACCTGGGCGAAAAGCTGACCCACGACATTTACTGGAATGGCTCCATTGGCGCGGCGAAGAAAGACCTGGACCAGAAAGTCCTGAGCATTCGCGAGCGCTTGGCGGACCTGGGCGGCGATGCACGGGTTTCGGTATTGAAAGCGGTAGTGACCCAGGCAAGCTCGGCAATCCCGATCATGCCGCTGTACCTGTCCTTGCTGTTCAAGGTCATGAAAGAGCAGGGCACACACGAAGGCTGCATCGAGCAGGTCTACGCGCTCTACAAGGACAGCTTGTTCGGTCATCCTCCGGTCATGGACGAAGAAGGGCGCCTGCGAGCGGATTACAAGGAGCTGGCGCCTGAAGTCCAGGAGCGCGTCAAGCTACTCTGGGATCAGGTCAGCAATGAAAACCTTTACGAACTCACCGACTTTGCCGGTTACAAGGCGGAGTTCCTGCGTCTGTTCGGCTTCGGGATCGAAGGCGTGGACTACGAGGCTGACGTCGATCCGGACGTCAAGATCTCCAACCTGGTCCAGGCTTAAGTCTCAAGGGTAAACAGCTGCCTCGACGTCGTGAACGCGAGGCAGCTGCTGTTTGCCGATCATCGAGCCGTGGCTGGATCGGGAGGTGCATCCTTTCCAGCCTCTGCTTGATGCTCGATCGGCCGAAGTTTGAATCGGCAGACATTACCGCCCCGTACCATGCACTCCGTATGGTCGACTTCGGCTCCCCCCAACGTCCCGATCAACGCCAGATCCAGCTCACACACCACCGGATAGGCCGCGGCCAAGCGGTGGAAGACGCAGTTGTGCGCGACGATTTCCTTGTCGTCGGATGAGCGAAAGAACACCTCCGCTTCGTATCCCGCCTGGTTCATGTGCTGCACGATTTTTGTTTCGTCAACCACCTGACGTTCACGCTCCAGCGCCAGTTTGCGGCCCATACGGCGCATCAGCGAAGCCAGTTCGACGGGGCCGATGATGTCGGCCACTTCTTCAATCAGCACACTGGCCAGTAACTGATAGTGGCGAGGGAACTGCTCCCGCGCATGGTCGGTGAGCTGATACAGCTGCTCCGGTCGCCGGCCTGTCGGACGGGTTTCGCCGCGCAGCACCAGTCCGTCACGCTCAAGAGCCGCCAGATGCTGGCGAATCGCGGTGCGTGTGACAGCCAGTTGCTCAGCCAACTCGTCAATGCTCATACCGCCCGCGTCGTGCAGTAGCGCATTGAGCAGGTCCTGCTGTGTACGGCCCAATCCTTCAAACATGGTCTGCGCTCGCTCGGTATCAGAACTTGTCCGGGAACTGTTTGACCAGTGCCGCCGTCAGCGTGTCGGCCAGCGCCAGTATATGGATGCGCATCATCTGCCAGGTCTTCGCTTCGCCGGCATAGTCGTGCGCGGCGAGCTGGTCGATCTGGGCGACATGGTGGCCGCCGTGAGCTGCCAGCATCGTCACCAGCGTGCTTTCAGGTAGGTTGGGATTGGCGCTGGCGAGAAATGCCGCAATGGCCTTGGCATTGCTCGTCAGTTCTGCGACAGCAGCCTGCTGGCCTTTCTTGTCTTTGGCGACAGTGGCGTCGCTGTAATGTTTGACCGCACCCCAATKACCGGCAAGCAGCTTGAGCAGTTGATCGGCAGCGGGCTGGCCATACAACGGAGCAAGGCTGTTGGCGATGCGGGTTGCGTTGTCTACCACCTGAGCGGCGGCGACCTGGGCTTGTTGATGGTTAGCACTCTGGTTGGCTATCGCGTAATTTCTGGTCCAGAAAATATGCTCGATCCACAGGTCGCGCAACGACAGGCGCGTGGTGAGCGCAGCGCTTTCGGCTGGTGCAGGCGATGCGGGGGGAGTTTGACTCCAGGCGGGCTGGGCGCAGAGCGCCAACAGCAGTAAAGCCAAGGTTTTGATATTCATGACGGCACCCTCTTGTCGTGGGATTGTTCAACAATATCAATTGAAGCATATAAATATGTTTTTATTGGGTGTGGGCCGTATTCGCAGATCAACGGTCGTCTTGTGCGTCGTTACCCTGCGTTTACGGCCCCGCGAGGCGCGGTCAATCCACTACGAACAGTTTCGCCCCCGTCACCGTCGACGACCGGTGAGACTCCGCATTATCCGCCACCTGATAGCTCATGCCGGGTTTCAGCACGAACTGGCGCCCATCTTCGAGTTCAGTGTGCAGCTCGCCTTCAAGGCACAGCAGGATGTGGCCCTTCAAGCACCAGTGGTCTGCCAGGTAACCGGCGGTGTATTCGATCATTCGAACGCGAATTGCGCCGAACTGTTGGGTGCGCCAATAGGCGCTGCCGATTTCGCCAGCGTGGACGGTGGGTTCAACGGTCGACCAGTCGGTGGTGCCGAACGGGATGGCTGCTATATCCATGGCGAGTTCTTGAAGTCAGGAGGGAGAACCGATTTACGCAGCTGGTGGCAGGTTGTCAATGGATGGGGTTTCTCCAGAAGCTGAACCCGGGCTGTCAGCCTGCAATGTTTCATTATGTTTCAGCTAATTTGGCAGCGTAGGATGGTCAACTCGAATCGTGCATCGCCTCGTTTCCAGCCAAGGGGAACTGAACAATGAAGTTGAACCTCGTCAAAATCTTTTTGATCACCGGCACGTTGTTGTTGAGCGCGTGCTCTGGCGTGACAACCAGCAGCTGTTTTTCAGAGGATTGCCATCAATTCGACGGCCGTGGCGCCAACAAGATGAGCTTTGGTGGTAGCCCGGTCGGCAACAGCTTTAATCAATACAGCTCGGGGCTGTTGCAGCACGACTGATTCGGCCATTCGCAAACCGCATACGCCGATGGCAATCATCGGCGTACTGATCTCTGTGCTTCCACAATCCTAAACGTACGGCTGGCCGCTGAATCCCCGTGGGAGCCGTTGCTTGCCCGGCATCTCGCTGAGTCTTTTGATCCAGGACGCGCGCCAGTCAATCGCGGCATGTGGGACTTTGGCTCTACGCGCCGCTCGACGTGCAGCGTTGCGAGCGTCTTTTCGGGCGTCCTTGAACGCGTCGGTATTGCGGCAGCTGCGGCATTTGACGCGGGCAAATTCAGTCGTAGACGGAAGATTGCTGCCATGGCGGCCGCAGGCCAGGTGCCCGGCAGTCTTATAGTGAGTCACCATCAGTGGATCTCCTTTGCAAGGATTTCGGCGTAGCGCAAGGGTCACTTGCCACATCCCTGTCGGTGACTCTGCTCTTCTGTCTGGACTCGCTGCCCGCTCAACGGTGTGAGGGTGGTCAGAGGCCGCGATCCCATTACTATTAATGACACCTGGGTGACCGACGCGTTCGATCTGAAATGTCGAGGACTGCACGGGGGTGTTTTTCTTCAATACAGGCCTATCAGCGTTCTCCTACTTTGAGCGCCGGGATGTCCCGAAGTTATTGAAGAAGGTGTGCAATGAGTCTGATCATTTCCATGGCCGCGTTTGCGCTGGCGTCGTCGATCACCCCTGGGCCGGTGAACATCGTTGCACTGAGCTCCGGCGCGCAGTACGGCTTTCGCGCCAGCCAACGGCATGTAGCGGGTGCAACGCTGGGGTTTGTGCTGTTACTGGTGTTGATGGGGTTGGGCCTGCATGAACTGCTAAAACTCTGGCCATCGCTGACACGGGCGGTGCAGTTGTTCGGGGTGGCGTTCCTGTTGTTCATGGCCTGGAAGCTCGCCACTGACGATGGGCGGCTCAGTGCGGGTGATTCAGGGCAAGCGCCGACGATGTTCTACGGCGCGCTGATGCAATGGCTGAACCCGAAAGCCTGGCTGGCCTGTGTCGCGGGGATGGGGGCTTTTGTTGCCGATGGCGAAGCGCAGCTGGTCTGGCAGTTTGCCGCGGTGTATCTGGTGGTCTGCTACCTGTCGGTGGCCTGCTGGGCTTATGCCGGGACCTTTCTGCGACAGTACCTGAGCAATGCCGGCGGCATGCGGTTGTTTAACCGGTTCATGGCGTCGTTGCTGGCGGTGAGTGCGGGTTACTTGCTGTTGCCATAAATCTTGGGCTTCAACCGCGATACTGCCCCGGCGTCGCGGCCAAATGCTGTTTGAACGCTCGCTGAAAATGCGCCTGATCCGAGAACCCGGCTTCCAGTGCCACGTCGGCAATCAACTTGCCTCGACGCAGTTGGCTGCGGGCGAACTGGATGCGATGGTTGACCAGAAACGCGTGGGGCGTCATGCCGTAATGCTGCTTGAAAGTGCGGATCAGGTACGACGCCGACAGATCTGCCGCCTCGCAGATGTCTTCGAGTTTCAGCGACAGGGTGCAGTTGTCGCGGATGTACTCGGCCGCTCGCTCCAGCTTGAGGTTGGGTTCGCGAACGCTCAATTCAGCCGGATTGAGCGTTTGCTGCACTTCAGTAAAAAACGCTACGGCGGCACTGTGTTTTTGCAGCGTCTCCAGCTGTTCGTCGAGCAGTACGTCATACAGATGATTGAGCCCGCTAAACAGTCCGGCGTCGTTGCAGTGGGTGGTTGAAAAGCGCCGAAAGTCCAGCTCTTTGCTGAATCCCAGTTGATGCTGAAGGTCGTTCAACCACGGCGTATCGACATACAGCATGCGATAAGACCAGGGCTGATCGTCAATCGGGTTACAGGCATGGACATCGCCGGGGTTCATCAGCACCACGGTGCCGCTGCCGACTTCAAACGCGGCGTGTTCATGGAGATAGGTGCTGCGCCCGGCGGTGATCGCACCGATGGAAAAAAACTCGTGGGAATGTCGGGCATAACAGACTTCGCGGCCATCGGCGATGGAGCGTGCTTCGATGAAGGGCAGTGCGTCATCGCGCCAGAAGCGAGGGGCTTTGTCGGCATTTTTGGCGATGGCGTGTTTCATCCGCAAGCGTCCTTTGGCAGTTCAGTGGGGGAGTGTATTAGCTCTCGCCATTAAAGGCTCGCTCGAGTGTGGCGACGTCGAGTTTCTTCATCTGCAACATCGCCTGCATGACGCGCTGGGATTTGGCGGTATCCCTGTCGGTCATCATGTCCATCATCACCACGGGCACGATTTGCCAGGACAGGCCGAACTTGTCCTTGAGCCAGCCGCATTGCTGGGCCTGTTTGTCACCACCGGCAGACAGCGCATTCCAGAAGTGGTCGATTTCATACTGGGTATGGCAGTTGACCTGGAACGAGATCGCCTCGTTAAAGCGAAACACCGGGCCGCCATTGAGGGCGGTGAAGGTCTGGCCGTCGAGCACGAAGCTGACGGTCATCACTGAACCCTCGGGCCGGCCATGGAGCTCGAAACCGGCCTTGCCATAGTGAGTGATGGCGGTAATGGTCGAGTGTTCGAACACTGAACAGTAGAACTGTGCAGCGGCTTCGGCCTGATCGTCGAACCACAGGCAGGGCGTGAGTTTTTGAATGCGCGACATGAAGGTTCTCCTCCAGGAATGATCAGGCTGGACTATTAGCGTAGTCAGCCGGTGGTCGTCAGGCGTAACCGTCAATCGACAAGATCAGGGCGTCCATGTATTGGAAGTAGTCATAATGACAATTAATAGGGTCATTTAGACCTGTCGACACTTGAGTCATATTGACCATATAGGCTGCAAAGTACTGTTTTATGGGGCTTTGAAAGCTGGCACGCGACTTGATAGTCGATACGTACAACTGAACCGCTTCAGGAGTACGCCAAAATGTTCGAATTCTTCAGTAACCCTCAGAATGTTCTGCACCTGTCGAGCAAAGGTCCGATCGGCACGGAGGTCTGAGATGCCATCGATCAAGCACGTACCTCTCTGGAGCCTGGGGTTCCGACCGTTCTTCCTCGCAGGCAGCGCCTTTGCCTGTATCGCGCTGGCGGTCTGGGGCTTATGGCTTTACGGACGCTTGCCCGGTGCGCAACCGATGGGCGGGATGTTGGCGTGGCATCGGCATGAAATGCCGTTCGGGTTTGCCGCGGCGATCATTGGTGGTTTCCTGCTGACCGCGGTACCCAACTGGACCGGCCGCCCCGGTTTGTCCGGCTGGCCGCTGCTGGGGTTGCTGTTGGTGTGGCTGGTGGCTCGCCTGGCCTGGCTGATGCCGCTTTCCGCAGCGTGGCTGCTGGCGTTGCAAGTGCCTTTTCTGCCGCTGCTGGCTGTGGGGCTGGGACGCAATCTGATCGCCGCACGCAAGCGTGAGAACTACCCGATTCTGCTGATGATCGGTGTGCTGGCCGGGTGTCAGTTGCTGACCTTGTGGGGCATGGCTCAAGACGACATCGCATTGCAGCGGCGCGGCGTGCTGGCGGCGTTGTGGCTGGTTGCTGCGTTGATGAGCGTGATTGGCGGGCGAGTGATTCCATTCTTCATCCAGCGTGGTTTGAATCGCCCTCAAGGAGCCATTGCGCAGCCACTGCAAACCAAAGTGCTGTTGATCGCCAGCCTGTTGGTGGTGGTGATGATCGGCGCAGGGTTCAACGACACACCGAGGCCTTGGCTGGCGGCGTTGTTTGTGTTGATCAGCGGTTTGCACCTGATTCGTCTGTGGCGCTGGTATGACAACGGCATTTGGCGCGTGCCGCTGCTGTGGTCGTTGTACCTGGCGTATGCCTGGCTGTTGATTGCCGCGTTGGCCATGGCGCAGTGGCAACTGGGCATGATGCCGCAACAAAGCCTCGCCACCCATTCATTGGCAGTCGGTGGTGTTGGCGGGTTGGTGCTGGCGATGATTGCGCGAGTCAGTCTCGGCCATACCGGGCGCCTGTTGCAGCCGCCAAAAGCCGTAGTGCTCGGATTTGGTTTGGTGTTGCTGGCCGGGATCTGTCGGGTCTTTGTCGTGCCTTTCAGCACTCATGGATTGGCCATTTCGGCGTTGTTCTGGTGCGCCGCGTTTGCACTGTTTTTATGGCGCTATACGCGGATCCTGCTGGGGCCGAGGGTGTAAGTCGGTTGATGGTTTGAAACACAGGGCTGCTTCCCAGGAAGTGGCCCTTTTTTGTGACCGGTGGTCGCGCAATTCAAGGCTTCGGGAAAATTGCGCTTAGCTCAATGGATAAACCGAGGCGCGCGTAGGCAGTCGTTGCCACAGTGACGCCATGAAAGGACATCGTGAGTGACTGAGGAGATCGCCGTGCTGACACTCAATATCAATGGCAAAGATCAATCCCTGGACGTGCCCGGTGACATGCCGCTGTTGTGGGTATTGCGCGATGTCGCGCACTTGACCGGTACCAAGTTCGGCTGCGGCATGGCCCAGTGCGGTGCCTGCACGGTGCATGTCGACGGCGCGCCGTTACGCTCCTGCATCACTCCGGCGGCAGCCGTCGCCAGCGGGCAAAAGATCCTCACTATCGAAGGCCTGTCGAGCGACGGTTCGCACCCGGTGCAGCGCGCCTGGGCCGAGATCGACGTGGTGCAATGCGGTTACTGTCAGTCGGGGCAGATCATGTCGGCGGCGGCTTTATTGGCAAAAATCCCGTCGCCGAGCGACAGCGATATCGATCAGGCGCTGTCGGGCAATATCTGTCGGTGCGGGACCTACCCGCGTATTCGTGCGGCGGTCAAACGTGCTGCGCAAATCGGGGAGGCATGACGATGAGCGCGAAGATCGAGACTTCTCGACGGGACTTTTTGAAAAGCAGTGCGGTACTCGGTGCAGGGCTGGTGGTGGCGTTTGTCATTCCGGGAGCCAATCGCTTTGCGCAGGCGGCTTCGACGCCGGACGCGGTGTTCGCCCCCAACGCCTTTTTGCGCATTGCGCCCGATGGCAGCGTGACCATTCTGTTGGGGCACTCCGAAATGGGGCAGGGGATCTGGACCGGCCTGAGCATGTTGATCGCCGAAGAACTGGACGCCGACTGGACGAAGATCCGCGTCGAGCATGCACCGGCATCGGCAGCCGATTATGGTCTGCCAGCCTTTGGCGGCATGCAGATCACCGGCGGCTCGACCTCGACCTGGATGGAATTCGACCGCTACCGTCAGGCCGGTGCGGCTGCGCGCTTGATGTTGATCGAGGCCGCCGCCAAGCGCTTCAACGTCGCACCCTCGAAGGTCCGAACCGAACCGGGCGTGGTGATCGCCGGCGATCAGCGCGCCACTTATGGTGAGCTGGCCAATGATGCTGGCCAACTGCCGGCGCCCGATCCGGCGTCGATCAAGCTCAAGGACGCCAAGGACTGGAAGATCATCGGCAAACCGACCAAGCGCCTGGATACCCCGGAAAAAATCACCGGCCAGGCGAAGTTCGGCATGGATGTGCAGTTCGACGGATTGCTCACGGCCATGGTCGCGCGCTCGCCGGTGTTTGGTGGCAGTGTCAAATCATTCGATGGCGCAGCGGCATTGGCGCTGCCGGGCGTGCATAAAGTCGTGCAGGTGCCGACAGGTATAGCCGTGGTGGCCGATCATTATTGGGCCGCCAAACTCGGTCGTGATGCGCTGAAAATCGACTGGGACCTGGGGCCCAACGCCGCTCTGGATAGCGACACCTTGCTGCAAAACTTCCGCAAACTGGCCGCGATCCCCGGTACCCCGGCCAGCCAGGCGGGCGACATCAGCGCCGCGTTGAGCAAGGCAGTGAAGACGATTGATGTTGAATACAGCGTTCCCTACCTGGCGCATGCGCCGATGGAGCCGCTCAACTGCACGGTGAAAATCACCCCGGACAAATGCGAGATCTGGACCGGCACCCAATTCCAGACGCTGGACCAAATGATTGCGGCGAAAATCACCGGGCTCAAACCCGAGCAGGTCGAGATTCATACCGAATTCCTTGGAGGCGGTTTTGGTCGTCGAGCCAATCCGACCTCGGACTTTGTCAGTGAAGCGGTGCAAGTCGCCAAGGCGGCCGGCGCGCCAGTGAAAACCGTCTGGTCGCGGGAGGATGACATACGCGGTGGTTACTACCGCTCGGCGTTCCTCCATAAGGCGCGCATTGGCCTGGACGCCAAGGGCATGCCCCAGGCCTGGCAGCACGTGCTGGTCGGGCAGTCGATCATGGACGGCACCTCGTTCGAAGCGACGATGGTCAAGAATGGCGTCGACGCCACCTCGGTCGAAGGCGTGGCCGACAGCCCCTACATCAAGGGCCTGGCCGACCATCTGGTCGATCTGCATTCGCCGAAAACCGGCATCAGCGTGCTGTGGATGCGTTCTGTGGGGCACACGCACACGGCGTTTGTCGTCGAGTCATTGATCGATGAACTGGCCACGGCGGCCGGCAAGGACCCGGTGGAATACCGACGGACCTTGCTCAAGGAGTATCCGCGTCATCTGGGCGTACTGAACCTGGCGGTGGAGAAGGCTAACTGGAAGGCGCCGCTGCCTGCCGGGCACGCATTGGGCGTGGCGGTGCATGAGTCTTTTGGCAGTTACGTCGCGCAGGTGGCCGAGGTGTCCCAGGACAACCTGAAGATCCGCGTGCACCGCGTGGTCTGTGCGGTTGATTGCGGTGTTGTGGTGAACCCGGCGAGCATCGCCGCGCAGATGGAGTCGGGCATTACCTTTGGCCTGGGGTTCACCTTGCACAGCAAGCTGACCTTCAAGGACGGGAAAGTGGTGCAGTCCAATTACCATGACTTTCAGGTGTTGCGCCTGAATGAGATGCCGGTGGTCGAGGTGCACATCGTCCCCAGCACTGAAAAACCGGGCGGCATCGGCGAGACCGGGGTGCCACCGACGGCGCCGGCGGTGGCCAATGCGGTGTTTGCCCTGACCGGGCAACGCTTGCGTGAACTGCCGTTGCAACTGGCGGGGGTGTGAGATGAGGCGGCATCTGTTTCTGGGCGCGCTGCTGTTGCTCGGGGGCGGCGGTTACACCTCTGAGCTGTTTGCCGACGATCAAGCCGCGCTGGCGGCGTTTGCCACGGTGCAGAAGGTGTTCCAGAGCCCGCGTTGCCAGAACTGCCATATCCCCGGTGACGCGCCCTTGCAGTTCGACGCCGGGAAACCGCATGGCATGAACGTGGTTCGCGGCACTGACGGCAAGGGGGCGGCGGGCCTGCCTTGTGCAACCTGCCACGCCGACAGCAATCCGCCAGACAGCTACGGCCCCCACGCGCCACCCGGTGCCCCGCATTGGGGGCTGCCATCGGCTGCACACAAAATGGCCTGGATCGGCTTGCCGGCCGACCGGCTGTGCCAGATGATCAAGGACCGTTCGAGCAACGGCGACCGTGATTTTGCCGCGCTGATCACCCATGTCAGCGACGACAAGCTGGTGCTCTGGGGCTGGAATCCCGGAGGTAACAGGACGCCGGTGCCGGTACCTCACGATATTTTTGTCACCCAGTTCAAACTGTGGGCAGAAGCGGGTGGGCCATGTCCGGTGGCGGGGAGCTAGACGGGATCCGCTTGCAGGCCGGTATGACGCTGAAGGTTACTTGGCGAACAACTGTTCGATGTCCTTGAACGCCTTGAACTCCAGCGCGTTGCCGCACGGGTCGAACAGAAACATCGTCGCCTGTTCGCCCACCAGTCCTTTGAAGCGAATGCCGGGCTCGATCACGAAACGCGTGCCCAGTGATGTGAGCCGTTCGGCCAGGGACTCCCATTCCTCCATCGACAGCACTACGCCGAAATGCGGGACCGGTACGTCGTGACCGTCCACGGCATTGGTGTGGGCGGACTCCTGCGTGGCGGTTTTCGGGTGTTCGTGGATAACCAATTGGTGGCCGAAAAAGTTGAAGTCCACCCAGTGCTCGCTTGAGCGTCCTTCCTCCAGGCCGAACACCTGGCCATAGAAAAGCCGTGCGGCAGCAAGGTCATACACCGGAATGGCCAGATGAAAAGGGGAGAGACGCATGGTGTTCAAGCCTCGATGACAGGGAAGTTGAGCTGATTCTAGTCTTGTGATTTTTGATTAAAAGACGATAATTTTTGCCTCCAGCTCAAATAAAATCGATCAATCGAGGCGCTCATGCTGCGTGAACTGAAAACCTTCATCGCAGTGACTCGCTATGGCACGTTCGCCGCAGCCGGCATGCACATTGGCCTCACGCAATCGGCCGTCAGCGCGCAAATGCGCAACCTGGAGCAGGCGTTGGGTATTCGCCTGTTTGACCGCACCGGGCGTCAGGCCATCCTCAACGCGGCGGGGCAGCGGGCGTTGCCGATGGCCCGGGAAATCCTCGAAACCTTTCAGCGCATGGCCGTCAGTGACGACGTTAGCGAGTTTCGCGGCGAATTGAGGGTCGGCGCTGTGGCGACCGCCCAAACCGGTTTGCTGCCTCAGGCGTTGCTACGTTTGCGGCAGCAGGCGCCGTTGCTCGAGCCAAAACTGGTGCCCGGCGTGTCACTCAACCTGTTGAGTCAGGTTGACGCTGGTGAGCTTGATCTGGCGATCCTGATCAAGCCACCCTTTGAGTTGCCCAAGGAACTGTCGGCCCAGGTGATCCGGCAGGAGCCTTTTGTGTTGATCGTGCCGCCGGACCTTGAAGGCGAGGATCCGTTGCAGATACTCAGCACGCATCCGCAGGTGCGTTATGACCGCAACTCGTTCGGTGGCCGGCTGGTGACAGGCTTTCTGCGCGAGCAGCAGATCGAGGTCAAAGTCGCGCTGGAGCTGGATGAGCTGGAGGCGATCGTGAAAATGGTCGAGTGCGGGCTTGGGGTGGCGTTGATTCCCCGGGCGGGGCTTTGGCTGGACTATGGCGCAAAGGTCAGGATCATCTCGCTGGGTGAACTGACGTTCTATCGGGAGATCGTGCTGTTGCAGCGCTACAGCCAGCGTACACAACCGATCCAGCAATTGTTTGCGCGATGTCTGACACAGATCGAAGATTGAACACAAATCCCTGTGGGAGCGAGCCTGCTCGCGATGAGGCCGTAACATTCAACATCAATGTCGCCTGTCAGTACGCTATCGCGAGCAGGCTCGCTCCCACAGTGGTTCGTGGTGGGGCTGAAATGACCGGCACAAAAAACCCGCCAATCGGCGGGTTTCTTGTTAACGCGCGAAGATCACTCTTCGATGTTGCCCATGGCGGTGGTGTTGAAGCCGCCGTCCACATACATGATTTCGCCGCTGATGCCGGACGCCAGGTCCGAGCACAGGAAGGCGCCGGCATTGCCGACTTCGTCGATGGTGACATTGCGACGCAGCGGCGTTTGCGCTTCGTTGGCGGCCAGCATTTTACGGAAGTTCTTGATGCCGGAAGCGGCCAGGGTGCGGATCGGGCCAGCCGATACGGCGTTGACGCGGGTGCCTTCCGGGCCCAGGGAGCCGGCCAGGTAACGCACGCCAGCTTCCAGCGAAGCCTTGGCCATGCCCATCACGTTGTAGTTCGGCATGGTGCGCTCGGCGCCCAGGTACGACAGGGTCAGCAGGCTGCCATTGCGGCCTTTCATCATTTCGCGGCCCGCTTTGGCCAGGGCCACGAAGCTGTAGGCGCTGATGTCGTGAGCGATGCGGAAACCTTCACGGGTGGTGGCTTCGGTGAAGTCGCCGTCCAGTTGGTCGCCCGGAGCGAAGCCAACGGAGTGCACGATGCAGTCCAGGCCGTCCCATTTTTTGCTCAGCTCTTCGAAGACCTTGGCGATTTCTTCATCGCTGGCCACATCGCACGGGAAGCACAGCTCAGGGCTCGAACCCCAGCCTTGTGCGAACTCTTCGACACGACCCTTGAGTTTGTCGTTCTGATAAGTGAAGGCAAGCTCAGCGCCCTCGCGATGCATGGCGGCAGCGATGCCGGATGCGATGGACAGCTTGCTGGCGACACCGACGATCAGTACGCGCTTACCGGCGAGAAAACCCATGTGTTGCTCCTCTTTCAGGTTATTGCGCAGTGGCTGGTGCCAGGAAAGCGGCCTCCAGCAACTGCTGTGTATAAGGATGTTGCGGTGCGGCAAAGATACCTTGCGCATCACCTTGTTCGACCACTTGGCCGTGCTTGATCACCATCAACTGGTGACTCAGTGCTTTAACCACCGCCAGGTCATGGCTGATGAACAGATACGTCAGGTTGTACTTGCTTTGCAGTGAGCGCAGCAGTTCAACCACCTGGCGTTGCACGGTGCGGTCGAGGGCCGAGGTTGGCTCGTCCAGCAAGATCAACGCCGGTTTCAGCACCAGGGCCCGGGCAATGGCGATTCTCTGCCGTTGTCCGCCGGAAAACTCATGGGGATAGCGGTGCCGGGTTGCCGGATCCAGACCGACTTCCTTGAGCACCGCGATAATCGCCAGTTCCTGCTCGGTCTCTGTACCGATCCGGTGTATCCGCAGGCCTTCGCCAACGATCTGGCTCACGCTCATCCGTGGGCTCAGGCTACCGAAGGGGTCCTGAAAGACCACCTGCATTTCCCGCCGCAGCGGCCTTACCTGTTGCTGCGACAGGCAGTCCAACGACTTGCCTTCAAAACGAATCGCGCCTTTGCTGGCAATCAACCGCAAAATCGCCAGCCCCAGTGTGGACTTGCCCGAACCGCTCTCGCCAACGATGCCCAGGGTCTGTCCCTGAGGCAGGCTGAAGTTGATTCCGTCCACCGCTTTGACGTAATCGACGGTATTGCGCAAAAAGCCTTTTTTGATCGGGAACCAGACTTTCAGGTCCTCGACTTGCAGCAATGGCGGGCCGATGACATTGGTTGCCGGGTTGCCACGAGGTTCCGCTGCCAGCAGCTCCCGGGTGTAAGGATGCTGCGGCGCGCGGAACAACTCCTCGCACGACGCCTGTTCGACGATGCACCCCTTTTGCATGACACATACGCGATGCGCGACTCTTTGGACCAGGTTCAAATCGTGGCTGATCAGCAGCAGGGCCATGCCCAGGCGGGCCTGCAGCTCCTTGAGCAGTTCGAGGATTTTCAGCTGAACCGTCACGTCCAGCGCGGTGGTCGGTTCGTCGGCGATCAGCAGTTCCGGTTCGTTGGCCAGGGCCATGGCGATCATCACGCGCTGACGCTGGCCACCGGACAATTCGTGGGGCAGGGCCCTGAGCCGTTTGCGCGGCTCGGGAATCCCCACCAGTTCCAGCAGCTCCAGGGTGCGCTGGGTCGCGACCTTGCCGGTCAGGCCTTTGTGAATCCCCAGCACCTCGTTGATCTGTTTCTCGATCGAGTGCAGCGGGTTCAGCGAGGTCATTGGCTCTTGAAAGATCATTGCAATCCGGTTGCCACGAATGTGCCGGATGGTTTTCTCTTTCAGCGACAGCAGGTCATGCCCTGAGTAGTTGATGGTGCCGGTGGGGTGGCGCGCCAAGGGGTAGGGCAGCAGGCGCAGGATCGAGTGCGCCGTCACCGATTTGCCGGAGCCGCTTTCGCCGACCAGCGCCAGGGTTTCACCGCGCTTGATGTCGAAGCTGACGCCTTCTACCACCCGTTGCGCGTGCTCACCGACCACAAACTCGACAGAGAGGTTGCGCACTTCGATCAGATTGTCCTGATTCATTTCACTTCCTCGGGTCGAAGGCATCGCGAGCGGACTCGCCGATAAACACCAGCAAACTCAACATCAGCGCCAGCACCGCAAAGGCGCTCATGCCCAGCCACGGCGCTTGCAGGTTGGATTTGCCCTGAGCCACCAGTTCACCCAGCGATGCACTGCCTGCCGGCAGGCCGAAGCCGAGGAAGTCCAGCGCGGTCAGGGTGCCGATGGCGCCCGTGAGGATGAACGGCATGAAGGTCATGGTCGAGACCATGGCGTTGGGCAGGATGTGCTGGAACATGATTGCGCCGTTCTGCATCCCCAGCGCCCGGGCGGCGCGCACGTATTCCAGGTTACGCCCACGCAGGAACTCGGCGCGGACCACGTCGACCAGGCTCATCCAGGAAAACAGCAGCATGATCCCCAGCAGCCACCAGAAGTTTGGCTGCACGAAACTGGCGAGGATGATCAACAGGTACAGCACCGGTAAACCCGACCAGATCTCCAAAAAGCGCTGTCCGGCCAGATCGACCCAGCCGCCATAGAAACCCTGCAAGGCGCCGGCAATCACGCCGATGATCGAACTGAGAATGGTCAGCGTCAGCGCAAACAGCACCGACACCCGGAAGCCGTAAATCACCCGCGCCAGCACGTCGCGGCCCTGGTCGTCGGTGCCCAGCAGGTTGTCTGCCGAGGGCGGTGCCGGGGCCGGGACTTTCAGGTCGTAGTTGATGCTTTGGTAACTGAACGGGATTGGCGCCCACAAAGTCCAGGCGTCCTTGGCCTTGAGCAGTTCGCGGATGTACGGGCTCTTGTAGTTGGCTTCCAGCGGGAATTCGCCGCCGAAGGTGGTTTCCGGGTAACGCTTGAGTGCCGGGAAATACCATTGGCCGTCGTAATGCACCGCCAGCGGCTTGTCGTTGGCGATCAGCTCGGCACCGAGGCTCGCGCCAAACAGGATCAAAAACAGCCACAGCGACCACCAGCCGCGCTTGTTGGCCTTGAACCGCTCGAAACGTCGGCGATTGAGAGGGGACAGGTTCATCTCAATGCTCCCRGTGTTCGAAGTCGATCCGTGGATCGACCAGGGTGTAGGTGAGGTCGCCGATCAGCTTCACCACCAGCCCCAGCAGGGTGAAGATGAACAGGGTGCCGAACACCACCGGGTAGTCACGGTTGATCGCCGCTTCAAAACTCATCAAGCCCATGCCGTCGAGCGAGAAGATCACTTCCACCAGCAATGAGCCGGTGAAGAAAATCCCGATGAAGGCCGAAGGGAAGCCGGCGATCACCAGCAGCATGGCGTTGCGAAACACATGGCCATACAGCACGCGGTGCCGGGTCAGGCCCTTGGCCTTGGCGGTGACGACGTACTGTTTGTTGATCTCGTCGAGGAAGCTGTTTTTGGTCAACAGGGTCATGGTTGCGAAGTTACCGATCACCAGTGCCGTCACCGGCAGCGCGATGTGCCAGAAGTAATCGCGGACCTTGCCCATCCAGCTCAATTCACTGAAGTTGTTCGAGGTCAGGCCGCGCAGGGGGAACCAGTCCAGGTAGCTGCCGCCGGCAAACACCACGATCAGCAGGATCGCAAACAGGAACGCCGGGATCGCGTAACCGACGATGATCGCCGAACTGGTCCACACGTCGAAGTGGCTGCCGTGCCGGGTGGCCTTGGCGATCCCCAGCGGGATCGACACCAGGTACATGATCAGCGTGCTCCAGAGCCCGAGGGAGATCGACACCGGCATCTTTTCCTTGATCAGGTCGATGACCTTGGCGTCMCGGAAGAAGCTGTCGCCGAAATCCAGGGTGGCGTAGTTCTTGATCATGATCCACAAGCGTTCCGGCGCCGACTTGTCGAAGCCGTACATGTGCTCGATTTCCTTGACCAGCGCCGGGTCCAGGCCCTGGGCGCCGCGATAGCTGGAACCGGCCACCGACACTTCGGCACCGCCGCCGGCAATGCGGCTGGTAGCGCCTTCGAAGCCTTCGAGCTTGGCGATCATCTGTTCCACCGGGCCACCGGGGGCGGCCTGGATGATCACGAAGTTGATCAGCAGAATGCCGAACAGGGTTGGAATGATCAGCAACAGTCGCCGAAAAATATACGCCAGCATCTTATTGCTCCATGCCCGCAGGATCGGCTTGTTCTTTGGTCAGCACTTCGATCGCAGGTTTAGCATCGGGTTTGACCCACCAGGTGGAAATGCCCACGTCATTGGTCGGAGGGACTTTCGGGTGGCCAATGTGATTCCAGTACGCCACGCGCCAGGTCTTGATGTGCCAGTTGGGGATCACGTAATAGCCCCATTGCAACACCCTGTCGAGCGCCCGGGCATGGGCCACCAGGCTTTTGCGCGAGTCGGCGTTGATCAGCTCTTCGACCAGTTCATCGACTACCGGGTCTTTCAGGCCCATGTAGTTGCGGCTGCCGGGTTTGTCGGCGCTTTCGGACTTCCAGAATTCGCGCTGCTCGTTACCCGGTGAGCTGGACTGCGGGAAGCTGCCAACCACCATGTCGAAGTCGCGCGAGCGCACGCGGTTGATGTACTGCGACACGTCGACCCGACGAATCACCAGGTCAATCCCCAGGTCGCTCATGTTGCGTTTGAACGGCAACAGCACCCGCTCGAATTCGGTCTGCGCCAGCAGGAATTCGATGCTTACCGGTTTGCCATTGGTATCGACCATCTTGTCGTCGACGATTCGCCAGCCGGCTTCTTGCAACAGTTGATAGGCCTTGCGCTGTTGGGCACGGATCATTCCGCTGCCGTCACAGACGGAGTTCTGGAACGCTTCGCTGAAGACCTGATCGGGGATCTTGCCCCGGAATGGATCGAGGATCGCCAGTTGATCCTGGTCCGGCAGGCCGGTGGCGGCCATTTCCGAGTTTTCGAAGTAGCTTCGGGTGCGCGCGTAGGCACCGTTGAACAGCTGCTTGTTGGTCCATTCAAAATCCAGCAACAGGCTCAGGGCCTGACGCACGCGCACGTCCTGGAACACCGGGCGGCGCAGGTTGAAGACGAAGCCCTGCATGCCGGTGGGGTTGCCGTTCGGAATCTGCTCCTTGATCAGGCGACCCTCGGTGACGGACGGCGTGTTGTAGGCGTTGGCCCAGTTTTTTGCACTCATCTCCTGCCAGTAATCGAACTGTCCGGCCTTCAGCGCTTCCAGCGCGACGGTGTTGTCGCGGTAGTAATCGATGGTCATGTTGTCGAAGTTGTAAAAGCCCCGATTGACCGGCAGGTCCTTGCCCCAGTAGTCCTTGACCCGCTCATAGCGGACCGAGCGCCCGGCCTTGACCTCACTGACCTTGTACGGGCCGCTGCCCAGCGGAATCTCCAGATTGCCCTTGCTGAAGTCGCGGTGTTCCCACCAGTGCTTGGGCAATATCGAGAGCTGTCCAAGGATCAGCGGCAGCTCGCGGTTGCTGGTGTGCTTGAAGGTGAACAGCACCCGCAACGGGTCCTCGGCGATCACGTTGTCGACGTCGCTGTAGTAACCGCGAAAGAGCGGCGAACCGCTTTTCATCAGGGTCTGGAAGCTGAACACCACGTCTTCGGCACGCACCGGGTGGCCATCATGAAAACGCGCTTCGGGGCGCAGGTAGAAGCGCACCCAGCTGTTGTCCGGAGCCTTTTCGATTTTGCCGGCGATCAAGCCATATTCGGTAAACGGCTCATCGAGCCCCTGTTTGGCCAGGGTGTCGTAGATCAGGCCAATGTCATCAGCCGGCACGCCCTTGCTGATGAACGGGTTGAGGCTGTCGAAGCCACCGAAGCCGGCCTGACGGAACGTCCCGCCCTTGGGAGCGTCCGGGTTCACGTAGTCGAAATGCTTGAAATCGGCCGGGTATTTCGGCGGCTCGTTGTACAGGGTCAAGGCGTGCTGCGGGGCAGCGTGGGCCGTGCAGGCAAGCCCTGCAAAGACCAGACCCAGCAGGGTACGCAAACGCATCATTGGGCTTTCTCCGAAGTCTTCAGCCACCACGCATTCAGCCCCAGGGTGTAGGGCGGCGTGGTGACGAAGGCGAACCGGTTGCGGTACGCCAGGCGATGATAATTGATATACCAGTTGGGGATGCAGTAGTGCTGCCACAGCAGCACCCGGTCCAGCGCTTTGCCGGCCGCCAGTTGCTCGTCACGGGATTTTGCCGCGAGCAGTTGTTCCAGCAAATGATCGACCACCGGGTTGGCAACACCCGCGTAATTCTTGCTGCCCTTGACCGAGGCCTGGCTCGAGTGGAAGTACTGCCACTGTTCAAGTCCGGGGCTGMGGGTCTGGTCGAGGGTCATCAGGATCATGTCGAAATCGAACTGGTCCAGACGCTGCTTGTATTGGGCTCGGTCGACGGTGCGCAGGTGCGCGTCGATACCGATACTGGCAAGGTTCTCGGCGTAGGGCTGGAGAATGCGCTCCAGGTTCGGATTGACCAGCAGGATCTCGAAACGCAGTGGCTGCCCGGCCGCATTCTGCAGGCGCTGGCCATTGAGCTTCCAGCCAGCCTCGGCGAGCAAACCCAACGCCCGGCGCAGAGTTTCCCGGGGGATGCCATGGCCGTCGGTCTGCGGCAGGCTGAAGGGCTCGGTAAACAGCCTGGCGGGCAACTGATCGCGGTAGGGTGAGAGCATCAGCCATTCATGGCCGACCGGAACGCCTGTGGCTGTGAACTCGCTGTTGGGGTAATAACTCATGGCCCGTTTGTAGGCACCGCTGAACAGGGCGCGGTTGGTCCATTCGAAGTCGAACATCAAGCCCAGGGCTTCACGCACCTTGTCGTCGGCGAACGTGCTGCGCCGGGTGTTCATGAACAGACCCTGGGTCTGGGTTGGAATCTGGTGGTCGATCTGCGCCTTGATCACCTCGCCACGCCGTACGGCCGGGAAGCTGTAGCCGTTGGCCCAGTTCTTGGCCTGGTGCTCGATGTAGATGTCGAACTCGCCGGCCTTGAAGGCCTCGAACGCCACGTCGCTGTCGCGGTAAAACTCGACTTCAACGCGATCATAGTTGTACTTGCCGCGATTGACCGGCAGGTCCTTGCCCCAGTAATCCTTGACCCGCTCGAACACCAGTTGCCGCCCCGGCTGAACCTCGGTGATGCGGTAAGGGCCACTGCCCAGCGGCGGTTCGAAGGTGGTCGCCTTGAAGTCGCGACCTTCCCAGTAATGCTGCGGCAACACCGGCAACTCGCCCAGGCGCTGGATCAGCAACGGATTACCGGCACGCTTGAACACGAAACGGATGCGCTGTGGGTTGAGGATGTCGACCCGCTGCACTTCCTGAAGGTTGGTGCGGTATTGCGGATGACCTTCCTTGAGCAGCAAACGATAGGAAAACGCGACGTCGTAGGCGGTGATCGGCGTGCCGTCGTGAAAGCGTGCTTGCGGGCGCAGGTTGAACACTACCCAGCTGCGGTCTTCGCTGTATTCGACAGACTGGGCGATCAGCCCGTAACTGGAGGCGGGTTCATCGCCGGACGGCGCGTACTGCCCCGTACCGACCATCAACGGTTCGTTCAGCTCGTTGATGCCGTACTGCAGGAAATTCGGGGTCGAGACCGGGCTGGTGCCCTTGAAGGTGTAGGGGTTGAGCGTATCGAAGGTGCCAAACGCCATGACCCGCAATGTACCGCCCTTGGGCGCTTGCGGATTGACCCAGTCGAAGTGGGTGAATTTGGCCGGGTACTTGAGTGTGCCGAACTGCGCATAACCATGGCTTTCGCTGATCGTTGCGCTTGCGGGGAAGCTCAAGGCCAGACTGATTAGGAGCAGGAGGGGACGTATCAAGGCAGAGATCCGGTCCAGGCGGCTTGGGCTTTGTGGGCCGTACAGTAACAGCTTGTATCGACAGGAAAAAGGTAGGGGCTAAGGTAGGGGATTTTGTGGCGAGGGAGCTTGCTCCCGCTGGGCTGCGAAGCGGCCCCAAAACATGCCATCGGGTTCTTTCAGGTACATCGCATACACGGGGTTCACGCCTGCTGCGCCCGAGCGCGGACCGGTCGGCGGGAGCAAGCTCCCTCGCCACAAAAAGCCCCAATGCCTGGGGCGCGACTTAACGCGGGGAAGAAACCGTCAGCACCTGCCCAGGCTTGAGAGCCTGGCCAACACGTGGATTCCAGCGCTTGAGGTGTTGCATCTCAACGTTGAAGCGCTTGGCGACGATGTACAGCGAGTCGCCTTGCTTGACCTTGTATTGGGTCTGCTTCTTGTTCTTGTTGTTGGCCGCAACCACCGTGCTGATGCGTCCACCGGAGCGCTTGCTGGTGTCTCGCATCACCAGGGTCTGGCCAACCTTGAGGTCCTTGCCGTTCAGCTTGTTCCAGTGTTGCAGGTCCTTGACCTCGACTTTGTTCGCCTTGGCGATCTGCGTCAGGTTGTCGCCGCGTTTGACCCGGTAGCTGCGCTTGAGCGTTGCCAGCTCGCGGTCGTCTGCACCTTCGAAAACCGGTTTGAGCGGACGCTGACTGATCAGCTCTTCGGGTTTCATGGTTGACAGGCTGGCAGTCAGCAACTGCGCCTTGGACGTCGGCACCAGCAAGTGCTGGGGACCGTCGATGGTGGTGCGTTGCTTGAAGGCCGGGTTGAGCTGGAACAGTTCGTCTTCGTCGATGTTGGCCACCGCGGCAACCTTGGACAGGTCCATGCGCTGGTTGATTTCGACGACTTCGAAGTAGGGCTGGTTGGCGATCGGGTTGAGGTTCACGCCATAGGCTTCTGGCGACAGCACGACTTGTGACAACGCCAGCAGCTTGGGTACATAGGCCTGGGTTTCCGCCGGCAGTGGCAGGTTCCAGTAGTCGGTTGGCAGGCCGAGCTTTTCGTTACGCTCGATGGCCCGGCTAACCGTGCCTTCACCGGCGTTATAGGCCGCCAGCGCCAGCAGCCAGTCACCGTTGAACATATCGTGCAGGCGGGTCAGGTAGTCCATGGCCGCGATGGTCGACGCGGTAATGTCGCGGCGCCCGTCATAGAAGCGGGTTTGACGCAGGTTGAAGTAACGCCCGGTGGACGGGATGAACTGCCACAGGCCAACCGCATCGGCGCGCGAATAGGCCATTGGGTTGTAGGCGCTTTCAATCACCGGCAACAGCGCCAGTTCCAGCGGCATGTTGCGTTCTTCAAGGCGTTCGACGATGTAGTGAATGTACAGGCTGCCACGTTCGCTGGCGCCTTGCAGAAACGATGGATTGCTGGCGAACCACAGGCGCTGTTGCTCGATGCGCGGGTTGACGCCCAGCCCTTCCTGCAACTGGAAGCCCTGGCGCATGCGCTCCCAGACGTCCTGCGCGGCTTGTGGGCTTGGCTTCTCGTTGAGCCAGATAGGTTTTTGTTTGGTCCGGGTGGAAAGCGTATGTGCCACGTCGGTTTGTGGCACATGACTGGTGCTTTGGCAGCCCGCCAGGGTGGCGGACACAGCCACCGCGATGGCTTGAGCCAAGCGGGTCAATGCGTCTGAATTGATGGATTTACGAATAGATGACGACATTGGCTGGAAGTTAGTTCCGGGCAAAAATGTCGGGCGATTCTAGAAAGCGCAGGGGGTGCGGTCAACCATTCAGAATTTTTGGACCAATAGTGGCCCTGTCTAGAACGTATCTTTCCAAGCCCGAAGAGCCGCAAAAACCTCACTCGGAGCCCGGTTATCCGGGCCATTCCGTTCGTCTACTTTTTCTTTAACGGATGTTTCGCCGGTACGCAGGAAAGGGTTGGTGAGCTTCTCCAGCGCCAGGGTCGACGGCAGCGACATGCCACCGGACTCGCGTAATTGGGCGACTTTCTCGAGACGCTCGGCAATGTCCGGGTTATTCGGCTCGACAGCCGCGGCAAAGCGCAGATTGCTCAGGGTGTACTCGTGGGTGCAGTACACCAGCGTGTCTTCGGGCAACGCGGCCAGGCGGCTGAGGGAGTGGTGCATTTGTGCCGGCGTACCTTCGAACAGGCGCCCGCACCCGGCGGCGAACAGGGTGTCGCCACAGAACAGCAGCCCCTGATGGTAGTAAGCAATATGACCCAGTGTGTGGCCCGGCACCGCATACACGTCGAACTCGCAGCCGAGTACGTTGACGCGATCATTATCGTTCAGGGCGAAGTCGCGTCCGGGGATATTTTCGCTGGCCGGGCCGTAGACCGTGGCGCCCGTCGCTTTTTTGAGTCGCTCGACGCCGCCGACGTGATCATGGTGGTGATGGGTGACCAGAATGTCGCTGAGCTGCCATTGCGGGTGCATGGCCAACCAGGCCTGCACGGGGGCGGCATCACCCGGATCGACCACGGCGCAGCGCTGGCTGCGGTGATCCTGTAACAACCAGATGTAGTTGTCGGTGAAGGCGGGAAGGGCACTGATCTGTATCATCGCAGGATTCGCCAAGCGGAAAACAATGGTGCATCTTAGAGCTTCTTGGCGAGTTGGAGAATGCAATGACCGATAAAGCGTTCGCTCAGGCTGATCCTGACTGGCTGGCATTGATCAGCGCCGCTCGCGAGTGGCTGTCAGGTCCCATCGGCCAATTTTTGTTGAACGAAGAACGCCGGATGCTCGAAGACGAACTGGGGCGTTTCTTTGGCGGCTACCTGGTGCATTACGGCCCTTCGGCCGAAGCACCACCGGCAGCGAAGCAGGTGCAGCGTAATGTCCGTCTGGGCGCGCCTTTGCCGGGGGTGGAAATTGTCTGTGAAGAACAGGCCTGGCCGATCAGTGAACACGCCGCCGACGTGGTGGTGATGCAACACGGGCTGGATTTCTGCCTGTCGCCGCATGGCCTGCTGCGTGAAGCCGCCAGCGCGGTGCGTCCCGGCGGGCACCTGCTGATTGTCGGGATCAACCCCTGGAGCAGTTGGGGGCTGCGCCACGTGTTTGCGAGCGATGCCATGCGCAAGGCACGCTGCATTTCACCGTCGCGGGTCGCCGACTGGCTCAACCTGCTGGGGTTTGCGCTGGAGAAACGCCGCTTCGGGTGCTATCGTCCGCCGCTTGCGTCCCCGGCATGGCAAGCCCGCTTGGCCGGCTGGGAACGCAAGGCCGGTGACTGGCAGCTGTCCGGCGGCGGTTTCTATTTATTGGTGGCGCGCAAGATCGTCGTCGGCTTGCGACCGGTCCGTCAGGTGCGCCGCGAGCCTATGGGCAAATTGATCCCGCTGCCGATGGCCAAGGTCAATCGTCGCCACAGCGAGCCGTAATACACATTTTATTTTCCCGGCCGGGCTTGCCCGGCCTTGGGCGTTGTCGATCATTGATCGGCAAGCCACAGACATTTTCTGGATAGGTTGGCATGAGCGATAGCGTAGAACTCTTCACCGACGGCGCCTGCAAGGGCAACCCTGGCCCCGGCGGCTGGGGCGCACTGCTGGTGTGCAAGGGCGTTGAAAAGGAACTCTGGGGCGGCGAAGCCAATACCACCAACAACCGTATGGAGCTGATGGGCGCGATTCGTGGCCTTGAAGAGCTCAAGCGTTCCTGCGACGTATTGCTGGTCACCGACTCACAATACGTGATGAAAGGCATCAACGAATGGATGGTCAACTGGAAGAAGCGCGGCTGGAAAACCGCGGCGAAAGAACCAGTGAAGAACGCTGATCTGTGGAAGCAGCTCGACGAGCAGGTCAATCGCCACAACGTCACCTGGAAGTGGGTGCGTGGCCACGTCGGGCATCCGGGTAACGAACGCGCGGACCAGTTGGCCAACCGTGGTGTCGACGACGTCCGGGGTTACAAGCAGGACTGATTTACCTGTAAAGATCGCACCCCCTTCGGAAAATCACAGCACCAGAATCGCCGCGGCCAGTTGCTCATCCGAGTAGACCTGGCCAGCGAGCACGCTACGGATCCGTTCAAATGCGGCCTCCAGCTGAACGCCGCGAATGTCGCCACGACTGGCGACAAACGCCGCCGCATCGGATTTCGCGGCCAGCACGATCTTGTCATCCTTGAATGAGCTGCTGGTGCCTTTGGTGGAGCTCATGCTCATGCTCAGGGTGATGTCGGTGCTCATCACAAAACTGGTGGCCCGCACCGCAGTGCTGAACAGGCTGCCGACAATCAGCAGGGTTATAAGGGTGAAGGTTGTCGTCATGACGTGCGCGATTCCTGTGGGAAATACTCGGGGCGCACGCTAACAGGGGGACCGCTCAGCCATCTTTATGAGCTTTGCGAATGATTGTTAAAAACTGCGCAAGTCCGTTACACCGGCTTGCGCATACGCAACGCTTCGATCATTTTCAGGCAGTGACTCAATCCCGGCGAGACGTCGCCGACCCGGCGACTCAGGATGATCGGCGAGGTGGCGTTGGTTTCCAGCACCGGCGTGAAACCAATGTCGTCGCGATGCAGCAACTGCACCGAGGCCGGCACCAGCGTGACGCCGATACCGGCGCCCACCAGGCCAATGGCGGTTTGCAGTTCGTTGGTCCATTGCGCAACCTTGATGCTCACCCCGTAGGACTCGAACAGCGCGATCACATGGTCGGCATAGCTGGGGCGGGGATTGCCGGGATAGAGCACAAATGGTTCATTGGCCAACTCGGTGAGGCTGATGGGGCCGGCCAGGAGTGGATGGCCAGCGGGCAGGGCAGCCACCAGGCGGTCTTCATTCAATACGGTTTGTATGATTGCCGGATCATCGATGCGGATCCGCCCGAAGCCGACGTCGATACGTCCGGCCTTGAGCGCTTGCACCTGTTGCAGCGTGGTCATTTCCGACAGGCCGAGTTCCAGTTCCAGCGACTCGTTGCTGCGCAGTCGGCGAATCAGTTCGGGCAACACGCCATACAGGGTCGAAGGGGCAAAGCCGATACCCAGCCAGGTCTTTTCGCCCAGGCCGATACGTCGGGTGTTGTCGCAGACCTTGCTCAGTTGCTCAAGCAGGGCGCTGGAGTGCTCAAGGAAAAACCGCCCGGCTTCGGTCAGACGCAATGGCCTGCCGCGTTCCAGCAACACCACCCCGAGTTCATCCTCCAGTTGCTGGATTTGCCGGCTCAACGGTGGCTGGGCGATGTGCAGGCGTTCGGCGGCGCGGGTGAAATTCAGGGTTTGACCCAGCACCTGGAAGTAACGCAGATGACGCAGCTCCATGAGCCCTCCACAGTCGACGATGGTGAATACCTTTAAGGTATCGATCCAGACCAATTCTATATTGGAACCCTGAAAAAAGCCGTACGAGAATCCGTCACAGAACTTCAAGAACCTGACGGGTATCGAAATGCTTTCTTCCGCCATAGAATCGATCGAGACGATCATCGTCGATCTGCCGACTATCCGCCCGCACAAGCTGGCGATGCACACCATGCAGAATCAGACGCTGGTGATCATCCGCGTACGTTGTGCCGACGGTATCGAAGGCATCGGTGAATCGACCACCATCGGTGGCCTGGCCTACGGCAACGAAAGCCCGGACAGCATCAAGACCAACATCGACAAGCACTTTGCACCGCTGCTGCTGGGGCAGGATGCGTGCAACATCAACGCAGCGATGTTGCGCCTGGAGCGCAGTATTCGCGGCAATACCTTTGCCAAATCCGGCATCGAAACCGCGTTGCTCGATGCTCACGGCAAACGCCTTGGGCTTCCGGTCAGTGAGCTGCTCGGCGGCCGTGTACGTGACTCGCTGCCAGTGGCCTGGACACTGGCCAGCGGCGATACCGCCAAGGACATTGCCGAAGCGGAACAAATGCTCGACCTGCGTCGTCACCGGATCTTCAAGTTGAAGATCGGTGCCGGCGAAGTCGACCGCGACCTGGCCCACGTCATTGCGATCAAAAAAGCCTTGGGCGACCGCGCAAGCGTGCGCGTCGACGTTAATCAGGCGTGGGACGAAGCAGTCGCACTGCGGGCTTGCAGGATTCTCGGCGGCAACGGCATTGACCTGATCGAACAGCCGATTTCGCGCAACAACCGTGCTGGCATGGTGCGCCTGAACGCCATGAGCCCGGCGCCGATCATGGCGGACGAGTCGATCGAGTGCGTGGAAGATGCGTTCAACCTGGCGCGCGAAGGCGCCGCCTCGGTGTTCGCACTGAAAATCGCCAAGAACGGCGGCCCCCGTGCAGCGCTGCGTACCGCGGCAATTGCCGAAGCGGCAGGAATCGGCCTGTACGGCGGCACCATGCTTGAGGGCGGGATCGGCACGCTGGCCTCGGCTCATGCCTTCCTCACGTTGAACGAGCTGAGTTGGGACACCGAGCTGTTCGGCCCGCTGTTGCTGACCGAAGACATCCTCAGCGAGCCGCCGGTTTACCGCGATTTCCATTTGCATGTTTCGCAGGCCCCCGGCCTTGGCCTGAGCCTGGACGAAGAGCGGCTGGCGTTTTTCCGCCGCGACAAAACCTCCACTGCCATTCATTCCGTCTGAGGAGAACAGCATGTTGTTCCACGTAAAGATGACCGTGAACCTGCCGGTCGATATGGACCCGGAGCGCGCGGCTCGGCTCAAGTCCGACGAAAAGGCCCTGGCCCAGCGCCTGCAGCAACAGGGCAAGTGGCGCCACCTGTGGCGCATTGCCGGGCTTTACGCCAATTACAGCGTGTTCGACGTCGACAGCGTGCAGGAATTGCACGACCTGCTGATGCAACTGCCGCTTTACCCCTACATGGCTATCGAAGTGAACGCTATGTGCAGGCATCCTTCCTCTATTCATGAGGATGATCGCTGAGCCGTTGTCTGCCAGTTCTGTACTCTAATAAATACAAGATGAGGATTAATCATGAACGCAAAAATTTCCCACACTGCCAGCGCACAGAAGTTTCTCGAGGACGCCAGTGGTCTGCTCAACGACGCTGGCAACCCACGTGCCAAAGCGCTCATCTACCGCATTCTGCGTGATACGGTGAATATCATCGAAGACCTCGAAGTGACCCCGGAAGAGTTCTGGAAGGCCGTCAACTACCTGAACGAACTGGGCGCGCGCCAAGAGGCGGGCCTGTTGGTTGCCGGCTTGGGCCTGGAACACTACCTGGACCTGTTGATGGATGCCGAAGACGAGCAGGCCGGTAAAACCGGTGGCACCCCGCGCACCATCGAAGGCCCGCTGTATGTCGCCGGCGCACCGCTGTCCAACGGCGAAGCGCGGCTGGACGACGGCGTTGACCCGGGCGTGGTGCTGTTCATGCAGGGCCAGGTCAAGAACACTGATGGCAAGCCGCTGGCCGGCGCCGTGGTGGATGTCTGGCACGCCAATACCGGCGGCACCTATTCGTACTTCGATGGCAGCCAGTCTGAATTCAACCTGCGTCGGCGGATCGTCACCGATGCCGAAGGTCGCTATCGCTTCCGCAGCATCGTGCCGTCGGGCTACGGCTGCCCACCGGACGGTCCGACCCAGCAACTGCTTGATCAACTGGGTCGCCATGGCCAACGCCCGGCGCACATTCACTTCTTCATCTCGGCGGATGATCATCGCCACCTGACCACCCAGATCAACCTGGACGGTGACAAGTACCTGCACGACGATTTCGCCTACGCCACTCGCGATGAACTGATCGCCAAAATCACCTTCAGTGACGATCAGCAGCGTGCACGCGAGCACGGCGTCAGCGGCCGCTTTGCCGAGATCGAATTCGATTTCACTCTGCAGTCGTCGGCGCAACCGCAAGAGCAACACCGTCACGAGCGAGTGCGCGCGCTGGAAGACTGATCAGCGCTGGCCCAGGCCACGGGATAACAGACCGTTTATCTCGTGGCCTTCCGCTTTGCGGCGGCTCGCATAGAATGGCCAGGCCCGGTTTTTCTGAGGTGCGAGCCCTATAGCACCCGCACCGCAGCCGATAATCACAACCAGAGTGAGCGGTTATGCAAGCGCATCTATTAAGTGAGCGCAGCAGAGTGTTTGAGCAGGCCGACCCCTATGCGGTGTCGGGCTACGTCAATCAGCACGTGGGCAACCATTGCATCCGCTTGCCCGGAAGTGGCAGCCCTCAGGCCAGTCTCAATCACCGTAAATTCGCCAGCCTCGACCTGTGCCGTATCAGCTATGGYGGCAGCGTGCGGGTGACTTCGCCGGCGCTCGAAACCATCTATCACCTGCAAGTGCTGCTACGCGGAAACTGCCTGTGGCGTGGTCATCGGCAGGAACACTACTTTGCGCCCGGCGAGTTGCTGTTGATCAACCCGGACGACCCGGTGGACCTGACGTACTCTGACGATTGCGAAAAATTCATCGTGAAAATGCCCGCCAGCCTGCTGGAGTCGGTGTGCCAGGAGCAACGCTGGTTGCACCCGGGGCAGGGCGTGCGGTTTCTCGAGAACCGCTACCAACTGGAGGAGCTTGAAGGCTTCGTCAATCTGCTGGGCATGGTTTGCCAGGAGGCTGAAGCGACCGAGCGCATGCCGCGTGTTCAGGAGCATTACGCGCACATTGTCGTGAGCAAGATGCTCAGCTTGATGAAAACCAATGTCAGGCGCCTCGGTCTCGGTTCGCAGTCAGCGAACTTCGAGTTGATCGCCGACTACATCGAACGCAACCTCAAGCAGGACATCTGCAGCGAAGAACTGGCGCGTCAGGCCCAGATGAGCCTGCGTTCGCTGTATGGCTTGTTCGAGCGCAATGCGGCGACCACCCCGAAAAACTACATCCGGCAGAAGAAGCTCGAGCGGGTCAACGCCTGTCTCAGTGACCCGACCTGCACGGTGCGCAACGTGACCGAACTGGCCATGGATTACGGCTTTTTGCACTTGGGGCGATTCTCCGAAAGTTACCGCAAGCAGTTCGGCGAATTGCCGTCGGACACCCTCAAGCGCCGGCATTGACCCTGGACCCTATTGATACCAGACCCTGTGGGAGCGAGCCTGCTCGCGATGACGGCAGTACATTCAACATCAATGTCGATTGACCCACCGCAATCGCGAGCAGGCTCGCTCCCACATGGATTGATCGTTCCCTTTGCACAAAACGGATAAAGGTCTGCACCCAGCGGATATTGCCCAATAGCCGCCCGCCCTAGCATGAGCCTGCCTGAATAAAAACAATGGAGGCGGCGGCCATGTCCCTGCGACCCGAATACCTTCACTCCCTGCTTGAAGAAGACAAAGACCAGGGCATCTACCGCTGCAAGCGGGAGATGTTTACCGACCCACGCTTGTTCGATCTCGAGATGCAACACATCTTCGAAGGCAACTGGCTGTACCTCGCCCACGAGAGCCAGATTCCGAACAAGAATGATTTCTACACCACCACCATGGGCCGGCAGTCGATCTTCATTGCGCGCAACAAGGACGGCGAGCTCAACGCGTTCATCAACGCCTGCAGCCACCGTGGCGCGATGCTCTGCCGGCACAAGACCGGCAACAAGTCTTCCTACACCTGCCCGTTTCACGGCTGGACCTTCAACAACTCCGGCAAGCTGCTCAAGGTCAAGGACCCGGCGGCGGCCGGCTATCCGGCGAGCTTCAACTGCGAAGGCTCCCACGACCTGACCAAAGTCGCGCGCTTCGAGTCCTATCGTGGCTTTCTGTTCGGCAGCCTCAAGGCCGATGTGGTGCCGTTGGTCGAGCACCTGGGCGAGTCGGCGAAGATCATCGACATGATCGTCGATCAATCCGCCGATGGCCTTGAAGTACTGCGTGGTTCATCCAGCTACATCTACGAAGGCAACTGGAAACTCACCGCCGAAAATGGCGCCGACGGCTATCACGTCAGTTCCGTGCACTGGAACTATGCCGCCACCCAGAACCAGCGCAAGCAGCGCGAATGCGGTGACGAGAACCCGACCATGAGCGCCGGCACCTGGGCCAAGCAGGGCGGCGGTTTCTACTCCTTCGACAAGGGTCACATGCTGCTCTGGACCCGTTGGTCGAACCCGGAAGACCGGCCGTTGTACGAGCGCCGCGACGAACTGGCCAAGGACTTTGGCCAGGCCCGGGCCGACTGGATGATCGAGAACTCGCGCAACCTCTGCCTGTACCCCAACGTGTACCTGATGGACCAGTTCAGTTCACAGATCCGCATCGCCCGGCCGATCTCGGTCAATCGCACTGAAATCACCATTTACTGCATCGCGCCCAAAGGCGAAAGCGACAGCGCACGTTCGAGCCGGATTCGTCAGTACGAAGACTTTTTCAACGTCAGCGGCATGGCCACTCCGGACGACCTCGAAGAATTCCGCTCCTGCCAGACCGGCTATCAGGGCAGCGTCACCACCTGGAACGACATGTCCCGTGGTGCCGAGCACTGGGTTGAAGGTGCCGATGAAGCAGCCAAGGAGATCGACCTGCACCCGTTGCTCAGCGGTGTGCGCACTGAAGACGAAGGCCTGTTCGTGCTGCAACACAAGTATTGGCAGGAAACCATGCTCAAGGCATTGAGCGAAGAGCAGTCGGAATTGATCAAGGTGGAGGCGCTGTCATGAGCATCACTTACGACGCCGTGCGCGATTTTCTCTACCGCGAAGCGCGCTACCTCGATGACAAGGAATGGGACAACTGGCTGGAGCTGTATGCCGCCGATGCGTCCTTCTGGATGCCGTCCTGGGACGACAACGACGAGTTGACCGAGGACCCACAACGGGAAATCTCGCTGATCTGGTACGGCAACCGCACGGGCCTGGAAGACCGCATCTTCCGGATCAAGACCGAGCGTTCCAGTGCCAGCGTGCCGGACACCCGGACTTCGCACAACATCAGCAACATCGAGCTGCTCGAACAGGTCGACGGGCTGTGCAAGGTGCGTTGCAACTGGCACACCCTGAGCTTTCGCTACAAGACCGTCGACAGCTATTTCGGCAGCAGCTTCTACACCCTCGACGTGCGTGGCGACAGCCCGCTGATCAAGGCCAAGAAAGTGATCCTGAAGAACGATTACGTTCGTCAGGTCATCGATGTCTATCACCTGTGAGGCAGCCGTCATGACTCATTCCATCGCACTCAATTTTGAAGACGGCGTCACCCGTTTCGTTGACGCGAATCCCGGCGAAACCGTGGCTGACGCCGCGTATCGCCAGGGCATCAACATCCCGCTGGACTGCCGCGACGGCGCCTGCGGCACCTGCAAATGCTTCGCCGAGGCCGGGCGTTACGATCTGGGCGAGGAGTACATCGAAGACGCCCTGAGCAGTGACGAGGCCGAAAAAGGCTTTGTGCTGACCTGCCAGATGCGCGCCCTCAGCGACTGCGTGGTGCGCGTGCCGGTGTCCTCGGACGTCTGCCGCACGCAAAAGGCCCACTACAGCGCGGCCATCAGCCAGGTGCGTCAGCTGTCCGACAGCACGATTGCGCTGTCGATCAAGGGTGATGCCCTGAGCAAACTGACGTTCCTGCCGGGGCAATACGTCAACCTAGGTATTCCCGGCAGCGAACAGACCCGCGCCTATTCGTTCAGTTCGTTGCAACGTGACGGTGAAGTCAGCTTCCTGATACGCAATGTGCCAGGCGGGTTGATGAGCAGCTTTCTCACCGGTATCGCCAAGGCCGGTGACAGCATGAGCCTGGCCGGGCCGTTGGGCAGCTTTTACCTGCGCGACATTCAGCGTCCGTTGCTGTTGCTGGCCGGCGGCACGGGGCTGGCGCCGTTCACCGCCATGCTGGAAAAAATTGCCGAGCAGGGCAGTGAGTATCCGTTGCACTTGATCTACGGCGTGACCAATGATTTTGACCTGGTGGAGCTGGACCGGCTGCAAGCCTTGGCCGCGCGGATCCCGAACTTCAGTTTCAGCTGCTGCGTAGCCAACCCGCAAAGCGCACACCCGCTCAAGGGCTATGTGACCCAGCACATCGAACCCAAACACTTGAACGACGGCGATGTCGATGTCTACCTCTGCGGCCCGCCGCCGATGGTCGAGGCGGTCAGCCAGTTCATTCGCGAGCAGGGCGTCTCGCCGAAAAACTTCTACTACGAAAAATTCGCGGCCAGTGCGGCGTAAAAAACTTAGGCGCCGCACGACCTGTGGGAGCGAGCCTGCTCGCGATGACGGCAGTGTATTCAGCATCAATGTTGACTGACCCATCGCTATCGCGAGCAGGCTCGCTCCCACAGGTCCGTGTCGTTACAGGGACATTGAGGTATTGAAATGAACAGATTTCACGAAAAAGTCGCGCTGATTACCGGTGCGGCCCAAGGGATTGGCCGCCGCGTCGCCGAACGCATGGCCGCCGAAGGTGCGCGGCTGATTCTGGTCGACCGCTCCGAGCTGGTGTTTGAGCTGCAAGAACAGCTGGGGCAAACCAGCGAAGTACTGACCCTCACCGCCGACCTCGAACAGTACGCCGAGTGCCAGCGCGTGATGACGGCGGCCATCGAGCGTTTCGGGCGTCTGGATATATTGGTCAACAATGTAGGCGGGACCATCTGGGCCAAGCCTTTCGAGCATTACGAAGAGCAACAGATCGAAGCGGAAGTGCGCCGTTCGCTGTTTCCGACGCTGTGGTGCTGCCATGCCGCGCTGCCATTCATGCTGGAGCAGGGCAGTGGCGCCATCGTCAACGTGTCGTCCGTTGCCACGCGCGGGGTCAATCGCGTGCCTTATGGCGCGGCCAAGGGCGGGGTCAATGCGCTCACCGCGTGCCTGGCGTTTGAAACCGCCGAGCGCGGTGTGCGGGTCAACGCCACGGCCCCTGGCGGCACCGAAGCGCCACCACGGAGGATTCCGCGCAACAGTGCCGAGCAGAGCCCGCAAGAGAAGGTCTGGTATCAGCAGATTGTCGATCAAACCGTCGACAGCAGCCTGATGAAGCGCTACGGCACGATTGACGAACAGGTCGGGGCGATCCTGTTTCTGGCCTCTGACGACGCGGCCTACATCACCGGGTTGGTGATGCCGGTTGGCGGCGGTGATCAAGGCTGAGGTATCCCTTGTGGGAGCGAGCCGGCTTCCACAGGGTTGGGCTGAGCCCTTTCAAGCTCTGTGTTAACATCGCGCCCTTATGTAAACGCTACACAGAAGGGGTGAACAACGATGGCTCAGAGGATGGTGGTGCTCGACACCGAAACCACCGGCATGCCGGTGACCGACGGCCACCGGATTATCGAGATCGGTTGCGTCGAGTTGATCGGTCGACGCCTGACGGGCCGGCATTTCCACGTTTATTTGCAACCGGACCGGGAGAGTGACGAGGGCGCGATTGGCGTCCACGGCATCACCAACGAGTTCCTGGTGGGCAAACCGCGTTTTGCTGAAGTGGCCGATGAGTTCTTCGAGTTCATCAAGGGCGCGCAGCTGATCATCCATAACGCGGCGTTCGACGTTGGCTTCATCAACAACGAATTCGCGCTGATGGGCCAGCAGGATCGGGCGGATATCACCCAGCATTGCTCGATCCTCGATACCCTGATGATGGCGCGCGAGCGTCACCCGGGGCAGCGCAACAGCCTCGATGCCTTGTGCAAACGCTATGGCGTCGACAACTCCGGCCGTGAGCTGCACGGCGCCTTGCTCGACTCCGAGATTCTTGCTGACGTTTACCTGACCATGACCGGCGGCCAGACCAGTCTGTCGCTGGCGGGTAACGCGTCTGACGGCAACGGTTCGGGCGAAGGCTCGGGCAATCAGGCGAGCGAGATCCGTCGTCTGCCAGCGGATCGCACGCCAGCACGGATTATCCGCGCCAGTGAAGCGGAGCTGGCCGAGCACGCCTCGCGCCTTGAAGTGATCGCCAAGTCTGCCGGTGCTCCGGCGCTCTGGACCCAGCTGGCCGAGGCCGAGGCAAGTCAATAATTAAGGTGTTGCACGCTCACCGTAGCAGCTGCCGAACCTGTGAGGCTGCGTTCGGCTGCGGAGCAGTCGCAATAGGTAAACGAGTTCCTTCAGAATAACTGCACATTGCTTGTTTGCGAGGACTTCGTCCTCGAACGCAGCCTCACAGGTTCGGCAGCTGCTACGGTACGGATCGCTGTGCTGGGTAATGCTCGCTCGCCACACGGGCCGCAACCCTCTACCCTGAGTGTATTGGCAGACTACGGTCTGCTGCCTCAGGACGCCGAGCCCCATGTATAAAGACTTGAAGTTCCCGGTCCTTATTGTCCACCGCGACATCAAGGCCGACACGGTCGCCGGTGATCGCGTGCGTGCCATCGCCACGGAGCTTTCACAGGAAGGTTTCAGTGTCCTTTCGGCGGTGGATTACACCGAAGGCCGACTGGTCGCTTCGACTCACCACGGCCTCGCGTGCATGTTGATTGCCGCCGAAGGCGCCGGGGAAAACACCCACCTTTTACAGAACATGGCCGAATTGATTCGTGTGGCCCGCGCCCGTGCGCCGAATTTGCCGATCTTCGCCCTGGGTGAGCAAGTCACTCTGGAAAACGCCCCGGCCGATGCCATGAGCGAACTGAACCAGTTGCGTGGCATCCTTTATTTGTTCGAAGACACTGTGCCGTTTCTGGCACGCCAGGTTGCCCGGGCGGCGCGCAGCTACCTCGATGGCTTGCTGCCACCGTTTTTCAAGGCCTTGGTGCAACACACCGCCGATTCCAACTATTCCTGGCACACCCCGGGGCATGGCGGGGGGGTGGCTTATCACAAAAGCCCGGTAGGGCAGGCGTTCCACCAKTTTTTTGGGGAAAACACCCTGCGTTCGGACCTGTCGGTCTCGGTGCCGGAGCTCGGCTCATTGCTCGACCACACCGGGCCACTGGCGGAAGCCGAGGCCCGTGCAGCACATAATTTTGGCGCCGATCACACGTTTTTCGTGATCAATGGCACCTCGACGGCCAACAAGATCGTCTGGCAAGCCATGGTCGCGCGTGACGACCTGGTGCTGGTGGACCGCAACTGCCACAAATCGGTGTTGCACTCGATCATCATGACCGGGGCGATCCCGCTGTACCTGTGTCCGGAGCGCAACGAACTGGGGATCATCGGGCCGATTCCACTGAGCGAATTCAGCCGTGAATCGATCCAGGCCAAGATCGACGCGAGCCCGTTGACCAAGGGCCGAGAGCCCAAGGTCAAGCTGGCGGTGGTGACCAACTCGACGTACGACGGCCTCTGCTACAACGCCGAACTGATCAAGCAAACGTTGGGCAACAGCGTCGAAGTGTTGCACTTCGACGAAGCCTGGTATGCGTATGCAGCGTTTCACGAGTTCTTTGCCGGGCGTTATGGCATGGGCACTTCGCGCACTGGCGACAGCCCGCTGGTGTTCACCACCCATTCCACGCACAAACTGCTGGCGGCCTTCAGCCAGGCGTCGATGATTCACGTGCAGGATGGTGGCGCTCGTCAACTGGACCGCGACCGTTTCAATGAAGCGTTCATGATGCACATCTCCACCTCGCCGCAATACAGCATCATCGCCTCGCTGGACGTGGCGTCGGCGATGATGGAAGGCCCGGCCGGCCGTTCGCTGTTGCAGGAAATGTTCGATGAAGCCCTGAGTTTCCGCCGGGCGCTGGCCAATCTGCGCCAGCATATCGCCACCGACGACTGGTGGTTCTCGATCTGGCAGCCACCGCTGGTGGAGGGGATCGACAGGGTCACGACCTCCGACTGGCTGTTGCAGCCCGAAGCCGATTGGCACGGCTTTGGCGACATTGCCGAAGATTACGTGCTGCTGGACCCGATCAAAGTGACGCTGGTGATGCCGGGGCTGACGGCCGGTGGCGCGCTGAGCGAGCGGGGGATTCCGGCGGCAGTGGTCAGCAAGTTCCTCTGGGAACGCGGGTTGGTGGTAGAGAAAACCGGTCTGTATTCATTCCTGGTGCTGTTTTCCATGGGCATCACCAAGGGCAAGTGGAGCACCTTGCTTACCGAGTTGCTCGAATTCAAACGCAACTACGACGCCAACGTCAGCCTGGCAGCGTGCCTGCCGTGTGTCGCGCAACGAGACGTGGCGCGTTACCAGGGCATGGGGCTGCGCGACCTGTGTGATCAATTGCATGCCTGCTACCGCAGCAATGCCACCGCCAAGCACCTTAAGCGGATGTACACGGTACTTCCAGAGATCGTCATGAAACCGGCCGACGCCTATGATCAATTGGTCCGTGGCGAGGTCGAGGCGGTGTCAATCGACAATTTGCAGGGGCGAATCGCTGCGGTGATGCTGGTGCCGTACCCGCCGGGGATTCCGCTGATCATGCCCGGCGAACGTTTTACCGAGTCGACGCGCTCGATCATCGATTACCTGGCGTTTGCCCGCACATTCAACAGCAGCTTCCCGGGCTTCGTCGCCGATGTGCACGGCCTGCAGCATGAAGACGAGGGCAATGGGCGGTGTTACACCGTCGATTGCATAAAAACTTGAGGACTTTTCCGAGTATGCAGCCGGTCATCAATCCCAAGTCTCCGGGTTTGGCGGTACGTGTCGCCGATCAGGGATTCGCTGCCTATATCTGGGGCAGTGACTTCAGTTTTGAGGTCCGGGCCTACGCGGCCGCAGAGTTCAATAAGCCGGTGGATCAGTGGCCGCTGGAAACCATCACGCCCTACCGCAAGTGTTATGGGATTGACCCGGAGGAGTTCGCCAGTTACCGGAACGCAGTCGATAGTGCGATTTTCATGGCGTTTCTCGACGATCACCCGGTGGGGCACATCGTGATCAGCACTAACTGGAACGGCTTTGCCCATATCGACGAGCTGGCAGTGCACGCCCCGGCGCGCCGCCACGGAGTGGCGAAGGCGTTGCTGGATGTCGCGCAGTTCTGGAGTCGCAAGAAGAAACTGCCGGGCATCATGCTGGAAACCCAGAATAACAACCTGGGTGCCTGTCGGCTTTATGAGCGTTGCGGCTATGTCATGGGGGGCATCGATCACCTGCGTTATCGCGGCATCGACCCGCAAACCGCTGAGGTGGCGTTGTTCTGGTATCGGCTATTTGATAACCCCCTGGAACAGCCTGTCAGCTCGCCAGCATCACCTCGGCTTGTTCCTTGATGATCTCCAGTAACGCCTGGGCCGCAGGCGCTATCGCGGTATTGTTCAGGGTCAAGGCGTAAAGGCTGATCGGAACGGCCGGCGAGACGGGGCAAACGTCCAGTCCGCTGGCCTTGGCGCCTATCGCGGTAAACGGATCGACAATGGCCAGGCCTTCGCCGGCCTCGACCATGCTGCGCATCATCTGATGGGTCTGAACCCGGGTTTGCACCATCGGTGCCGGGCGCAAGGCCTGTAGTTTGCTCTCGAACATCACGCTGAGCGGGTCGTGGCCTTCGAGCCCGACCATCGACTGACCGGCCAGGTCCTGCACGGAAATGTATTTTTGCTTGGGTTGCAGCCAGCCATGAGGCGCCAGGAGCTGGAGTTTGCCTTGGGCAATGATCTGACACTGAATGTCGGGGTGGTCAGGGTCGTGCAGGCTCAAGCCGAGATCGCTTTCACGCAGCAGCAGGCTTCTGACGATGTCACGCGTGGGCTGGCTGAGCAGCGAGCAGGGCGCATCCGGGAAGCGTCGACGCAGGGTGGCAATGCCCTGTGGCAACAATTGCTGCGCCAAGGGGGGCGTGCAAATGATCCGCAACGGCGGCGCCAGGTATTGTTTGAGGCTGTTGGCCAGCCGCTGCACCGGTTCGAGGGCTTCGTAGACGTGAGCAATCTCGACCTGCAGCTCCCGCGCTTCGCGAGTGGCCTGCAAACGACCGCGCACACTGGCAAACAGCATGAAGCCGAGTTGCTCCTCGGCTTCGCGCAACATCCCCTCGACCCCGGCCACCGGCAATTGCAGCATCTCGGCAGCGGTGCCCAGATGACCGGTTTGCAGGAGTGCCTGGATCACTTCGATATGACGTAAACGCATGCGTGAAGTCCATGTTCAGCAGGTGAGGGGGTCAGTAACTGAATCCTAACCCAAGTCCGTGCCTATGACTTCAGCTCATAACAGAGGCTTATGAGGCGACGTTTGATTCAGGCTCGCGGGTGATGGTAACGCCCGATTGAACCAGTACAAATTCGTTGTCATCGAGTTTGTTGATGCGGTCGCCAATCGCCAGCTTATAGGTGGTGACAGGCGCAGGCCCGGCGATACCCTCCTGCGACGGGGTGGATTCCTGGAACTCATGCACTGAATAAACACGGCCTTCCGCATCTCTTGCATGGAATTGTCCGACGAGTACTGCTGCCATCTGCTTAGAACCTCTGGAGATAAGTCACTCAATTTGCGGTTCTGTAGACCGTCGATAAGCTTGGTAAGTTTTCCTACAGGAAAAAAATAGTATTTAACTGCCATTCCGCGACACGGAGCACGTTAAGTGCTACCGAATCATCTATAACTACAGGCTCCTTTAGCCAGATAGTCGGGAATTACCAATGAGCAAGGTCTATACGATTGCTGTCCTGGTTGGCAGCTTGAGAAAACAGTCGATCAACCGCAAAGTCGCGCTGGCGCTGGCTGAACTGGCTCCGGCAAACCTCAGGCTGAACATCGTCGAGATTGGCGACCTGCCGCTCTACAACGAAGACATCGATGTAACACCGCCGGCAGCCTACAGCACTTTCCGTGAACAGGTGAGGTCATCCGACGCGGTGCTGTTTGTGACACCGGAATATAACCGCTCGGTGCCTGCCCCCCTGAAGAACGCCATTGACGTCGGTTCCCGGCCTTATGGCAAGAGTGCCTGGGGCGGTAAACCGGGCGCAGTGATCAGCGCTTCGCCCGGCGCTATTGGTGGTTTCGGTGCAAACCATCACTTGCGTCAATCCATGGTGTTTCTCAATGTGCCCTGCATGCAGCAACCGGAAGCCTACCTGAGCAACGCCGGTACGGCGTTCGACGAGTCGGGCAAGGTGTCCGAGTCGGTCCGGCCGTTTTTGCAGAGTTTCATCAATGCCTACGCCGAGTGGGTCGAGCAATTCAAAAAGGATTGATCGATCGGGGGCCAGCGCTTGCGCTCAGGAAGCGCTGGCCAGTCGACTGATGATCGAACCATTGGAAAGTGGACAGCCACACGATAGGGAGTCTGAACAATGCAAAGCCTGGGCACGGTCACACGGCTGATCACCCGTAAAAACGCCATCGACCAGAGTCGTGTCGAGCGTGAGCGGCGCAGCCTGATTCCGGCGGCTGGCGACGTGATCCTGAAGATTGATCGCTGCGCGCTGACCACCAATAACGTCACCTACGCAGCCTATGGCGACTCGATGCATTACTGGGAGTTTTTCCCGACGGGGCGGGCGGAGTGGGGCCACATCCCGGTCTGGGGTTTTGCCGATGTGCTTGCCTCTACAGTTGAAGGCATTACGGTCGGTGAGCGCTTTTACGGGTACTTTCCACTGGCCAGCCATCTTTGGGTACATCCAGAGCGGGTGACCGAACGCGGCTTTTATGACGCCGCCCCGCACCGTCAAACACTGAACTCGGTTTACAACCAGTACACCCGTTGCAGTTGGGATCGGTACTACAGCCCAGCGAATGAAAACCTGCAAATGCTGCTTAATCCGCTGTTTTTGACGTCATTGATGTTGGCGGACTTCCTTCAGAACAATCAACTCTTCGGTGCGACGCGCGTGGTGTTCTCCAGCGCTTCGAGCAAAACTGCTTTCGGCACGGCTATTTGTCTGGAGGACCAGTCGAATCTGGAGCGCGTGGCGTTGACGTCGGCCGGAAACAAGGCGTATGTCGAACATCTTGGGTGTTACGAACGCACGCTCGGGTATGCCGAGTTGGCGTCGTTGCCAACTGACCGTCCGACCTTGTACGTGGATTTCTCTGGCCGTCTGGATTTACGCGATCAGGTGCATCAGCATTTCGCCGAGCAATTGGTTTACAGCTGCGCTGTAGGTTCTACACAGAGCACGGATGAGGCGCAGCTGAGCGCTATAACAGGGCCGCAGCCGGCGTTTTTCTTCGCGCCGATCCAGATTCGCAAACGCAACGCCGAATGGGGCGCGCAGCAGCTTGTCGAGTACATCGGTGAGGGCGGGCGGAAGTTTCATCGGCGAGTGACGGCACCGGCCAATCCATTGCTCAGGGTGGTGGAGAGTGATGGGCTTGAAGCGGCGCAAACGGTGATTTCGCGGCTGTCTCACGGGCAAATCGCGCCGATCGAGGGGCATGTGATCCGCTTGTAATACCTGAATCGCACAAGCAACCGTAGCTGGCGTAGCCTGCGTTCGGTTGCGTGCGATGTGGTTTATTCGCTTTACCCTATATTCGAAATTCCATATATTCGCGCTTCGTTTGTTCAGGCGCATTCACTTCCATGTCCGATCCCTGCAATCCCGTCGATGTGTTCAAGGCGTTGGCCGATGACACCCGCAGTCGTATCGCTTTGCTCATCGCCAAAGAGGGTGAGCTGTGCGTGTGCGAACTGACGGCGGCGCTGGACCTGAGCCAACCCAAAATCTCCCGTCACCTGGCGCAATTGCGCAGTCATGGTTTGCTGGCGGACCGTCGTCAGGGGCAATGGGTTTTTTATCGCCTGCACCCGCAATTATCCCCGTGGGTCGTGACGTTGTTGCACGGCGCGCTGGCAGCCAACGGTGCGTGGCTTGGCGCTGATGTCGCGCGACTACAGGCGATGGATGACCGTCCGGTCCGTTGCTGCTGATCTCCCCCCTCCATCTTCTTCAAGGCTGTTTCGCATGCTCGTAGCGTCGTTGATTTTCCTCCAGACCATCACCCTGGTGATCTGGCAACCCAAAGGCCTCGGCGTCGGCTGGAGTGCGGTGCTGGGCGCCGTCTTGGCGTTACTCTGCGGGGTGGTGCAGGTCAGCGACATTCCGCTGGTATGGGACATCATCTGGAACGCCACCGGGACGTTTGTGGCGCTGATCATCATCAGCCTGTTGCTGGATGAAGCGGGTTTCTTTGCCTGGGCAGCGTTGCATGTGGCTCGCTGGGGGCGCGGTAACGGGCGCAAGCTATTCGCTTACATGATTTTGCTCGGGGCGCTGGTATCGGCGCTGTTCGCCAATGATGGCGCGGCATTGATCCTCACGCCCATCGTGATTTCGATGCTGCTGGCCTTGCGGTTTTCTCCGGCGGCAACGCTGGCGTTCGTGATGGGCGCCGGGTTCATCGCCGATACCGCGAGCCTGCCGCTGGTGGTGTCTAACCTGGTGAACATCGTCTCCGCGGACTTCTTCCACATTGGGTTCAACCGTTATGCAGCGGTCATGGTGCCGGTCAACCTGGTGGCCGTTGCGGCGACGCTGGCGGTGTTGCTGTGGTTCTTCCGACGGGATGTTCCTGCCGATTACGACCTGGAACAACTGGAAGACCCGAAGACCGCGATCCACGACAAGGCAACCTTCGTTGCCGGTTGGTGTGTGCTGGTGATTTTGCTGCTCGGCTGTTTTGCCCTGGAGCCGTTGGGGATTCCCATCAGCGCGATCTCCGCGGTGTGCGCGGCATTGCTGCTGGCTATCGCTGCCCGTGGGCACAAGATTTCCACGCGCAAGGTGATGAAAGAAGCACCGTGGCATATCGTGATTTTCTCCTTGGGCATGTACCTGGTGGTTTACGGCTTGCGTAATGCCGGCTTGACCACGTACCTGGCCGGTTGGCTGGACGTGTTCGCGGACTACGGCGTTTGGGGCGCGGCCATGGGTACCGGGCTGCTGACCGCGCTGTTGTCGTCGATGATGAACAACCTGCCGACGGTGTTGATCGGTGCGTTGTCGATCGATGCCAGCCAGGCCACCGGGGTGGTGAAAGAGGCAATGATCTACGCTAACGTGATCGGCAGCGACCTGGGGCCGAAAATCACCCCGATCGGTAGCCTCGCGACCTTGCTTTGGCTGCACGTGCTGGCGCGCAAGAATATTCAAATTGGCTGGGGGTATTACTTCAAGGTCGGGATTGTGCTGACGGTGCCGGTGCTGCTGGTAACCCTGGCGGCGTTGGCGTTGCGCCTGTCTATCTAGACCGAGTCGGCCTCATCGCGAGCAGGCTCGCTCCCACAGGGGGTACGCGTTCCAAATGTGGGAGCGAGCCTGCTCGCGATAGGGCCGATCCAGCCGCCACAAGGCTCAACCCTGGCCCGGCACGTTCGGCCACAAATCCGCCACCAGAAACAACCGCTCGGCTTCTTCCCAGTCACCGTCGTTGTTTTCAGTCAGGCGTACCAGCAACTGCGCAGGCGCCTGCGGGTCGAGTCCGCTCAGCCAGGTCTCCAGTTGCGTGCGGTCCCAGGTATGCTCGGCAGGATAATGGGCGGGCGCGAGCCAGGCGTGCCGTGGTAGCGGTTGCCAGCGGCCTGGCGGGCTCTGGGCGATAAAGTGTGCCCAGTCTCGCTGATGCAGCCAGCGTCCTTTGAGGTGTTGCGGATGGGCGCAGTCGGGTGACTGGGTTTGGCCCGGCCATGGGTACAGCAGATAACCGCCCAGCCACAAGTGTGCGCTGAACCGCAGGATATCCAGCGCGGCCAACGCATCACGGCTTTCGGAGCGCGCGGAGATTGGCAGTTGATGGTGGGTCAGGTGCGCCAGCTTGCGGTCCAGTCGGTCATGGCAGCCCGGTCCGAGCCACTGGGCAGTGTCGTGGCCTTCGCCGTTCTGGGGTCCCAGATACAACTTGATCGCCAGTTCCAGGTGATGCACGCCGTCGCGGTCACGCAGCAGCATGTCCAGCTCGCCCAGCGTGTGGCCGTCGCGGCGGATCGGCAGGTTGGCGGCAATCAGCTCGACCCCCGGCGCATGCTGCACGGCAAACTGCCAGAGGCGTTCGTAATACAGGCCCAGGCGACGAGTCGGGCCGAGCGCCAGCCAACGCTGTAGCTCGCGGCTGTCCTGATCGAGCTGAAGCAGCCAGTGTTGCAGTCGTTCAGGGGCTTGTACCCAATCGCTGCCGGCCAGTGGATGACGTTGTGGCCAGGGTGTTTCACTGAGCATCGGTGGCGCGAGGATGACCCAGGCCAGGTCGCGCACTTCGGGATGGCGCAACTGGCGGGGCAGGGTGAGCAAGCCAGGAAATAAAGTCATCTTGCGAGCATAGCGCTTTGGCTCGCGGCTGAAAGGATTTTGTCTACGGCGCGCTTTCGCCCATAATCGTGTTTTTCGCCGTCGCAGACCAAGCGTCAACCTATCCTGACTAGGAGCCCCATGGAGCAATTTCGCAATATCGGCATCATCGGTCGCCTGGGCAGTTCACAGGTGCTGGATACCGTTCGCCGACTGAAAAGATTCCTGCTTGACCGGCACTTGCACGTGATACTCGAGGACACCATCGCCGAAGTCCTGCCCGGCCATGGCCTGCAAACCTCATCGCGCAAGATGCTCGGCGAAGTCTGTGACATGGTGATTGTGGTGGGCGGTGACGGCAGCCTGCTGGGCGCCGCTCGGGCATTGGCACGGCACAACATTCCGGTGCTGGGGATCAACCGTGGCAACCTGGGCTTTCTGACCGACATCCGCCCGGATGAGCTGGAAGTCAAGGTCGCGGAAGTGCTCGACGGGCACTATCTGGTCGAAAACCGCTTTCTGTTGCAGGCCGAAGTTCGCCGTCACGCCGAGGCCATCGGCCAGGGCGATGCACTGAACGACGTGGTGCTGCACCCCGGCAAGTCGACGCGGATGATCGAGTTCGAGCTGTACATCGACGGCCAGTTCGTCTGCAGCCAAAAGGCCGACGGCCTGATCGTCGCCACACCCACCGGTTCTACAGCCTATGCGCTTTCGGCAGGTGGCCCGATCATGCATCCCAAGCTCGATGCCATTGTGATTGTGCCGATGTACCCCCATACCTTGTCAGGAAGGCCGATTGTGGTCGATGGCAACAGTGAGCTGAAAATCGTCGTGTCGAAGGATATGCAGATTTACCCGCAAGTCTCCTGTGACGGGCAGAACCACTTCACCTGCGCCCCCGGTGACACCATCACCGTGAGCAAGAAGGCGCAGAAACTGCGGTTGATTCATCCGCTGGACCATAACTACTACGAAGTCTGCCGGACCAAGCTGGGCTGGGGCAGCCGGTTGGGCGGTGGAGGCGACTGATGCTCGATCCCGCGCGTAGCTACGACCTGATCGGTGACGTGCACGGTTGCGCTCATACCCTTGAGCATTTGCTGGACCGACTCGGGTATCACAAGCAAGCTGGCGTCTGGCGCCATCCGTCACGCATGGCCGTGTTTCTCGGTGACATCATCGACCGCGGCCCGCGGATTCGCGAAGCGCTGCACATCGTTCACGATATGGTCGAGGCCGGTCAGGCGCTGTGCATCATGGGCAACCATGAATTCAACGCGCTCGGCTGGAGCACGCCGGCACCGCCTGGCAGCGGTAAACAGTATGTGCGTGAACACACGCCTCGGCATGCGCGCCTGCTCGAAGAAACCCTGACTCAATTTGCCGATCACCCGGAGGACTGGCACGACTTTCTTGCCTGGTTCTACGAGATGCCACTGTTCGTCGACGCCGGACGCTTCCGGGTCGTCCACGCCTGCTGGGACGGTGGCCTGATCGACGTGTTGCGTGCGCAGTATTCCGATGGCTGCATCGACGAACACTTCGTCCAGGCGGCAGCGGTTTCCGGCAGTTTTGCCTGCATGGCCTTCGACCGCTTGCTGCGCGGCACCGACATGCGCCTGCCGCACGGCTTGACCATGACCAGCGGCGATGGTCTGACGCGTTCGTTCTTCCGCACCAAATTCTGGGAAGACAACCCGCAAACCTACGGCGACATTGTGTTCCAGCCAGATGCCTTGCCCGAATCCGTGGCTCGCACGCCGCTGTCTCCGGTAGAAAAAGATAACCTGTTGCGCTACGGCATCGACGAACCGCTGTTGTTTGTCGGGCACTACTGGCGCAGTGGCAAACCGGCGCCGATCCGCCCGAACCTGGCCTGCCTGGACTACAGCGCAGTGTTGTACGGCAAGCTGGTTGCCTATCGGCTGGATCAGGAAACCCGTCTCGATCCACACAAGTTTGTCTGGGTCGATGTTGAACGGCCAGAGGTATTGCGATGAGTGTTGTGGCTGTTTTACGTCTGCCGCTGGCGGTGGACCTGAGTGGTTTCGTCAATTTGCTGCAACGCATGCACGTGCCGCATCGGGTCAGCGAAGAAGCCGGTGAACAGGTGCTGTGGGTGCCGGACGCGATCAGCGAAGACGTGCGCTCGCTGTACGAACGGTTTCCTGCGGGCGATCCCGAGCATCAACTGGATATCCCGGCTGCACACGCGAATATCCAGCGTCCTGGATTCGTCGAGCAACTGCGCCACAGCCCGGTGACGGCGCTGATTCTGTTGCTGAGCATGATCGTCGGCGCGGTGACGCTGCTCGGCGAGAACCTCGACACGATGCACTGGCTGACGTTCCTCGAATTTCGCGTGGTGGGCGAATACATCCACTTCACGCCATTGGCCGACAGTCTGGCAGCGGGGCAGTGGTGGCGTCTGGTGACGCCGATGCTGATCCACTTCGGCGTTCTCCACCTGGCCATGAACGGCATGTGGTACTGGGAACTGGGGCGGCGCATCGAGTCGCGTCAGGGCAGTGTCAACCTGCTGGGGTTGACGTTGCTGTTCAGCCTGGTGTCGAACTACGCCCAATATTATTACGGCGGCGCGACCTTGTTCGGCGGCCTGTCCGGGGTGCTTTACGGCCTGCTCGGGCATTGCTGGATCTACCAGTTGCTGTCGCCGAACCCGGCGTATCGCCTGCCTCGCGGGGTATTGGTGATGATGCTGGTGTGGCTGCTGCTGTGTATGTCGGGGCTGATCTCGATGATCGGCTTCGGCGAAATTGCCAATGCGGCGCACGTCGGCGGGTTACTCGTCGGATGCCTCACCGGTTTGTTGGGCGGCTTGTACAGTCGCCGTAGACTCTCTGTCCAATAAACTGCCGTCTAAATTGTGCTGTGAATAACGAGCGCGGAGACCTGATGTCCTCTTTTAACGAAATGATCAAAAACATCACGCCGGAAATCTACCAGAGCCTGAAACTGGCGGTAGAGATCGGCAAGTGGTCCGACGGCGGCAAGCTGACTGCCGAGCAGCGCGAACTGTCGTTGCAGGCGATGATCGCCTGGGAAGTGCAGAACCTGCCCGAGGAACAACGCACCGGCTACATGGGCCCCCAGGAATGCAGTTCGAAGTCGATCACTGTGCCGAATATCCTGTTCAAGTCGGATGCCATCCATTGATCGAGATTGGCCGCGGTGCAATCAGCAAGATGTCGGCGCGCCTCGAAGCGTCGACCGTGCAATACGCTTTTCGCCTGGGCGATACCGAGGTGCCGGTCAATCCTCTGATCGGCAGCACGGTTCGCCTGGAATACCTGGGTGCGATCCACTGCATCCATTGCGGACGCAAAACCAAAACCAGCTTCAGCCAGGGTTACTGCTACCCGTGCATGACCAAACTGGCGCAGTGCGATGTCTGCATCATGAGCCCGGAGCGTTGCCACTATGACGCCGGGACCTGCCGTGAGCCGGCCTGGGGCGAACAGTTCTGCATGACCGACCACGTGGTGTATCTGGCCAACTCGTCGGGCGTCAAGGTCGGGATCACCCGCGCCACCCAGTTGCCGACCCGCTGGCTCGACCAGGGCGCCAGCCAGGCATTGCCGATCATGCGCGTGTCGACCCGTCAGCAATCGGGCTTCGTCGAAGACCTGTTCCGCAGTCAGGTGGCCGACAAGACCAACTGGCGCGCCTTGCTCAAGGGTGATGCCGCACCGGTTGACCTGAAACAGATTCGTGATCAACTGTTCGCAAGCTGTGCCGAGGGCATGCAAGGACTGCAGGAGCGCTTCGGCCTGCAAGCGATTCAACCGGTATTTGATGTCGAGCCGATTGAAATCCGTTACCCGGTCGAGCAGTACCCGGCCAAGATTGTCAGCTTCAATCTGGACAAGAACCCGATTGCCGAAGGCACGCTGTTGGGGATCAAGGGTCAATACCTGATCTTCGATACCGGCGTTATCAATATTCGTAAATACACGGCCTACCAGCTCGCCGTGCATCAGTAAAAGGACTCCAGCATGCGCACCGAACAACCGAAGATGATCTACCTGAAAGACTATCAGGCGCCCGAGTACCTGATCGACGAGACGCACCTGACCTTCGAGTTGTACGAGGACCACAGCCTGGTCCATGCGCAACTGGTGATGCGCCGCAATCCGGCCCGTGGCCCGGGCCTGCCGCCGCTTGTCCTGGATGGCCAGCAACTCGAGCTGCTGTCGGTCAGCCTGGGCGACACCGAGCTGAGTGCCAGTGATTATCAACTGACGGAAAACCACCTGACCCTGCACCCGACCAGCACCAGTTTCACGGTCGACACCAGCGTGCGGATTCACCCGGAAACCAATACCGCGCTGGAAGGCCTGTACAAGTCCAGCGGGATGTTCTGCACCCAGTGCGAGGCCGAGGGCTTTCGCAAGATCACCTATTACCTCGACCGCCCGGATGTGATGAGCAAGTTCACCACCACGGTGGTCGCCGAGCAGCACAGCTATCCGGTACTGCTGTCCAACGGCAACCCGATTGCCTCGGGTCCCGGTGAAGACGGTCGGCACTGGGCGACCTGGGAAGATCCGTTCATGAAACCGGCCTACCTGTTCGCGCTGGTGGCCGGTGACTTGTGGTGCGTCGAAGACACTTTCACCACCATGTCCCAGCGCAGTGTGGCGCTGCGCATTTACGTCGAGCCGGAAAACATCGACAAGTGCCAGCACGCCATGAACAGCCTGAAGAAGTCCATGCGCTGGGACGAAGAAGTCTATGGTCGCGAGTACGACCTGGATATCTTCATGATCGTTGCGGTCAACGACTTCAACATGGGCGCCATGGAAAACAAAGGCCTCAATATCTTCAACTCCAGCTGCGTGCTGGCCCGTGCAGAAACCGCGACCGACGCCGCGCACCAGCGGGTTGAAGCGGTGGTGGCCCACGAATACTTCCACAACTGGTCGGGCAACCGCGTGACCTGCCGCGACTGGTTCCAGCTGTCGCTCAAGGAAGGGTTCACGGTGTTCCGTGACGCCGAGTTCTCCGCCGACATGCACTCGCGTACCGTCAAGCGCATCGAGGACGTGGCCTACCTGCGTACGCACCAATTCGCCGAAGATGCAGGTCCCATGGCCCATGCAGTGCGCCCGGATGCGTTCATCGAGATTTCCAACTTCTACACCTTGACCGTCTACGAGAAAGGTTCGGAAGTGGTGCGCATGATCCGCACCTTGCTCGGCGCCGAAGGTTTCCGCAAAGGCAGCGACCTGTATTTCGAGCGTCACGACGGCCAGGCGGTCACCTGCGACGATTTCATCAAGGCCATGGAAGATGCCAACGGCGTCGACCTGACCCAGTTCAAACGCTGGTATAGCCAGGCCGGTACGCCGCGTCTGGCGGTGAGCGAGTCTTACGATGCGGCGGCGAAAACCTACAGCCTGACCTTCCGTCAGAGCTGCCCGGCGACCCCGGACAAGGTTGAAAAACTGCCGTTCGTGATTCCGGTAGAACTGGGCTTGCTGGATAGCAAAGGTGCGGCGATCGCACTGCGTCTGGCGGGCGAAGCGGCCGCTGACGGGACATCCCGCGTGCTGTCGGTGACCGAGGCTGAGCAGACCTTCACTTTCGTCGATATTGCTGAACAACCGTTGCCCTCGTTGCTGCGCGGTTTCTCGGCGCCGGTGAAACTGAGCTTCCCGTACAACCGCGATCAGCTGATGTTCCTGATGCAACACGACAGCGACGGCTTCAACCGTTGGGAAGCCGGCCAGCAGTTGTCGGTGCAGGTGTTGCAGGAACTGATCACTCAGCATCAAGCGGGTCAGGCATTGGTGCTCGATCAGCGACTGATCAGCGCGTTGCGCTCGGTGCTGGCGGATGAATCCCTGGATCAGGCCATGGTCGCCGAAATGCTCTCGCTGCCAAGCGAGGCTTACCTGACCGAAATCAGCGAAGTGGCGGACGTCGACGCGATTCACGCGGCCCGTGAGTTCGCTCGCAAGCAACTGTCGGACAACCTGTTCGACGCGCTGTGGCTGCGTTATCAGACCAATCGTGAGCTGTCGAAGCAAACCGCTTACGTTGCCGAAGCCGAGCACTTTGCCCGTCGCGGCCTGCAAAATATTGCGTTGTCCTACCTGATGCTCAGTGGCAAGCCAGAAGTGCTGGCAGCGGCCCTTGAACAGTTTGATGCCTGCGACAACATGACTGAGCGCCTGACCTCGTTGGCGGTGCTGGTGAACTCACCGTTCGAAGCCGAGAAGGCCAAGGCACTGGCCAGTTTTGCCGAGCACTTCAAGGACAACCCGTTGGTCATGGACCAATGGTTCAGCGTGCAGGCCGGCAGCACGTTGCCGGGTGGCTTGCAGCGGGTTCGGCAGTTGATGAAGCACCCGGCGTTCAACATCAAGAACCCGAACAAGGTGCGGGCGCTGGTCGGTGCGTTTGCCGGGCAGAACCTGATCAATTTCCATGCGGCCGATGGTTCGGGGTATCGCTTCCTTGCGGATCTGGTGATCGAGCTGAACGGCTTCAACCCGCAGATCGCTTCCCGCCAATTGGCGCCGCTGACGCGCTGGCGTAAATACGACAGCGCTCGCCAGGCGTTGATGAAGGCGGAACTGGAGCGCATTCGCGGCTCGGGTCAGCTGTCCAGCGATGTGTTTGAAGTGGTCAGCAAAAGCCTCGCGTGACCTCATCTCCGCTCCCACAGGTGTTCACCCGAACCCTGTGGGAGCGAGCCTGCTCGCGAAGGCAGCCTTACAGCCAACCAATCTCCCGCAGATGTACCCCAATCCAAACTGTGGGAGCGAGCCTGCTCGCGAAGGCAGCCTTACAGCCAACCAATCTCCCGCAGATGCACTCAATCCATTGTGGGAGCGAGCCTGCTCGCGATGACGGCCTGACAGCCGGCCAACCTCTTGCAGGTGTACATATCCATTCCTGCGGTAACGGCTACTTAGGGTTTCGCCTGACGGCGACTCACTTTTTTTACAAGCGCCTAAAAAAAGTAAGCAAAAAAACGCTCGCCCCAAGCGTACGGCACCTCGCCTAGGCTCGGCGTTCCCTCACTCCGGTGTCCATCAGGGGGCATCGCCTACGGTCTGCTTCGCGACGACCTCC